>JABDKT010000191.1 GCA_013002065.1 Flavobacteriaceae bacterium
TAGGATTGGTGGGTAAGAATGGCGCCGGAAAATCAACCTTACTTCGCATTATTTCCGGGGAACAGGAATACGACGAGGGTTCTATTGCCACCGACAAGGAGATATCGATTGGGTTTTTAAAACAGGATATCGATTTTTCTAAGGGGCGAACCGTTTTAGAGGAGGCTTATGAAGCCTTTACTGAAATTAAGCAACTCGAAAAGCAGTTAGAAAAAATTAATGTCGAGTTAGCCGAAAGAACCGATTACGAAAGTGAGGGCTATCATCAATTGATGGTGGATTTGAATGAATTTCAACATCAATACGAAATACTTGGAGGTTATAACTACCAAGGGGAAACAGAGCGCATACTTCAGGGACTCGGATTTGAGCGCGAGGAATTCAATAAGGTAACCGAGACTTTTTCCGGTGGATGGCGCATGCGAATCGAACTGGCAAAGTTACTTTTACAGAACAATGATATTTTACTTCTCGATGAGCCTACCAATCACTTGGATATCGAATCCATACTGTGGTTGGAGGAATTTCTAAAGTCCTATCCCGGTGCCGTGGTCTTGGTGTCGCACGATAAGATGTTTTTGGACAATGTGACCAATCGAACCATAGAAATTTCACTCGGGAAGATTTACGATTATCCTAAACCCTACTCAACCTATCTAAAACTTCGGAACGAATTAAGAGAGCAGCAATTGGCGGCTCAGAAGAATCAGCAGAAGCAGATAGAGCATACCGAAAAACTCATTGAAAAGTTTAGAGCTAAAGCCACCAAGGCTTCCATGGCGCAATCGCTTATCAAAAAGCTGGATAAGATCGATCGCATAGAAGTGGACGAAGACGATAACGCAGTGATGAAGTTAAAGTTTCCGGTTTCGATCACTCCCGGAAAAGTGGTGATCACGGCCGAAAATGCGTCCAAGCATTACGGAGACAAGCAGGTTTTAAACAACATCGATTTGTTGGTGGAGCGTGACAGTAAGATTTCATTTGTGGGGCAAAACGGGCAGGGTAAATCTACCTTGGCAAAGATGATTGTGGGAGAAATAGAACATACTGGTTCTATGCAGTTGGGTCACAATGTTCAGATTGGATATTTTGCTCAAAATCAAGCCGATTATCTCGACGGAAGTAAAACCGTAGAGGATACCATGCTGGATGCTGCCGATGAAAAGACACGGCCCAGAGTCCGGGATATTTTGGGTGCTTTCTTGTTTCGAGGTGAAGAGGTTGATAAATATGTTCGGGTCCTTTCGGGAGGAGAACGAAATAGATTGGCTTTGGCAAAATTGTTACTACAACCTTTCAATGTGTTGGTGATGGATGAGCCTACCAATCATTTGGACATAAAATCAAAGAATGTTTTAAAGGAGGCTTTAAAAGGGTTTGAAGGAACCTTAATTTTGGTTTCTCACGATAGAGATTTTCTGCAGGGCTTGTCGAATAAGGTGTACGAATTCAAGGATAGAAAGATTAAGGAATACCTAGGAGATATCGATTATTTCCTGCAAGAGCGTAACCTTCAGAATTTACGTGAGGCAGAGAAACGATCCGTGGCTGTTTCCGAAGAGAAAAAAGAGAAATCGGGAGGAAAACAGGACTATGAACAGCAGAAGAAGTTCAAATCGCTTCACAACAAGCTAAGTAAAGTAGAGTCGAAAATTGGCAAACTCGAAAAAGAAATCAAGGAGATCGATGTGGAGTTGTCGATTAATTATGAAGAGACCATTAGCGCGCCCAATTTCTTTGATGAGTATCAGCAGAAAAAGAAAGATTTGGAATCGTTGATGGAGCAGTGGGAGGAGCTCACCGAGTCTTTGGAAGCTTCAAAATAGATTATTATGTTGGAACATTTTTTTCAATGTCCGTATTGTTGGGAAGAGATTTCTATGTTATTGGATCCTTCGGAAAGTTCTGTTTATGTAGAAGACTGTGAAGTATGTTGCAATCCTATTGAGGTGTCGACCAACTTCGAAGCTCAAGAACTTGTAGGTTTTACCGTTCGAAGTATTGAACAGTAGGTGATTTTTCTATACCTTTATTTCGACAAACCTAAATTATTTTTCATTGTTATTAAATTTCAGCTTTGCTAACGATGCCGTTGGGTATATGATAGAGGGTGACTACGATCGAGAGGCGATTGAGTTGTTAGAGGCCGAATTATTAAAGAAGTTTAAAGAATTCGATAAGATCAAGATTTATTTAGAAGACTCCGGAATTTATCGTTTCAGGGTAGCTTCCATATTCAACACTTTTATATTTCCTTTCAAACATCGTGGTAAATTCAGTAAAATCGCATTGGTTACCGATCGAAAATGGATTCATTGTTTGGCTTATTTAAACAGTATTTTAATTAGTGCAAAACTTAGAAAATTCACTACTTGTAAGCGTCAAAAAGCCTTAGATTGGATTAATTTGGCCGACTAGAAAAGCCCATTGTGCCTAGAACGAAAACCTTTTCGATAAACGGATTATAATTTCGACATAAAGCGTGTAGGAAATTATGTACAAATTATTAATTACACTACATTAGCGCCGTTATGAAGTCCTCAAATAGTATGACATCCGATTTCAAGTTTGCGCAGGACACTGTTGGTTATATCATCGAGGGAGTGTTGGACGTTCCTACGGTTCGTGATGTAAAGCGACAGATCGTGGAGCGGATCAAGAAAGAGGGAACGATCCAATTATATGTAGAGGACTGTGGTTTGGAGCGTCTCACATTTTTCGCTTTATGTATCGCCTGTCTTATTCCAATACAACATGCCAGAAGAATACATAAAATTGCCTTGGTGACCGATCGAAAATGGATTCATCGTTTGTGTACTGTTGTTTCTTATGTATCTGGAGTAGAAATCAAAAATTTCGATTCGGTTGGTAGGATGAATGCTATGGATTGGATTGCTCGCGGATAAACTCTCAAATATTTTTAAAAATAGGTGTTGCGAAGTTTAAAAGACTTCGTATCTTTGCCGTCCACATAGCGGGGTAGAGCAGTATCCTTCGACAGGCTCAGGACAGGGTACCTACTGGACTGGGTAAGAAATTAAACAAATAAAGACGTCTTAAAACCGTCATTTAAACATACATCGCGGGGTAGAGCAGTAG
>JABDKT010000201.1 GCA_013002065.1 Flavobacteriaceae bacterium
CTTAGCCGGAAGCGGGTTCTTTTTTTGAGTGATACTGAGAAACATATCCCGAATATGAACGGAATTCTTTCTCTTAGCGAGCGATGGCTAGAGTATTTTCTGACGGGTGTGATGCCAAAGTTAGAACAAACCATTGCTTTTCCGGCACAAAAAATAAGCACAAAGCTTGAATGGAAAGATCTCGTAATTAACGAAATGATCATGGAACAGGTACAGGAAATAAATACGTGGTTAGTACATGGTGAAACCATCATGGACGATTGGGGTTTGAATCGTATGCTAAAACCTGGATACCGAGCATTATTTTACGGACCACCAGGTACGGGTAAAACACTCACTGCGACTTTATTGGGTAAAGCCTCACAACGGGATGTTTATAAAGTGGATCTTTCTATGATCGTATCCAAATACATTGGTGAAACAGAAAAGAATCTAGCCAAAGTCTTTGATATTGCTCAACATCGTAAGTGGATCTTATTTTTTGACGAGGCCGATGCTCTCTTCGGAAAGAGAACCGCAGCGAATTCGTCCAACGATCGGTATGCGAATCAACAAACGTCCTACTTGCTCCAGCGAATCGAGGATTTTCCCGGGGTCGTGATCCTGGCTTCCAATTTGAAAGCGAATATGGACGAGGCTTTCACTCGTAGATTCCAGTCGATAATACATTTTAAGATGCCGGGCTCGGAGGCTAGGTATCAACTTTGGCAAAATGCATTTTCAAATACTTGCCGGTTATCCGAAGATATCGATGTACGGTCCATTGCTGAAAATTACGAATTGTCGGGAGGATCTATAATTAATGTATTGAGATATTGTGCCTCGGCCGCCATCAGCAGGGGAGATGATATTGTTAGAAAGGGAGAACTAATACAAGGTATCCGCCGGGAATTTAAAAAACACAACCAAACCTTGAGTAATTAGAATTAGTTGATAAAAAATGGATGAAGTAGATATTATCATAGATTCGGGTGATGAACCAACTGCTAATTGGGAACGTCCCGAATTCCAGATTCTGCTGCTTATCAAAAGGAAATGGAGGCTTAAGGTACCGACTGATAAAAGAATGATGATGCTGGCTTGTGCTTTAAACATGGGCGTGGAGAGGGATTTGTTCCAAATTTATGGATACTTGATGACTGAAAATAGGTTAGTTTTCATTCTAAGCAATGATGATGGGATTATCACGTCTTTCCTAGAGGAATTTTCTCGTATGCTGTGGTTGGAGTTGGAATTATATTTCGATAGTATTGGGGACAGAATTAGTTTCGAGGAAGCAAAGCCCGTTGTAGATATGAAAGAGGCCGCGCTTAATGAATTCTTTGATTACAAAACCATAACAGACGAAACCTTATTTAAAATTTTAACAGATCAGGACCTTGGTAAAGCATTTAATGATCCCACATCCTTGTTTTTAAAGGATAAAGTGAAACGAGAAAAGTATAGCTCTATTTTAGATTACCAGGGAGGGGAGAGTCCGGTGCGTGTGAGTGTCATTACCTTAATGGGAGACGAATAGACTAATAAATAGATTTTTCAGGTATTCAATAATTAATTCTTCTTGCATGGAACTAAACGAATTAATTATTGAATACTATAAAAAAACCCGACCAAAAGGCCGGGTTTTTACAGTATATTTTTTCTCAATTAGTTTCCTCCGCCTTCAGTCGATAAGGTCTCTAATTCTTCTTCAATCATGGTATAGAATTGATCGATCTTAGGTAAGATATAAATCTTGGTTCTTCGATTCGTCGATCTGTTTTCGGCAGTATCGTTTGGTACCAATGGCACATATTCACTACGCCCTGCTGCTATAAGCTGCGCCGGATTCGCACCTAATTCCATTAGTTTTCGAACTACAGCTGTCGATCGTTTCGCACTTAAATCCCAGTTGTCTAATAGCACTCCACTAGCGTAGGGTACATTGTCTGTATGTCCTTCTACCAATGCTTCAAAATCGGGCTTGCTGTTGATTACTGTAGCTACCTTGCCAAGAATTTCATTAGCTCTAGTTGATAGATCGTAACTACCACTTCTAAAAAGTACTTTATCACTTAGCGATATAAATACAACTCCTTTTTCAACATTGATTTCAATGTCCTCATCATCCAAGCCAACTTCCTTTTTCAAACTGGTAACCAGTGCCAGGGTAACACTGTCCTTTTTGTTTAAGGCGTCTTGCAAACGACTTATCTTTAAGTCTTTCTCCTTTAAACTTTCAAGAGATTTTTCAAGATTGGTGGCTCCTTGCTGAGTTAAAATGGTTAATTCCTTGGAGCTCTGGATCAATTCATTTTTATCTTTATTGAGCTCCGCGATGCGTTCTTCAAGTGAAACAACACGGGCATCGGCTGCCGCTTTGTCGGCTAAACAACTATTTAGCTTAACAGTTGCGGTGTTAAGCATATCTTGTGTTTTCTTTTGTTTTGCCTCTAGTTCGGCATATTGTTTTTTCGATACACAGGAGGTCATCATCAATCCTGCTGAAACGACAAATATTAAAAGCTTTTTCATGGTGTACTTAATTTTATTAGGTTGGTCAAAATTAAAAATTCGGTAAGCAGCTTGCGCCCACTTAACAATTTTTTAAGTAAAATTTATTACAGTTCGATAAAGTTACGTTTTTTTAGAATAAAGTATTTCCATACCACCGATTTAATTTTCGAGTATTTTATTCGAGACGCCCATTGTTTTCGTTTCTTCAGGAACTTTCCCGACAAGCCATAGAAGCTGAGGTGGGCTCTAAAAACTGCCCAAAAATGTTTTGGCTTTCCCTTTAGTAGAAATAAGAAAGCTGCTGCTCCATCCAACCACAATCGTAGAAAAATAATCCACCAAACTTTTAACCCTGAAACATTCTTCACCAAAGCTAATAATGTGTTTCTGAAATTGTAAAATGTTTTCTTCGGATGGGCAGCATCCAAGGTTCCACCTCCTAAATGGTAGACAGTCGAATTTCCGAAGTATTTAATCTGTCCACCTTTCGACTGCAGTCGCCAACAAAGATCTATTTCTTCCTGATGGGCAAAAAAGTCTTCATCGAATCCGTCAACTTCTTCAAATGCGACTTTCCTCACAAACAAACACGCTCCAGTTGCCCAGAAAATAGGAACTGTATCGTTATATTGCCCTTCATCTTTTTCTAAATAATCGAAGATACGCCCTCTACAGAATGGATATCCGAAAGAATCGATAAAACCACCTGCAGCACCTGCATATTCAAAACAATCTTTGTTTTTGTAATCTAATATCTTGGGTTGGGCAGCAACCAATTTTGGGTCCTTTGCGAATTCGTCTAGTATGGGATCCAACCAGCCGGGACTTACCTCGACATCATTATTGAGGAGTACCCATATTTCTTCGGAAAGATCTTTCAGTGTCTCGTTGTATCCACCGGCATAGCCTCTATTCGAATGATTCCGAATGATTTCTACGGAAGGGAACATTTCAGCAGTAAACGAAACACTATCATCGTTAG
>JABDKT010000099.1 GCA_013002065.1 Flavobacteriaceae bacterium
GATCTATCACGTGGAGGACGATTTATGGCACACCATATTATGGTTCCAAAAAAAGGGGTCGCCGTACATATCAATGCCTTTAATTTTCCTGTCTGGGGAATGTTGGAGAAATGCGCAGTAAACTGGATGGCCGGAGTGCCAGCCGTTGTATTACCTGCACCATCATCATCTTATTTGGCAGAACTGGTAGCTAAAGAAATCATCAATTCCGGAATTTTACCCGAAGGTGCACTTCAAATTATTAACGGAACCGTAAAGACCATTTTAGATACCGTTCAATCTCAAGATGTCGTGACGTTTACAGGTTCTGCGGCTACCGGGAAATTATTAAAAGCACATCCTAGAATCATAGAGGAAGCCTTACCCTTTACCATGGAAGCTGACTCACTGAATGCTTCAATCTTGGGAGAGGACGCTGCTCCCGGAACACCCGAATTTGACTTATTTATTAAAGAGGTTCGAAAGGAAATGACCGTGAAATGCGGACAAAAATGTACAGCAATTCGACGCATTATTGTTCCTGAAAAATTCATTGAAGATGTACAAATTTCATTAGGAAAAGCGTTGGATAAAGTGACTATTGGAGACCCCAAATTGAAGGAAGTAAGAATGGGCTCTCTTATCAGTAAACAGCAAGTAGAAGAAGTAAAAAAATCAGTAAACGATATTGCGAAAGAAGCGAAGATCGTTTACGGCAGCTTAGATAAAATAGAAACGATAGGTGCAGACCCCAAAAAAGGAGCTTTTATAAGCCCAATTCTGCTTCGTGCAGATCATCCGATTAACGGTTCAGCAATTCATGAACGAGAAGCTTTTGGCCCGGTAAGTACCTTGATGCCCTATAAAAATTTAGAGGAGGCGGTACAATTAGCCCAAATGGGTAAAGGCTCTTTGGTTTCTTCAATTGCCACTTTTGATGATGCCATCGCCAAAGAATATGTAGTGAATGCAGCAAGTCATCACGGACGTATATTGGTCATCAATCGCGAAATGGCGAAAGAAAGTACAGGTCATGGCTCGCCATTACCATCATTGGTTCATGGGGGTCCGGGTCGTGCCGGTGGCGGTGAAGAAATGGGCGGCATGCGCGGTATAAAACATTATTTACAGCGCACAGCGGTTCAAGGAACACCTACAACCCTCACAGAAATCACAGGCATTTATCAGCCAAATGCAAAGTATACCGAAGCAGAACAACATCCGTTTAAATATCATTGGGAAGACATCCAGCCGGGCATGTCAATGAAAACACATAAGCGTACGATTACAGATACTGATATAATCAATTTCGCTAATGTTACCTGGGATCATTTTTACGCACATACCGACATCACTTCGCTAGAAGGAAGTATTTTCAAAAAAAGAACAGCACATGGATATTTCATCATATCAGAAGCAGCAGGGCTGTTTGTGTATCCAAATAAAGGGCCGGTTTCTGCAAATTATGGCCTTGAGGAGTGTCGTTTCTTACGCCCATTATACCATAATGATACCATTTACGCGCGGCTTACCTGCAAACAAAAAATAGATCGAGATGTCGCCTCAGCCGAACACCCTAGTGGCATTGTAAAATGGTTTGCCGAAATTTTTGATGCCGAAGATGAACTTGTCGCTGTTGCAACGGTATTGACCATGGTACAAAAAAAGCAGGAAACCTTCATTGAAATGACAGGAGATAGAATTCAAGAATGTTTACGCAAGCTCAAAGAAGATACAAAACCGAAATGGGGAAAACTATCTGCTCAACAGATGATCGAACATTTAGAATATACCTATCGGATTGCATCTGGAGAATTACAGGATTTTGAGGTTACCACACCAGATAAAATTCTGGAAAAAGTAAAAAATACGCTATATAATTATCGTGAAATGCCTCAAGAACATATGTTTCCTTTAGCCAAGGAATCTAAAATTGATGAGTTGAAATATGACAGTTTAGAAGATGCTATCGTTCATTTTAAGCAAGCACGTGAAGCCTATTTGAATTACTTTATAGAAAACCCTGAGGCAAAAACGAAAAATGTAGTATTCGGAGAATTAAATAAGTACGAATGGTATTTACTTGAAAGAAAACACTTAAATCACCATTTCAAACAATTTGGATTGATATAGTTTGTCATTCCGCACTAGATGCGGAATCCACTAAATAGTAAGAATTTAAAAAATAGATTCCTGCCAAAGTTTATCTTGAGCGAAGACGAAAAGCGGGAATGACACTATAAAAATATGAATGACCCTTATGTAAAAGTAGATATAGAGAATGGAGTAGGAACCATTGAATTTTTTCATCCTGCACATAATTCGCTGCCCGGAAATCTGTTGGCAGAACTAACACAAACAATAACCGCGGCCGGAAATAATAAAGAGATAAAAGTTATTGTACTAAAAAGTGGTGGTGATCGAACGTTCTGTGCCGGAGCGAGTTTTGAAGAATTGATCACAATTAACGATGCCGAAACTGGTAGGGAATTCTTTATGGGGTTCGCCAATGTAATTAATGCCTTACGAAAGTGCCCTAAGTTCGTCGTTGGCCGCGTTCAGGGAAAAACCGTTGGTGGTGGTGTTGGCTTAGCATCTGCGACCGATTATTGTATGGCTTCCAAATTCGCCGCGATTAAACTAAGTGAACTAAATGTTGGTATTGGGCCTTTTGTAGTGGGTCCTGCCGTTGAGCGGAAGATAGGCTTAAGTGGAATGTCACAAATAGCCATTGATGCCAATTCATTTTATCCCGCAGAATGGGCGAAACAAAAAGGTCTGTTTGCTCAGGTATATGAGTCGACAGAAGAATTAGATGAAGCGGTAAAGGCCTTTGCTGAAAACTTATGCAAGTATAATCCTGTTGCGATGAAAGAAATGAAGGAGATGTTCTGGAATGGAACCGAAGACTGGGATCAGTTTTTGGCTGAGCGCGCCGAAATTAGTGGTCGACTGGTATTGAGTGAGTTTACCAAAGAAACATTGAAACGATTTAAATAAATGATTTACGAATTCCAAGGATACATACCCGTCGTTAATCAGAGCAGTTTTGTCCATCCTTTAGCAACAGTGACAGGCAATGTGATCATTGGAAAAAACTGTTATATCGGCCCCGGAGCGGCAATACGCGGTGACTGGGGGCAAATTATCTTAGAAGATGGGGTAAATGTTCAGGAAAATTGTACTGTTCATATGTTTCCGGGTAAGTCGATCACTTTAAAAGAAAGTGCACATATCGGTCATGGAGCAATCATTCATGGTGCCAATATAGGTTGCAATGTACTTGTTGGAATGAATAGCGTTATTATGGATGATGCAGATATCGGTGATGAGAGTATCGTGGGGGCTATGGCCTTTGTAAAAGCAGAAACGAGAATTCCCAAGCGAAGTTTAGTGGTAGGGAATCCTGCCAAAGTAATCAAACAAGTAACCGATGAAATGATCGCCTGGAAAACGAAAGGCACGCGCTTATATCAACAATTACCACGAGAATGTCATAGCACATTAAGAGAAGTTGAACCTCTTAGAAAGGTTCCTAAAGATAGAACGATTCAAGAAAATACCTATGCAACTTTACGTGATTTTATGAAACATTAATATGTCGAGTATAGAATTTAAAATGCCCAAACTGGGTGAAAGCATCAATGAAGCCGCCATTATTAAATGGTTTAAAAATGTTGGTGATTCTATTGAACAAGATGAAATGCTCTTAGAAGTTGCCACAGATAAAGTAGACTCTGAAGTTCCCTCATCGGTTACCGGGGTGATCGAAGAAATTCTATACGAGCCAAATGCAGTCATTAAAATCGGTGAGACCATTGCAGTTATAAAGACCGATGGTATAGGCTCGCCTTCAAAGAAAAAAGAAAAATCAAAAGATACTTCGAGCCCTAAACAGAAGTCAACTAAAAAGAAAGAAAAAGCAGTTCTCTCTCAAAAAAAGCGGGTTGCGGCACAACAGAACAATAACACGTTCTATTCGCCATTAATAATAGCGATTGCAAAAGAACATCATATAAGTTTTGAAGAATTAGCCCGAATACCCGCCACCGGAAATGACGGAAGATTGCGTAAAAGTGACGTA
>JABDKT010000211.1 GCA_013002065.1 Flavobacteriaceae bacterium
AGGACAAAATAAAATCGCGGATAGAGGAAGAAATTCTCTTAACGCAAGAGTTAGTCGAGAAATATAAAGAACTCACAAAACCCATAGCTCCCGAAAATGCCATAGGGCGTGTTTCTAGAATGGACGCCATTAATAACAAATCGGTGAACGAGGCCGCCCTCAACAAAGCGGAAATAAAATTGAACAATTTGCAGGTAGCTCTGGGTCGTTTGAGTGACACCGATTTTGGTATTTGCATACGCTGCAAACAACCCATTCCTCTTGGCAGAATCTTTTTACTTCCGCAAGCTATAACTTGTGTGAATTGTAGCAAATAAATTGTACTTTTGCGCCCTTAAAATTGGATTGATTTATGAAAAGGACGGAACCAAACAACCAGAATCCCCAAACTATTGTCTTTCCCTTTGGAACTGTATTATTGTATGAAAATTACCTCGTTTCAGAAATAAACGAAGGTGAGACCGTTACCATTGAGCACAATATGGAGTTGGTAAAGTTGTCTGAATGCTTCTACTCCGACAGACCATTTGGATATATCACAAATAGGATAAATTCTTATGCTGTAGATCCAAAAACCTATATCGAAACCTCGAAAATTGAGAATTTAGTGGGATTCGCGGTCGTAGCTCAGGAAGAATTGATGATGAGTAATACGCAAATTGAGAAGCTATTTCTTAAAAAACCCGTGGAAGTTTTTAGAGATTTAGAAAATGCGACGGTTTGGATAGAATCTATTATCGCACAGCTCAAGTAAATCTTATTAGTTAATCAAGATTTGCATAGTTCTTTTCCGAAGTTCTCGGTCGTATGCTACTAAGATATAATTGCCTTGTTGCAAGGAAGACGTATCAATTCCGACGAATGTCGAATTAAAATTTGCTTGGGATTTTACTCTTCGCCCTCGGATATCGTAAAGGTCGATGAACTTCAACTTCGTACTGGAACGAATTAATAATTCATTTTGTGCAGCATTATAAACCGCCTTTAACTCGAGTTTAGGTTTGTAAAGCTTTGGTATGTCTAAGAATGCTTCACAACTCGAAATGGAGTCGAGATTACTGTAAACAGACACGCCATCTTTAAAATAGCAACTTAAATGTCCGGCGCCATTAATATCGGGATCTCCACCCGGGGCATTTATAATAGACATAGAGCCAATACCTTCAATCCACTTAGCGTTATTTGTGCTAGTTTGGTTCGATGGAGATGGAGAAAAGTAAAAATGATCGTATTCATTACCGTCGTTCAGTTCTCTCGAAATAATCGAATCAACCGTAAAATATCCTCCATTAGCAGGAAAAGGAGTAATTGGATTCATCATTTCTATCGAATCCCCTACCTCTAGCGAGAAATCGTACAAGAGAAACTCCTCCCACGAATTTTCATCAATAACTCTGGTCAAGTAAACTTGTTTATTCGAAACTTCCTCTCTCAGTAAAAAGGTGCGAGAAATGTAATGAAAGCCATCCAAAACCTTATACTGTTTACTATCTACAATAGTATCTCCATTGGTATAATAGACATCTGTGATGCATCCAAAATAACAGGTGGTTAATTGCCATTCATTGAAGTCGCTGAGCAATGGCGAATAGTCCTGCGAATTCATTTCAGCAAAACCTACTAATAACAGTAAACAGAAAACAATTCGTTTTTTCATTTTATTCGAACAAGATATCACTTTCTATTGAAAAACTTTGAATATATGCAACCGCGGCATGAATATCGTCTGCCAACAATCGATCTTCATCAACAAAAGAAACATTCTCTCTAAATCCTTGCATAAAACTTTCGACCAAAGGTGAAGATTTTTTTGGTTCTCGGAAGTGAAGTGCCTGAGAGACATTCATCAACTCAATAGCTAATATCGTTTCCACATTATCGACTATGCGAAGGCACTGTGTAGCTGCATTGGCTCCCATACTTACATGATCTTCCTGGCCATTGGATGACACAATAGAATCTACCGAAGCCGGAGTAGCGAGTTGTTTATTACTACTCACAATACTCGCCGCTGTGTATTGCGGAATCATGAACCCGCTGTTTAAACCGGGATTGTTAACGAGAAATTGCGGTAATTCTCTCAAACCAGAAACTAATTGAAAAGTTCTCCTTTCAGAAATATTACCCAACTCAGACATTGCAATACCCAAGTAATCTAGTGCCAAAGCAAGTGGTTGCCCGTGAAAATTTCCTCCGGAAATGATCATATCGGCTTCCATAAAAATATTGGGATTATCCGTTACCGAATTAATTTCAGTTTTAAAGGTTTTTGAAGCAAAATGAATGGTGTCCTTTGTAGCTCCATGCACTTGTGGAATGCATCTAAACGAATAAGGATCCTGCACTTTTTTATTTTCCGATTCACCTATTTCACTATCTTCCAAGAACTCCAAGATTCTTTCTGCGGTCTTAACCTGTCCTCTATGGGGCCTCACAAGGTGAACTAATTCATGAAACGGACTCATATTACAGTCAAAGGCATCGACTGCACTAGCGGCTATTAAATCGGCCAAATAGGACAGTTTATGGCTCTTCAAAAGACAATAAACTCCATAAGCACTCATAAACTGTGTGCCATTTAGTAAAGCCAAGCCTTCTTTTGCCTGTAAAATAATGGGCTTCCAACCTTTTTCTTTTAACAGCTCCGACGCTTCCATTATTTTGCCCTCGTAATGAACTTCACCTTTTCCCAATAAGGGCAAAGACATATGTGCCAAAGGAGCTAAATCACCCGAGGCTCCTAAACTTCCCTGTGTATATATAACAGGTAAAATATCATGATTATAGAATTCTATGAGACGTTCTACTGTTTCCAATTGAACGCCACTATATCCATAACTCAATGACTGAATTTTTAAGAGCAGCATAAGTCTTACAATTGCATGAGGTACTAATTCGCCGGTACCGCAGGCATGAGACATCACTAGATTCTCCTGTAATTTGGACAAATTATCATTGGATATTTTCACATTATACAGAGAGCCAAAACCAGTATTAATTCCATAAATAGGCTTGTCTTCTTCCTTAAGTTTCTTATGAAGGTATTGATGTGACTTTTTTATATTTAGTACGGCTTCTTCCGAAAGTGCCAATTGCGCATGGTTGCTGGTAACTTCCATGATTTTTGGCAACGAAAGCACCTCTGTACTTATATAATGGTATGGACGCATTGGTTTTGTTGTTTGACGCAAAAATACCAATTTCCTGTTAAGGTTTAGTGTATTTTTTATTAAGTCCCGTTTATTCTATTATTTTAGCAAAACTTATAATTTAACAACCATGAAAAAGCTTTTATTACTGGCACTTTCCTTGTCTATATTATCCTGTGGAGAAAAGGCTCCGAAAGATTATGTTTCATTTTCAGGAACTATAACGAACCAGAATAGTGATTCAATTGTAATATCCACCAAGGGATTTTCGAAGACCATAAAAGTGAATGCAGATGGAACATTCTCGGATACCCTAAAAGTTACTCCGGGTATTTACCGATTTTATGATGGAGGCGAATATACTCGGTTATTTCTTCGGAATGGATACGACCTTATTATGGAACTCGATACAGAGATGTTTGATCAAAGTATCAAGTAT
>JABDKT010000238.1 GCA_013002065.1 Flavobacteriaceae bacterium
TCTCCCACGGATACCGTAGCAACAGGTTTGGCGAATTGTATGCTCACGGTCATGGGAATAAAAGCCAGAAATTTGGAAGTAGATATTTCAGGCGCAGTGGCAGAGGTAACTAAAACCATGACTTCGAATCCGCGTCGGATTGCTAAAATTGAGGTCAATATTGCTTTGCCTGCATCGGTAAGTGAAAAACACAGAAAGATTCTAGAGAACACGGGGAATACTTGTCCGGTGATTTATAGCCTACATCCCGACATAGAAAAAATCATCACCTACAACTGGAGTCAATAGGAGCGTGATTTTCAATCAATAAATCGAGAATTTCTCCGTTACTATTTTAATGAAACTAATAACTGCAGCTTTATTATTATTTTTCATTTTTCCTTCGGAAGTAGAAGAGGAAAAAATACGTTGGCAAGAGGACAGACGATTGACCTGGTCCGATTTTAAAGGGACTCCCAATGGAGCCGAAGAATACGTCGCCAGCACCAATTCGGGTGTATCGTTTTCATTTTCATATACGGTAAAAAACGGAAAAGACTACGTGAACTATAGCGTGAACTGCAACTTTTACCCCCAACTTTCGTGGTACCGTCCTGAACGAGTCAACGAATATATTTTGAAGCACGAGCAAGCTCATTTTGATATTTCCGAACTACACGCTCGCAAACTAAGACTTCTATTGAGTGATATTCCAAAGGATGAAAACTTCAAAGAAATTGCGGGTAAGCTCTACCACAAAATGGAGGATGAACGGAGGGCCATGCAAGAACGCTTCGACAGTGACAGCGATCATTCTAATATTAAGTTGGAAGAATTTCGATGGCGAGAATATATTTCAGAACAATTGGCCGAATATGACCCCTGGAAATAATTTCGACAAGCAACATTTGATCGAATTGGCAAACTATAAAATGCCTTTCGGAAAGTATAAGGACCAATTTCTAGTCAACATCCCAGAGTTCTATTACGGCTGGTTTCAGCAAAAAGGATTTCCGAACGGGAAATTGGGCCGACTCATGCGCGAAATGCACGAAATAAAAATCAACGGATTAGAGGACCTCATTCGTCCCTTGATAATTGAACGGTAGTCAATAATCCCTAGTTCCGTTTCTTACCCATAAATTGACTAATATTTGGATCGATGGGATTACCGGAACTTCTACGGAAAGAAACGAGTTGTCCGGTATGGTAAATAGCATCCGAAATTGGCCCATTGATCATATTCCAAAAAGGGTATTCACTTGTATTTCCATCGCGCTTGAAAATTACTTTCAGCTTTGCAATATCATACATATAACGTCCCCGAAAGTTTTCACTGGCTTCTTTTAAATTATAAAGTGTTTTGCTCCTCAACTTTTCATAGGAATACTTAGAGGCATCCTCTCCGGTCACATTGGGTAAATTGAGAGAAGCGTTAAGAATGGTTTTGGAAAGGCCGTAAATATGAACTAAAGTTTCTTTACTCGACCTAGCATCTTCGGAAGGCTTATAATTTAAATCGGTTGTGGTTAAATCTTTGCTCGCCCAATGATATCGGAACCCGAGGCCTTCAACCATTCGAGCAATTACATTTCCGCCGGAATAATTCTTTGGAGGTTCTGGGATTTCTTCGAAAAGCGTGGCGTCCCTGGGGTTTTGGGAGTAGCTAAGAATTCCGCAAAAAAGAAAAATAAGTAAATAGGTAATTTTCATAACTTTTTTCAGAGGAGCATAAATATACTGCATTCTATTTTTAATATGAATTAGTTGAGAATTAAAAATTAATTAGCCCTCTCCAATAGAAAACCGTATCTTTGAACCCCGTATAGGTACTAACAATGCTACACATTTTATGAGCACTACAAAGTATATCTTCGTTACGGGCGGGGTTTCATCATCACTAGGAAAAGGAATTATTGCAGCGTCACTGGCCAAATTACTTCAGGCGAGAGGCTATCGCGTTACGATTCAGAAGCTCGACCCTTATATCAACGTGGATCCGGGAACTTTGAATCCGTACGAACACGGGGAGTGCTATGTAACCGATGACGGTGCAGAAACCGATCTAGACCTTGGTCATTACGAGCGCTTTTTAAATGTACCTACTTCTCAAGCGAACAATGTTACTACCGGTAGAATCTATCAAAGTGTTATCGAAAAGGAACGAAGAGGAGAATTTCTCGGCAAAACCGTTCAGGTAATTCCGCACATCACCAATGAAATTAAAGAACGTATTCAGATATTAGGCAATAGTGGCGACTATGATATTGTGATTACTGAAATAGGAGGAACCGTAGGGGATATTGAGTCCTTACCGTACATTGAATCTGTCCGACAGTTAAAATGGGAACTGGGAGAACACAACAGTTTGGTGATACATTTAACGCTTATCCCATATCTTTCGGCGGCAGGTGAGCTAAAAACAAAACCTACTCAGCATTCTGTAAAAACCTTAATGGAGAGTGGAATTCAAGCCGATATTCTCGTTTGTAGAACCGAACACGAACTTTCGGACGACTTAAAGCACAAATTGGCCTTGTTCTGTAATGTGGAGAAAGAAGCGGTAATTCAATCGATCGATGCCTCAACCATTTACGATGTTCCCAATATGATGCTAGACGAGGGCTTAGACACCGTTGCACTTAAAAAATTAGATCTCAACGATGCTGCCGAACCTAACCTTGATGGATGGAACCAATTCCTGGACCGTCATAAAAATCCGAAGGGGACCGTCAACATTGGACTCATAGGCAAATACGTAGAACTTCAGGATAGCTATAAGTCAATTTTGGAATCTTTTATACACGCCGGAGCAGTCAACGAGGTAAAGGTGAACGTAAAGTCCATTCATTCGGAACATTTGGAGGCCTCTAATGTTTCCGAAGAACTAAAAGGACTACACGGGATACTCGTGGCACCGGGATTTGGTGAGCGAGGCATCGAGGGTAAAATCGAAGCCGTGCGTTATGCCAGAGAACACAATCTTCCGTTTTTGGGAATTTGTTTGGGAATGCAAATGGCAGTGATCGAATATGCTAGAAATATCTTGAACCTCAAAGGAGCTAATAGCACCGAAATGGACGAAAACACTCCTCATCCGGTGATTAGTTTAATGGAAGAACAGAAACATATCACCGATATGGGAGGAACTATGCGTTTGGGAGCCTGGAAATGTGATCTAGTGGCAGATAGTATAGTTGGTAGAATTTATGAGGAAGAACATATTGAGGAACGGCACAGACACCGTTATGAGTACAATGACGCTTACAGAGATGATTTGGAAAAGGCAGGTTTAAAGGCGACTGGAATTAATCCTGAAACCGGCTTGGTAGAAATTGTGGAAATCCCAGAACATCCCTGGTTTGTTGGGGTTCAGTATCATCCGGAATACAAAAGTACCGTTGCGAGTCCGCACCCATTATTCGTCGGATTTGTAAATGCTGCCCATAAATATGCGCAACTATAAGACAATTTGGCGCAATTTCTTTTTGGGCGGGATAGTTGCTATTCAAAAGAAAAAATAAAGTAAGGGTTTAAGGCCAAATCGACAGGTCTCCTTATATTTGACGAATTATAAAAATTACTCCGAAACCACTCGGATTTACATATGGAACAAAAAAAAGGGTTCGATCGTAATTCATTAATAGGAATGCTGCTTATTGGAGGTATCCTATTGTACATGATGTACAGCAATCAGCCAACTCCCGAAGAAATTGAGGCAGCCAAAGCCAAAGAAGAACAAGTAGTGGAAGAACAACCCACTCCCGAAGAAACCCCGGAAGTAAAAGAAATAACTCCCACCGAAATATTCGCTGCCAATTCAGAAGACTCATTGGCCATTGAAAATTTAAAAAATAGACTGGGTTCCTTCGCCTATTCAGGAACTTTACCCACCGCCCAAGAAGGACAAACCGTTCTCGAAAATGATGTGTTGGAGCTGAAGGTGAGCAACAAAGGTGGATACATAGTCGAAGCCAAATTAAAGACACAAACTCAATACCAGGGAGAACCTGTATATCTAATAAAGGACGGGAATAATGATTTCGGACTTCAGTTTACTGCTGAAAATAGAACATTAAATACTCAAGACTTATTTTTCGAGCCTTCGCTTTCTGAAAATGGAGAGAATAAAGTACTCTCCATGAAGCTTAAAACCGCAGAAAATAAATACCTGGAATATCGCTACGAATTGAAGCCGGGAGAGTATATGTTGGATTTTTCCATAAAATCGGTTGGCTTGGATGGAGTACTTAATACAACCCAACCCATTCATCTAAATTGGGATTTCAAAGTTTATCGACAGGCCAAAAGTATTACCTACGAAAACCGCTATACCCGTCTCACTTATGAGCACGAAAATGGAGATGACCATAGTAAATTATCTCCCACTGGCGAAGATGAAGAAACCGAAGTGGACGTAAATTGGATGAATTTCCGTCAGCATTTTTTCAGTTCAATGCTGCTTACCGACTCGCCATTTAAGGAGGTGAAATTTACTTCCGATGATCTGGTAGAAGACGAAACCATCGATACTGTTTACACAAAGAAATACGGAGCCCGTATCCTTTTGGAAGCCAAAGGTGGAGATTTGGCCTACGATATGAATATGTATTACGGCCCTACCGATTACAACATCTTTAAAAAATACGACCGCAACTTAGACGAAGCCATGCCGTTGGGCTGGGGAATCTTCGGGATGATAAATAAGTATGCGATTATTCCTGTCTTCGGACTGTTAAGCGAGTGGTTCCCTGCGGGTATTGCGATCATTGTCTTGACCATCTTATTCAAATTGCTATTATCACCGGTACAATACAAACAATATGTATCACAGGCGAAGATGAAGGTGCTAAAACCGGAAATGGATGCCATCAAAAAGAAATATGGCGATAATAAAATGAAGATTCAGCAGGAGACCATGAAACTTCAAAATATCGCAGGTGCAAGTCCGCTGAAAGGATGTTTACCCGCTTTATTACAGATTCCGGTCTTCTATGCCTTGTTTACCTTTTTCCCAACTGCATTCGATTTAAGGCAAAAGAGTTTCCTCTGGGCAGACGACTTGGCGAGTTACGATACCATTGCCGAATTACCTTTCAATATCCCGTTTTATGGAGACCATGTTAGTTTATTCCCAATTTTAGCGTCGATTGCCATCTTTATTTATATGATGATGAGTACCGGGCAAACCATGCAGCAACAACAGCAACCAGGGATGCCGAACATGAAGTTTTTGATGTATTTATCACCACTGTTTATGTTGGTGTTCTTTAACAACTATGCGAGTGGACTGTCGGTTTATTACCTTACCTCCAACCTAATTACTATTGGAATCATGTTGGTGATTAAAAAGTTTATCATCGATGAGGATAAGATCCATGCGAAAATTGAAGCCAATAAAAAACGGCCTAAAAAACAAAATCGTTTCCAACGTAAAATGGCAGAGATGATGGAGCAGGCCGAGGCTCAAAAGAAAGCTGGTAAGCGCTAGACAATTTGGTATTGAATTTGTTATAAAATACTTGACCGTTTAAAACGTTAAGTTTCAAAAGCAATGTTCTCCATGAAAGTTATACTTTTTATTTTCTTCGGAATGTCCTTCGGGCTGTCAGGATTCGCCCAGGAATTCAACCAATTTGATGAAAATGGCAAACGCCATGGTGTGTGGAAAAAGAAATTTCCGAAGAGTGATCAGCTGCGCTACGAAGGGGAATTCAACCATGGCAAAGAAGTAGGCACGTTTAAATTCTATTGTGAGGATTGTAAAACGCAACCCATGGTGGTCAAAGAATTCTCCAAAAACGATGATATTTCCGAAGTAAAATATTACACCAAGAAGGGAAAATTAGTGAGTGAAGGTAAAATGGAAGGGAAAGAGCGAATTGGAGAGTGGGTGTATTACCACGAAAAGGCGAATACCGTAATGACCCGTGAGTTCTATTCTAAGGGAGCACTCGATGGCAAAAAGTCAACCTACTATTTGAATAATCAACTTACCGAAGAACTGAATTATAAAAACGGCAAGCGAGAAGGTCCGAATAATTATTATTCACCCGACGGAGTGTTATTGAAAAAGCTGCTTTACGTCAATGACAATTTGCACGGTCCTGCCGAATACTACGATGCTAACGGAAATGTTACCATTAAAGGTCAGTACTTGAACGGTAAAAAACACGGACTTTGGAAGTACTACAAAAACGGAAAGGTGGAGTTGGAAGAAACCTATCCAAAACCAAGATTGAGAAACGATTAGGGACAATTCTTTCCCTGATGTAATTCACTATAAAATTTTGTAATTATTGTAACTTTGCACCTACTAAGGAAAGCGATGAAAAGAGTTGTTGTAGGATTAAGTGGAGGAGTAGACTCCAGTGTAGCAGCCTATCTTCTTAAAGAGCAAGGCTATGAAGTGATTGGCCTCTTTATGAAGAATTGGCACGACGATTCTGTGACCATTTCTAACGAGTGCCCTTGGCTGGAAGACAGTAACGACGCCATGCTAGTGGCTCAAAAACTGGGTATTCCGTTCCAAACCGTTGACCTTAGTGAGCAATACAAAGAACGCATCGTCGATTATATGTTTCATGAATATGAAATGGGCCGTACTCCAAATCCCGATGTACTCTGCAATCGGGAAATTAAGTTCGATGTCTTTATGAAAATTGCCCTCGATTTGGGTGCCGATTATGTAGCTACGGGTCATTATTGCCGTAAAGGTGAGATCGAAAAGGACGGAGAGACTGTTTATCAATTACTTTCCGGAAAGGATCCCAACAAAGACCAGTCCTATTTTTTATGTCAGTTGTCACAAGAACAATTGGCCAAGACCTTGTTTCCTGTGGGAGAATTATTGAAACCCGAAGTGCGTAAAATTGCAGCCGAGCAGGACTTGATTACTGCTGAAAAGCGCGACTCTCAAGGTCTGTGTTTTATCGGAAAGGTACGCTTGCCCGATTTCCTTCAGCAGCAATTGGCGCCTAAGGAAGGTGTAATTGTAGAAGTTCCTTCGGAATATAAAGGTTATGAAGAATCGGTTCCTTCTTTTTCTTCGGAAAAGGACGAACTCCAATTCTTGTCTAAAAAATACGAATACCAAGCTGCCGATGGTGAGATCGTTGGAAAACATCAAGGAGCTCATTTCTTCACCAAAGGACAACGGAAAGGTTTAGCCGTGGGTGGAACAAAAGAACCACTGTTTGTGATCGACACCGACGTGAACGAAAATGTAATTTATACCGGGCAAGGGAAAGCACATCCCGGATTGTATCGCAGAGGCTTATTTGTAAAAGAAAGTGAAATACACTGGATACGAGAAGATCTGTCTTTGCGACCCGATCAAAAAATGCAAGTCCAAGCTCGAATTCGATACCGTCAGCCATTGGAAAACGCCACTTTACACAAAATGGATTCCGGACTTTATGTTATCTTTGAGAATCCACAATCGGCAATAGCCGAAGGCCAATTTGTTGCCTGGTACAACGATGATGAGTTATTGGGAAGTGGAGTAATTAGTTAACTCTCATTGTGTTTAATTAATCCAAACTAGATCATGGAAATTTTAAAATTAGCCACAG
The DNA here is from genome assembly GCA_013002065.1 of Flavobacteriaceae bacterium. Lineage (GTDB taxonomy): Bacteria > Bacteroidota > Bacteroidia > Flavobacteriales > Flavobacteriaceae > Aureisphaera. The sequence continues at coordinate 7,554 of JABDKT010000238.1, forward strand.
ATTGGGCAAAAGCCGAAATTTTCTCAACGCGTTTCTTTATCTTTTTTGCGATTTTATTTTTAATCGCATCCCTTGGGTTTTGGCAATTGGGAAAAACGAATTTAGCAAAGGCATACGTCATTCCAACCTTAGTTGCAGGTTCATTACTTATGATAATTGGACTAGGATTATTTTTCACAAATAAATCAAGGATTACCCAATTTGAAAAGGCATTTAAGGCTGATGTTCCAGCCTTTGTTCAGTCCGAAATTGAACGTACCGAAAGCACTTTAAAGGAATACTCCATTGTATTTAAGGTAATTCCAAGTTTGATTATCATCGCAGCCTTACTTATTCTATTTATCAATACTCCCACTTGGCGAGCAATTGGCATCACAACCATTGCTATGTTGATAGTTATCTTATTAGTTGATGGAACTGCTCATGCAAGAATTGAAGCCTATCATAAAGAGTTGAAATTAGTAGATATCACAAACGACATCACCAGCCAAAAATAAAAATGAACAATAGAATCACCGAACTTTTCGGAATAAAGTATCCCGTCATTCAAGCCGGAATGATCTGGAACAGTGGTTGGCGATTGGCAAGCGCCGTAAGCAATTCAGGAGGGCTTGGCCTAATTGGTGCGGGTTCAATGTATCCCGACG
>JABDKT010000278.1 GCA_013002065.1 Flavobacteriaceae bacterium
TGCCAAAACTGGATATCTCACATTATCTAGAATTGAAAAATCCACAAATGCGCCTCTTTTAACCAATTTTACTTTTAATGGTTTTCTCCACCAGGTCGACCAACGCGTCCGGTTCAAAGTCTGAAACTTTAATAAGTGGGTGTGTCTCGAAGGTGAGTCGGCAAAACATGGGAATTGGAAACATGCCATTTCTTTGTAATTTCCAGGAATTGTTAATGCTTACAGGCAGGACGAACGAATCGGGAGCATTTTCGAACAGCGTAATTAATCCTTTGCGATGAAACTTTTTGGGTTCCCCGTTTCGACTTCGGGTCCCTTCGGGGAAAATGACCACGCTTCTTTTATTTTCTGAAATATATTTTGCCACCTTGGCTATTTCAGTCGTAGCCTGAAGGGGATCTTTTCGATCGATTAAGACTGAGCCACCGTACTTTAAATTGTATGAAATAGTGGGTATGCCCTTCCCCAATTCTTTTTTCGAAATGAACTTGGGATGAATTTTCCGAAGAAACCAAATTAGCGGCGGAATGTCCCACATACTTTGATGGTTGGAAGCTACGATAATGGGTGTATTCCTCGGAAGTTTTTCTGAAATTTTAAAACTAAAAGTGGTGCCTAGCACATGAAGAATGAGGATAAGCAATCCGTTGAAAATATCGACACTCGCTTTATGTGCCGTATATCCGAAAACATTGAGACAAACTCTCTGAATGGGATCAAAAAGCAACAATATGATTCCGAAGAGTATATAAAATACTATCGAAAAAAAATAGCTAAGTATGTGAAGCACGAATTTCATTGACCATCAAAAATAAAAAAACCGCTCTGGTGAGAGCGGTTTGTTCTTTAAAATATTCTTACGACTAACAAAATTCGTCGTACGCGCTTTTTAGGTTTTCAGCAATCATATCGGCCGAACGTCCTTCAATATGATGACGCTCCAACATATGAACTAATTCTCCATCCTTGAACAGTGCCATAGAAGGAGAACTGGGCGGGAAAGGCACCATTTGTGCTCTCGCAGCATCGACTGCTTCGAAATCAACTCCTGCAAAAACAGTCACTAAGTGATTCGGAGTTTTTGCATTTTGTAATGACATTCTTGCTCCGGGACGAGCGTTGGCCGCAGCACATCCACAAACTGAATTCACCACTACTAAAGTGGTTCCTTCTTTTGCCAAGGCATTGGTTACATCTGCTTCTGTATATAATTCGGAAAATCCTATACTAGTTAGGTCTTCGCGCATGGGTTTTACTAATTCTGCTGGGTACATATATCTTTTGTTTAAAAGGTGTAACAATTTCACAGCAAAGGTAACTAATTTAAGCGATAACCAAGTGACCTCAAATAGTTAAAGAGTTGATAAACTAAACGATATCCTTGAAAAACTCTTAAGCAAAATTGTACCTTTGGCCGCATTAATTAATATTTAGAATACGTTTATGTTTCGTTGGTTAGTTGCCGTTCTAGGCTACTCTTTTTTCCGTTTTCCCGGCGCTGTTATTGGTTTTTTAATTGGTAGCGTGATCGATAATTTTAATGCCGGAAAATCTAAATCGGGGCGAGGCAGCATTTTTGGACAACAGCGAGACAGGGTTAGCCCAGCCGATTTCGAACTAAATTTACTCTCGCTTGCCTCTTTGGTCATCAAAGCCGATGGAAAAGTAAATCAGAGTGAATTGGATTACGTTCGGCAGTATTTTGTACAGGCATACGGCAAAGAAAGGGCAAATGCTACTTTCAAAACCTTTAACGAGGTGATAAAAAACCGAGAGATTTCCGCCCAAAAAATAGGAATGTTACTTCGGCAGCGAATGCGATATGAATCTCGCTTGCAAGTGATTCATTTCCTCTTTAGTATTGCCAATGCCGACGGTCATGTGGCGCCACGAGAGGTCGATCAAATTAATTCCATTTCAGGATTTCTCGGATTAAATTTTAAAGACTTTGAGAGTATCAAGGCGATGTTCTTTAAAAACCCGGACAGTGCTTATAAAATCTTGGAGATTGAACGTACGGCTTCCGTTTCAGAAATAAAAAAGGCCTACCGAGAAATGGTTAAAAAATACCATCCGGATAAGCTTCAGCATATGGACGAGGTCTATAAGAAAGGTGCCGAAGAAAAATTCAGAAAAGTGCAAGAGGGCTATGAGCAACTTCAAAACGAAAAGGGCTTTTAAACAAAATTTTTTAATTTTATTTTTAGACCAGCCTAAATATATTTCATTTATATATCAAAATATATGTTTACCTTTGCCCCATGTTTTCATTAGCAGAAGAGAATTATCTAAAAGCCATCTTTCATTTGGAACAAGAACTGAAAGGTGGTGTGAGTACCAATGCCATTGCCGAAAAGATGTCGACCAAACCATCTTCGGTGACCGATATGGTTCAGAAATTGGCAGATAAAAAACTGTTGTCTTATCAGAAGTACAAAGGAGCCTCCCTCACCAACAAAGGATCGAAAATTGCGGCCGGTGTTATAAGAAAACACAGGCTCTGGGAAGTTTTTCTTGTGGATAAATTGAATTTTCATTGGGATGAGGTTCATGAAATTGCCGAGCAACTTGAGCATATTCAAAGTGATGAACTTGTTTCCAGATTAGATCAGTTTTTAGGTGAACCCGATTTTGATCCCCATGGCGATCCTATTCCCGATAAAAACGGAAACATCAAAACCACCGAGAAAAAATTGCTTTCTGAATTGGATAAAAAACAACGCGGAGTCTGTGTGGGTGTGAAGGAAACCAAAAGTGAGTTTCTGCAATACCTCGACAAAAGAAATATCACCATAGGCACAAAAATTCGTGTTCAGGGGAAGGAATTTTTTGACGGTTCTATGATCATTCAAGTTGGAAGGGATCAATTTTTCATCTCAAAAAAAATAGCCGATAATCTTTATATACAAACCACCTAATATGAAAAACAAATCACTGATTTTACTTTTTACTTTCTTCGGATTGTCCTCGGTCCTACAAGCACAGGACGATGACAATACTCCCGAAGATCTCATCACAGACCGCCCGGATGCAACCGAAGCTTCGACAACGGTTCCGAAGGGAAGTATTCAAATTGAAACAGGAGCCTTCTTTACATCCTTCGAGGAAAATGAAATTAAGGAAGAAGTGATTGGTTACAATACGACCCTAGTTCGCTGGGGAGTATTGGAAAATTTTGAATTCCGCCTAGGCTGGAATTTTGAAGAAACAAGAACCACAGTAAACGGTATGAAGCTGGATGATGTACAAAGTGGATTTTCACCTTTACTTGCAGGAATGAAAGTGAATATTACGGAAGAAAAAGGACTTTTACCCGAAATTGCACTTATAGGCCATATGTTCTTCCCCTTCTCTGCTTCGAGTGATTATCGCCCCGAAACTACAGCTGTAGATTTTCGATTTTCTCTAAGTCATTCCTTATCGGAACGTTCGAGTATAGGATACAATGTGGGGGCGCAATGGGGTGACGATTCTTCGCAAGCAGCTTATATCTATACATTGGCTTATGGCTACAGCATAACCGAAACTTTCGGTTTTTACGCGGAACTTTATGGTGATCTACCTGAAGACAACAAAGCCAATCATTTTTGGGATGCCGGATTTACCTTTCTAGCACTTCCCAATTTACAATTCGATGCTACCGTGGGTCAAAGCATCACCGAAGGCCAAGATATTTTAGTGAGTGCGGGAGCGAGTTATAGAATTCCAAATTAAAAATATGAGAAACTTATTTTACATATTGCTAGTCGTGATGCTCATTGGATGTAAGGACACCAAAGAGGACAATGGGAAACTTAAGGTGGTGACTACCACAACCATGATTACCGATTTGGTTCAAAACATAGCCGGTGATTTGGTTGAGGTAAATGGCCTAATGGGTGCCGGAGTCGATCCGCACCTGTATAAAGCGAGTGAGGGAGATGTGACCAAGTTGTACAATGCGGACGTTATTTTCTATAACGGACTCCATTTGGAAGGCAAATTGGTCGATGTGTTTGAAAAAATGGAAAGCCCTGATAAATCTCAGATTGCTTTGGCTGATGGGTTGGATAAAAGCGGCCTGATTGGAAGCGATTATTTTGCCTCTAATTTTGATCCGCACGTTTGGTTCGACATTGAGTATTTTAAAAGTTTTGCTGAAAAGGTTAAAGAAGTTCTTTCAGAGAAAGACTCAAAAAATGCCGACAAGTATCAGGAAAATTACGCCCTATATCTTCAAGAATTAGATGATTTAAAGCAAGAAATACAACAGATTATAGAGACGCTTCCGAAGGAGAAGAGAATATTGGTCACAGCACATGACGCTTTTAATTATTTCGGAAAAGCCTACGATTTTGAAGTGGTAGGCCTTCAAGGGCTCTCCACAGCCACCGAAGCCGGTGTGCAAGACGTTCAGAAACTTTCAGAATTCATTATTGAGAAGAATGTGAATGCCATTTTTATTGAAAGCTCAGTTCCCAGACGGACTATAGAAGCCTTACAAGCGGCTGTCAATTCGAAAGGAAATGACGTGCAAATAGGAGGATCGTTGTATAGCGATGCTTTGGGAAGCCCCGGCACCGAAGAAGGCACCTATATTGGTATGTTCAAATACAACGTAAATACTATAGTTAATGCTTTAAAATAATGGGAGAAAAAATTGCCATACAAGTTGATGATCTCACCGTAGCTTATAATTATAAGCCGGTGCTTTGGGACATAGATTTAACCATTCCCGAAGGTGTCTTAATGGCAATTGTGGGCCCTAATGGAGCCGGAAAATCAACTCTTATCAAAGCCATTCTAGCCATTATAAAGCCTATTGCAGGTAGCGTAGCCATTTACGGCAAGCCATATGAAGATCAGCGCAAATTAGTAGCATACGTTCCCCAAAAAGGGAGTGTCGATTGGGATTTCCCAACTACCGCTTTGGATGTCGTAATGATGGGCACCTACGGAAGTTTAGGATGGATAAAACGTCCCGGGCAAAAGGAAAAAAAGGCGGCCCTGGAAGCTTTGGAAAAAGTTGGAATGTTGGCTTTTAAGAACAGACAGATTAGTCAGTTAAGTGGGGGTCAACAACAAAGAGTCTTTTTGGCTCGCGCTCTGGTGCAAAATGCTTCTATTTATTTTATGGACGAGCCCTTTCAAGGGGTGGATGCGACTACTGAAATAGCTATCATCAATATTTTAAAAGAACTTCGGAAAGCAGGAAAGACGGTGGTTGTGGTGCACCACGATTTACAAACTGTGCCTGAATATTTTGACTGGGTTACTTTTCTGAATGTGAAGAAAATCGCGACGGGCCCGGTTAAAGAAATTTTTAACGACGATAATTTAACAAAGACCTACGGAATTAATTACAAGGTCGCTATCAATCAATAATGTCCCTAAGCGAATATTTTGAGTTGCTTTTTTCAGATTATACCCTTAGAACCATTACTTTGGGTACCGCTGTTCTTGGAGCTATTTGCGGGATGTTAGGTAGTTTCGCCGTACTTAGAAAACAGAGTTTATTGGGAGATGCCATTTCGCATGCTGCCCTCCCCGGAATTGCCATCGCCTTTTTAATTACAGGTGCCAAAGACACTAATATTCTTTTATTAGGTGCCTTAGTAAGCGGTTTGATTGGCACTTTCTGGATTCGTGGAATGATTACTAAAACTCATCTAAAAACCGATACGGCTTTAGGATTGATACTTTCTCTTTTCTTCGGATTTGGTATGTTATTGCTCACTTTTATTCAGAAACAACCCAATGCGAATCAGGCAGGTTTGGATAAGTATCTTTTTGGTCAGGCGGCCACTTTGGTCGAGAAAGATGTGAATTTAATGCTTATCGTTACCTCCATTTGTTTGATAGTGCTATTCCTGTTTTGGAAGGAATTTAAAATTATGTTGTTCGATGCAGAATACACTCAAACCTTGGGTTTCAATACTCGCTTTATTGATATTTTAATCACCTTTTTTATTGTACTGGCTATTGTTTTAGGTTTACAAACGGTGGGTGTCGTATTGATGAGTGCAATGTTGCTGGCTCCAGCTGCTGCCGCACGACAATGGACCAACAAGTTGAGCGTTATGGTTTTCTTAGCCGCAATTTTTGGAGCTTTTTCTGGGGTATTTGGTACTGCGATAAGCGCCAGTGAAAATAATTTGTCTACCGGTCCGGTAATTGTCCTAGTGGCAGGTGTATTCGTGCTAGTTTCTTTTATTTTCTCCCCCGGGCGTGGATTGCTTTTTCGGGAAATACGATTTCGGAAGAATAGACGAGATTTACAATTGCAGAAAACGCTGCAGTTTATGTATGGCATTTCTAAAACACATGAGGATATTTCACATCCGCATGCTATTAAAATATTGAATGATTTTCAAGGATTTACACGTAAAACACTGCAAAAACTGGAAGAAAAGCATTGGATTATACTAAAAGGACAACAATGGTCCTTGACTCCCAAAGGCTTTAAAGAGGCCGAAAATCTCTATAACCAGCAATCTAATGACTAGTCCGCAAATAGAAATACAAATCATAGCCTCCATCGTAGCGATTGCCTGTGCGATTCCGGGTGTGTTTTTGGTGCTTCGGAAAATGGCTCTTATTAGCGATGCGATAAGTCATTCTATTCTTCCAGGTATCGTTCTAGGATTCTTTCTCACCCACGATCTCAATTCACCATGGCTAATTTTATTGGCGGCTATTACCGGTGTAATAACCGTGGTATTAGTGGAGGCCATTCAGAAAACAGGTCTGGTAAAAGAAGACACTGCCATCGGGCTTGTTTTTCCTGCACTTTTCAGTATCGGAGTAATAATGATCGCAAAAAACGCCAACGACGTGCACTTAGACGTAGATGCAGTCTTGTTGGGTGAATTGGCATTTGCTCCTTTCGATCGTCTTTTTATTTCAGGAATGGACATGGGGCCAAAGTCTTTATGGGTAATGGGGATCATTTTACTCATCTCAGTGTTGTTGCTTTTTATGTTTTTCAAAGAGCTTAAAGTGAGCACCTTCGATGCCGGCTTGTCCTCTGCCTTAGGTATTTCTCCTATTGTTATGCACTACGGTTTAATGTCTGTTTCTTCGGTTACGGTGGTAGGTGCCTTCGATGCCGTTGGGGCTATTTTAGTGGTTGCATTGATGATTGCTCCGGCAGCTACCGCATATTTACTAACTTCCGACTTAAAGAAAATGATTTATCTATCGGTTGGATTTGGGGTCTTTTCGGCAATTGCCGGGTATTGGATGGCACATTGGTTGGATGCGTCTATTTCCGGATCTATGACAACGGTGCTCGGAATTGTCTTTTTAATGGTATATCTTTTTGCACCAAACAAAGGATTACTTTCCGTTTTGTATAGACAAAAACAGCAGCGTACCGAAGTTTCATTACTCACTTTTCTGTTGCATTTAAACAACCATTCCGAAGAAAACGAAAGACATATCAATCATTTAAACGAACATATTAACTGGCAAAAAGTACGATCAAAAACGGTATTAGATTTGGCCTTGAAGAACAATATGATTTCGATTGATAATAATATTGTTTCTCTAACTGAAAAAGGCAAAGAATTCACCGATCTGGCTTTGGAATATATTATTACAAATAAAGATGAAAAGATAGAGCCTATGAAGGATGATTTTTTTCTATTCAGGGGTTGATATTGACTTTGGCATGCTTTTTCCTTTAACTTTACCGAACAAACTCTTATTTAAATGAAATCATTAATTCTCACTTTTGCTATCTGTCTCACCGCTGTTATAAATGCTCAGGAGGCACCAACACCTCAAATAGGTGTGAGAGTCGCCTTGGGAGAAACCGTTGAGATAGGCGATGTTTCTGTAAAATTCACTGAAGTTCTCGAAGATTCTCGTTGTCCTGAAGGAGTTACTTGTGTTTGGGCCGGCCGAGTACGTGTCTTGGTTGATATTTCCGAAGAAGGAAAAGCAACTATTCAAAAAGAAGTGATTATTGGGCAAACTCGTGCTAATGAATCTTCAGAAAAGAAATTTTTTATACGTGAAGGGAACTTTATCGAGGCGTTTGCAGTCACACCTTATCCGAGGTTTGATGTAAAAACAGAGGGATATCACCTGCTCATTCGAGAGGGTGTATTGGACTAGTGACAGCCACAGTCTTTATTTCCACACTTTGTTTTTTCTCCATCCATCGTCTTAGCCAATCTGTTTCTAGATTCGAATACAGGATTCCAAACGAACTTTTTCAGTAAAAATCCGAGTGCCAGACTAAATGTTATGATTACCAATACGGTTTGCATACTACAAAGATACTTATTTTAAAAATTGATAGGCGCCCAACGCTACTACATAGGCGATGGCTGTCATCACCACCAATTGCCACATGGGCCATTTCCAGCTATTGGTTTCCTTTCTAACCACGGCCAACGTACTCATACATTGCATGGCGAAGGCATAGAATAACAATAATGAAATTCCGCTGGCAAAATTGAAACGAGGGGTTCCTAATATCGGATTTACCTCTGCCGCCATTCTATTTTTTATAGTCTCCTCTTCCTCACTACCCACACTGTAAATAGTTGCTAGGGTCCCAACAAAAACCTCCCGGGCTGCGAAGGAACTAACAATTGCAATTCCAATTTTCCAATCGTACCCTAATGGCTCTACAGCCGGTTCTATAGCTTTTCCCAAAATTCCAATATAGGACTGTTCCAATTTGAAAGCAGCAATTTCGATATCCAGTTCTTTTTGAGTTAAGTTTTTGGAACTATTTTGTTGCTGAATAATCTCTGCTGCATTGTTGAAATCTCCCGGGCCGTAAGACGCCAGCACCCATAAGATAATCGAGATGGCTAAAATTATTTTACCAGCTCCCAAAACAAAGGATTTTGTTTTTTCGACTACCGTAATTACCACATTTTTAGGCATGGGAACCTTGTAGTTGGGCATCTCAATTACGAAGAAACTTCGACTTCGTATTTTGAGCACTTTATCTAATAGATATGCTGAAAAAATTGCAGCTCCAAAACCCAGTAAATACAAAAACATGAGTGTTAAACCTTGTAAACTAAAAATACCCAACACCCGCTCTTCTGGTATTACAAGGGAAATAATGATTAAATAAACCGGCAGCCTCGCCGAACAGGTCGTAAAAGGAGTCACCAAGATGGTGATTAATCGCTCCTTCCAATTCTCAATGTTTCGTGTTGCCATGATGGCTGGGATAGCACAGGCCGTTCCAGAAACTAATGGTACAACACTTTTCCCGCTTAGACCAAATCTTCGCATCACTCGATCCATTAGGAAAACTACTCTACTCATATATCCGCTTTCTTCTAGAATGGATATAAACAGAAAGAGGAAGGCAATTTGAGGGATAAAAATTACGATTCCGCCCAATCCAGGTACGATACCCTCCGCGATGAGTCGGGTAAAATCCCCATCGGGTAACGAATCTTTCATCCATTCGCTTAAGGAAGCAAATGTGCTATCGATAAAGTCCATGGGATAGCTGCTCCAATCGAAAATGGCCTGGAAAATAAGCAGTAGTATTCCGAAGAAAATAACATAGCCCCACACCTTATGCGTAAGAATTCGGTCCAAAACCGAACGAAAATCTTTGGCGTTGGCCGTATCGACCAACATAGTTTCTTTTAAAGTTTCATTGATAAACTGATACCTCTTTATGGTCTCTTTTTGCTGAAGTCGTTTTAGATTACTTTTTGATTCCGTTTGAAATGATCCTACTCCTTTGAATTCGTTACGGTCCAACTTTCCGAAATTCACATCCTGAGTAATCACCAACCAAAGTTTGTACAAATCCTGATTGGGAAAGGCTCTTTTTAATCGGTCGAAATATTCCGGAGCAATAACCGAGGCATCCAAGCAGGGTTTGGTGGATATCTGTTTGTAATTTGAGATAAGATCTTTTAAATCGGCAAATCCTTGATTTTTCCTGGAGCTAATGAGAGCAATCTTGGTCTCCAATCGTTGTTCCATTTCTTTCAAATTGATGGAAATGGCCTTACGCTTCATCCTATCGGCCATATTAATCGCCAGGATGGTTGGTATACCCAAGTCTTTAATTTGTGTGAAGAGTAGCAGGTTTCGTTTCAAGTTTTCAATCTCACAAACTACTACAGCCACATCGGGATAATCTTTATCGTTTTTATTGAGGAGCAATTCGATAACGACATTTTCGTCCAGCGAAGAAGCATTTAAGCTATAGGTTCCGGGTAAATCGAGAACGTGCGCTTTTACTCCTCGGTCGAGCTTGCAAATACCTTCCTTTTTTTCAACGGTAATACCGGGATAGTTCCCCACCTTCTGGTTTAAACCTGTAAGTCGGTTAAAAACTGAAGTTTTTCCAGTGTTAGGATTCCCAATAAGTGCAACGTTGAGCTGTTTGGCCATAGTTAGGAGATCAATTCAACTTCGATGTGAGCGGCAGTTTCCTTTCGTATGGCCAAGTGACTGCCGTTGATGTTTAAGTATAAGGGATCGTGAAAAGGTGCCATTTGCACCAATTCCACCTCATTCCCGGGAAGGCAACCCATTTCCAATAGTTTTAAGGGGACCAAATCGATGGAAAACTCCTTGATGATAGCTCGATCTCCTTTCTTTAAATGGGCAATGGTGAACATTATCTTTATTTAGATTGATTTTAAACAATGCAAAAATAAGGCAAAATGTTGAGCTTAGGAAAGGTTTATTTTTCTCTTTTCAGAATCTCAATATCCTCAAGAAGTTTCTCTATTTCCTCCGGATTTGTACCGTCATAAATCCCTCGAATTCGCTTTTGAGTATCGACGAGTACAAAGTTTTCGGTGTGGATCATACCATAGGGTTCCGAATCTGGGTAATCTTTTACGGCCAAATACGATTTTCTGGCCAGATCGTATATCTGTTTTCGATCTCCGGTAACCAGATTCCATTTCGAATCATCTACGCCTTTTTCCAAAGCGTATTTTTTAAGCTGTGCTACCGAATCAATCTCCGGGGTAACCGTATGAGAGAGTAATTTTACCAAAGTATCCTCTTTCAGCTCTTCCTGAATTTGAACCATATGATCGGTCATGATAGGGCAAATTGTCTGACAGGTGGTAAAAAAGAAGTCGGCCACGTAGATTGAATTGTCGTAATTCGTTTGAGTAACCTCTTCCCCATTCTGATTTATTAAGCTGAAATTCGCAATGGTATGGTATTTTTTTACATGCTGCAGAGTACTATCGACCACCTCAGGGTTGAAATCGGATGGCTGATATACCTTCAGTTTCGGATTCGGTTTTAGTACCTGATAAATGGAGGTAATGATAACGATAGAAAGCACTAAGAGGACAATTCCGAAGAATTTATATTTCGAAAAGAACTTCAGCATAGTTGAAGAAAATTTCAGCAAAATTAACACCTAAAAAAAGAATGCGATCATTGTAACCGTTAAATGTTTTCTAATACTAATAGACGTGGGCGCTATTATTTTTTTAACAAGCTTGAATCCATTACTTTTGTCCCTCAATTTTGAAAATTTCTTATGGAATTCGTTATAAAAATTTCTCAGTTTTTACTGAGTCTTTCTTTACTCATCATTTTGCACGAGTTTGGACATTATCTGCCGGCCCGCGCTTTTAAGACTAGAGTAGAGAAGTTTTTCCTCTTTTTTGACGTGAAGTTTGCTTTGGTGAAGAAGAAAATTGGGGATACAGTGTATGGAATAGGATGGTTACCATTGGGAGGTTATGTAAAAATCTCCGGTATGATCGATGAAAGTATGGATAAGGAGCAAATGGCACAACCTCCGCAGCCATGGGAATTTAGAAGTAAACCGGCGTGGCAACGGCTTATCATCATGTTGGGAGGAGTGATTGTGAACTTCATTATTGCCTTCATTATTTACATTTTTGCCTCCTTTTATTATGGGGATACCGATGTTGCTACGGAAAGTTTAAGAGATGGATTTTGGGTTACTAGTCCGGTGTTACAGGATATCGGAATCCAGACCGGAGATAAGATTGTGAGTATCGACGGCGAAAAATACGAGAACTACACAGATTTACGGAAGAATTTTATCGTAGCAGATGAAGTAGTCATTTCCCGCGATGGAGAGACTAAGAAGATAACTTTACCTGAAGATTTCCTCGGAAAGTTGAGTACCAGCGATGATCGTTCTTTGGTACAAATTAGAATTCCTTTTATTGTAGGCAAAATTCCCGACACTAGTGCCAATGCAAATTCGGGATTAAAGGTTAATGACATTATTACTTCTGTTAACGGAAAGGAAATTAGGTATTTCGACCAATTTGCAGATTATTTGAAAACCATAAAAGGACAATCGGTCCCTGTTTCAATTTTAAGAGATAATGAAACACGGGAGCTCACCATGAATGTGAGTGAAAAAGGAAGATTCGGTATTGAAACTGCGGCCAGTGTGAGTTTCTCCAATTTAGAACGATTGGGGTATTTGTCTCTTAATAAAAAGGAATACGGATTCTTTGAAAGTTTTGGAGTTGGAGCCGATAAATTTGTTTCTCAGATTGGTGGCTATTGGCAACAGTTGAAAAAGATCTTTACCCCAAGCACGGGAGCGTACAAAGGAGTAGGCGGATTTAAAGCCATTTTCGACATATTTCCGGACACTTGGAGTTGGCAGTCTTTCTGGAGCATAACGGCCTTTTTATCGATAATGTTAGGCGTTTTGAATCTACTTCCAATTCCTGCATTGGACGGTGGTCATGTCATGTTTTTACTTTGGGAAATGATCTCTGGTAAAAAACCGAATGACAGGTTTATGGAGTATGCGCAGATGATAGGGTTCTTTTTACTGATTGCTTTATTATTGTTCGCGAACGGGAATGATATTTTAAGAGCATTTAAGTAGTAAAAAAAATAATGTTTCTTTTTTGCAGCAGTTAAAAAAAAATTATATTTGCACCCTCCTACGCACTACATCGTAGCGCTTCGGAGGGCGCAGTCCGCCTAAAAAGCTAAATTAAATTCCTCCTTAGCTCAGTTGGTTAGAGCACCTGACTGTTAATCAGGGTGTCCTTGGTTCGAGTCCAAGAGGAGGAGCGAAGCGACGACAAGCCATTCACGAAAGTGAGTGGCTTTTTCGTTAGAAAAACTTGGACGAGAACCTGCCCGTCCGGTCAGGCGGGGTTTACCCGCCGAAGTTTGCAAAGCAAACGAAGGTGGAAGTCCAAGAGGAAGCCGAGCGTAAAGAAAAGGTCTAGCAGACCTTTTTAGCGAGGTGCTCGGCCTGCCGCGCTGGAAGGAATAATTCAATCAATTAAATGTTGGACTTGTTGTATCTAACCATAGGTGGCTTTCTTCATGAGAAAAACTTGGACGAGAACCTGCCGTCCGGTTTTCTGTTGAATCTAAAAACCTCTATTAATCCCTTATTAAAATTCTTTATCTTTCCAAAGCAAATTTCAGCAAAACAATGACCAAAAAGATTGATCTTTTAAATCTGGTACTTATCGCTCTATCTCTCTTTATTGCAGTGATTATACCATTTAAATTGTTTCTGTTTTCCTATGCTATTCTCGGGCCTTTACATTATTTAACCGAAATCAATTGGTTAAAAGACAAGAACTATTTCTTGTCGGCGAATAGTAAATGGATAAAGGTATTTTTAGCCATTGCCATTATTATTTCCATATACCCCTTATATAAATTATCGGAATCTGGTTGGGGTAAAATGGTGGATGATTTTATGGACATAATGAAGGGTGAAGGTAAAATCTTAATTCTCACCGCTTTTTTCTTTTCGGTAGCCTTATTCTTGTTCAAAAAATTAAGTCATTTGTTACTCTCGTTAGTAGCCTGTTTCCTTATAGCCATACTCTTAAAAAACTTTTTGCCATCGTGGTTTTTGATCTTCGGACTTTTCCTGCCCACCATCATTCACGTGTATCTGTTTACCGGTCTTTTCATGCTATACGGAGCCCGTAAATCGAAGAGTCGTTTTGGATTGTTGAGCGTGGTTGTTTTGTTGTTGGTGCCGTTTGTAATAGCATTCATTCCCATAGAACCGGTCAATTATGTGGTGACGGAAAAAGTAGGTATGACCTACAACGCTTCAAAGTTTTTAAATCTGAACTTGGCAATGACCGATATGTTAAACGGTTTTGTAGATGGCAAATTTATGGTACTGTCGCCTGTAGGCATAAAAGTTCAGATATTTATCGCATTTGCTTATACCTACCACTACCTCAACTGGTTCTCAAAAACTTCCATTATAGGTTGGAAACAGTCGTTAACCACTCGAAAAACTCTTTATATCGCACTCATTTGGGTTGGAGCAATTGTCCTATATCTTTCCGATTATTTCACAGGCTTTGTAGCTCTTTACTTTTTAAGCATGCTTCATGTGTTTTTTGAATTTCCGCTAAACGTAATTACTATTAAGGGGTTGTTTCGCCCTTTATGAATTAAATAAATCTCTAATTATGAAAAAAATATCAATCATCTCAATACTATTTTTCTCTCTTCAAATAGTCGTAAGCCAAAACATTACCAATGCCGAAATTGCTTCCGAAGTAGATAAACAAATCTGGGAACCATTTAAAACTTCCTACATTGAAGGAGACGCCAGCACCTTCAATTCCCTTCATACAGAAGATATCATTCGAATTACCAAAAGAGGCATTAAGAAAGGACAGATTTACAAAGACGAAAACACCCAATGGCTCACCCAGCCCAATCGGCAAAAACGCTCTATCGATTTTGTTTTTGAACATCGAATTTATTCTGAAGACACCGGATATGAGGTTGGTTACTATAAAATCGCTACTCCCGGAAGTCCAGACCTAGGGGCACATTATGCAAGATTTACGGTATTACTTCGGAAAGTAGACGGTGTTTGGAAAATTGCTCAGGACTGGGATACCGATAAGATTAATGGGCAAAGAGTAACGAGTAAAGATTTCGACAAATTACTTTCTAACTAGTCGCTTCAAGAATGCATGGCCATTTTCGGTCGTAACTTTTACAAAATAAAGTCCGGTGGCATAGGTGGTCAAATCTATGGACGTGCGAATTCTGTTTTCTTTACTGAATAACCGCTTTCCCGATGAAGAAAATACCGAAAGTTTAAAGGAATCGAAATTCGTTTCAATCTTCGCAACACCTTGTGTCGGATTTGGAAATATCGAAATCTCAGGTGCCATTGATTCTTCGGATATTGAAAGAACTCCTCCAATTATTTCTATGGATCCGTCTTCATCAAAGGGATTGGACCACTTCTCGTTCGTGTAGACATCGGTGCCTCCCAACGTTTTCAAAAATGCAACCAAACTTTGTTTCTGATCCTCGGTAAGATTTAATTGCTGAGGTTCACCATTAGGATCGATCAATCGAGTATCGAGATTGGTGTTCTCCGGATTGTTAGGAATATCATTGTAATGATTCACTACATCCATAAGCGTGGCAAAACTGCCATCGTGCATGAAAGGACCATTTAAAGAGCCGTCACGCTTGGTTAGATCTCTTAGCGACGGTGCGCGAACAACAGAAATATCAACTTCTCCGGGCATTCCAGCGACTGTAATTACACCATTGTTTAATGAATTGAAATGCAGAGCAAATTCGGAAAGGATATGACAGTCTGCACAACCCACATTCAAGAATAAGTCTTTCCCCTTGTTTTCCTGAATGGTAAAATTAGGGAAAGGTTCGTTGGCATAGGTCACTTGATTTAAACCTTCATCGAATCGAGAATCGAATGATTGAATGCTCCTTATAAATTGTGCCAGCGCTAATTGCATTCGGGTTTCGGTTATTTCATCATCTCCAAAGGCAAATTCGAACAAGGTTTGATAATAATCTAAAGTGTTGAGGTGGGTTATTAAATCTCCAAAAGAAGGGTTACCGTTGGTGCCGCTAAAACCCATTTCAACAGGGTCTTGAATAGGTTGTGTGGTTTGCTCTTCAAGAGTTACCGCTCGTTCGTCCCAAAAAAAGCTTTCTTCATCCGAAAATCTAGCATTCACAAGCCGCATAGAGTGCCTTGGTGTGAGTCCGTTTACTCCTAAACTCTGCACATTGGGATCTCCGAAAGCATGTGACTGAAGATGACAGCTGGCACAAGCAACTGCGCCGTCAATCGATAGATTTTTATCATAGAATAACACACGCCCTAAAGTAGCTGCCTTATCGTCGATCTCATTGTCTGCCGTATTATCTTTATTAATGTAATCGGGTATTTCTTGATTCGCGTAATTAAAAAGATTATCCAAGTCTATGGTAGCCGCGATAAAAATCACGCTCAAGCCAACATATAATAATATTCTTTCTAATTGTTTTCTCATGCTAAAACTTCGCTAGCGGTTTTCCTGTAGATGATGAAAGATAACAAATATTGCAAAGAGGACACTAAATTAAAAGAATGGCTACTCACTCGGTTTTAAATTGTCGAGCATAATTTTAGTCGTAGCTTTTAAGTCGAATTGATGCTCCCATCCCCAGTCTTGTCTCGCATCACTATCGTCTATACTCTGCGGCCATGAGTCGGCGATAGCTTGCCGGAAATCGGGTTGATATTCCATTTCAAATTCGGGGAGATGTGTTTTTATTTCTTCGGAAATTTCAGCAGGACTAAAACTAATCGCACCCAAATTATAAGAGCTTCGAATTTTAACTTTTTCCGAAGGCGATTCCATAATATCAATGGTTGCACGGATGGCATCATCCATAAACATCATGGGTAAAGTGCTTTCGGAATTCAGAAAACTAATGTATTTCCCGTGCTTTAATGCTTTGTGAAAAATATCAACAGCATAATCGGTCGTTCCTCCACCCGGCAAGGTTTTATAGCTAATCAAACCGGGATATCTTACACTTCTCACATCTACACCAAATTTTTGGTGGTAATATTCACACCATCGCTCTCCGGTTTGCTTGCTTATCCCGTAGACTGTGCTCGGCTCCATGATGGTTCGCTGTGGAGTATCACTTTTAGGAGTCGTACTTCCAAAAACCGCAATACTTGAAGGCCAAAATACCTTTTCAATTTTATGGTCTTTAGCCAAATTCAGAACATTAAAGAGTGAATTCATGTTCAAGTTCCAGGCCTTCATTGGAAATTTTTCCGCCGTGGCCGAAAGCATAGCTGCCATTAAATAGACATCGGTTATTTCATGTCGCATCACCAAATCCTCTAAGGCAAAATAATCGGTTGCATCAAGAATTTCAAATGGGCCTCCTTTCATTAAAGCATCTTCTCCTTCCCGAATGTCGGAAGCAATTACTTTATGATCTCCAAATTTGGCTCGAAGTGCACCGGTAAGTTCGGTCCCTATTTGACCGCAGGCACCCACAATTAGAATTCTTTTTTTCATAAACGATGATTGCGCTAGCAGGTAAATATAGGCATATTCTTTTCAAAATATTAAGAGACTTTGCAAGCAGAACAATTATATTTGTGCAATCAATTTGAGAATGAAACCTTTAGTCCTTTTAATGCTTTTAGTTGCTTTTTCTGTTTCATGTGGAAATTCAGAAATTGAAGAAACTACAGAGCAAATTTCAAATACTGACACAGCTTTATACGGGAAGAAAAAATTCAGTTTTCCCAATTTAACTCCTAATGTAAAAGAAGTGATGGAGAATTGGTCGGTATTCAATGATTTTCAACTTGAGGCCACCACTATCCATAATTTGAAGTTGGAAGAACTAAAAATGAAATCGGCGAAGCTTATGTCCTTTACCGATTCGCTTTCCAAAAGCATTCCTGATACACTTTTTACAGATGCCATTCGTTCTAGATTAATCATAGTGAAGACTAGAGCTAGCCTTCTAAATCAAGAAGCCAATAAGAATAGTTTAAAGGATTCGATAGTGGAAATTCACATTTCAGAAACCAACCTTGCGATCCATAATTTAATGGTTCAACTGAATGAAAAAATTCAGAAAGATGCTATTGATATGCAACGAATTGATAACGAAAAAAAAGAATTGGAAAAGCAAAAGAAATATTTGGATTCGATCTACCAACTAGAATTACAAGACGTTCAAAATAACTAGTGTAACATATTAAAAATAAACCTACTTATTCGTAACGAACTAGGTAAAATAACAGTCACTATATAAATCACAAACAAAACCTGAAAAATGAAACTAAATATTTTTAAATCCATATTGATACTAGCGGGTATTACTATGGTATCTTTTTCCTGTAAGGAAGAAGGCAAAATGGCCAAAGACGACGGTCCTCATGGAATCATCCTGGCGAACATGGATACATTGGTAAGTCCGAAAGACGATTTTTACAATTATGTAAACGGAACTTGGATGAAAACTACCGAAATTCCGGCCGACAGATCAAGTTGGGGAGGATTTTCTGTACTTCGGAAATCGACCGATAAAGATGTACTTGAAATCATAGCAGAAGCAAAAGAAAGTGGAAAATACGATGCCGATACCGACCAGGCAAAAGCGATTTTCATGTTTGATTCCGAATTAGATGTCGAAGCTAGAAATGCTGCAGGTATTGCGCCGCTTCAACCCACTTTAGACGCCATTGCAGGAATACAATCTTTTGAAGATTTACAAACTGTTCTCGCCAAATATCCGGCAGCTTCCTCGCCATTCATGGGAATTGGAGCTTCTCCAGATCTCAACGATAGCTCCATCAACGCTGCCTACTTCTGGCAGGGAGGATTAGGTCTTCCGGATCGCGATTACTATTTGGACCAAGACGAAAAGTCTAAAGAAATAAGAGCAAAATATTTAGAGCATATTACACGTATGTTACAATATTTGGGAGATGACGAAGTCACTGCAGCGGCGGCAGCCGAAAAGATCTTGGCTATGGAAACTCAATTGGCAGAACCCAGATTAGATAAAGTACAAAGACGTGACGCTAGAAATTACAACAATCCGCGAACCATTGCCGAGGTTCAGGAAATGTTACCTTCTATCGATATTCCTAAACTAATTTCAGATTTAGGGATTACAAAGGAACTGGATACCATTATTGTAACTCAGCCCAAATACACCATGGCGCTCGAAGAATTCTTTAAGACTACTCCTATGGAGGACATCAAAACTCTGATGCGATGGGATACTTTTAATAATGCAGCCGGTTTGCTTACTGAAGAAATTGAAACGTCCAATTGGGAATTTTACAATAAATACCTAAGAGGTTCGAAAGAGCAACGCCCGGCCGATGAACGTGCGCTTGCTACTGTAAATGGAACTATTGGAGAGGCCCTTGGGCAATTATATGTAGATGCAAAATTTCCACCAGAAGCCAAGGAAAAAGCAGAAACAATGATCGCTAATATCATTTCGGCCTTTCAGGAACGTATCGACAAATTGGATTGGATGAGTGATACTACCAAAATCAAGGCGATCGAAAAACTAGATAAGTTTACTGTCAAAATTGGTTATCCCGACGAGTGGGAAGATTACTCTGCTATGGAAGTAAATGCAGACAATTCATACTTCGAAAATGTGATGGCGGTGAACAAATGGGGTCAGGACAAAAATCTTTCTGAAATTGGTGAACCTGTTGATAAAACAGAATGGGGAATGTCTCCTCAAACGGTTAATGCCTATTTCAACCCATTGAATAATGAAATTGTATTCCCTGCCGCTATCTTGCAACCGCCGTTCTACGATTACCTAGCAGATGAGGCCGTTAATTACGGTGGAATTGGAGCTGTAATTGGACATGAAATATCACACGCCTTCGACGACAGCGGATCGCGTTTCGACGGTGATGGAAATTTGGTAAACTGGTGGACAGAAAGTGATTTGGAACAGTTTACCGAAAGAGGAAATGCCTTAGCCGAACAATACGATCAAATTGAAGTACTCGACAGTGTGTTTATCAATGGAAAATTCACCTTAGGTGAAAACATTGGTGACTTAGGAGGTGTTTTAGGAGCCTACGACGGACTTCAAAAATTCTTCAAAGAGAATGGACGTCCCGATAATATTGACGGTTTCACACCAGAGCAACGTTTCTTTATGAGTTGGGCAACCGTATGGAGAACTTTGAGTCGTGACGACGCATTGAGAACTCAAATAAAAACCGATCCTCATTCTCCAGGTAGATATAGAGCCACTCAACCATTGCTGAATATTGATGCTTTTTACGAAGCTTTTGATATTCAAGAAGGTGACGGGATGTATCTTAAACCGGAAGAACGAGTTAGAATCTGGTAATAAGACTAAAGTGAAAATATAAAAGGGGCCGAGGCCCCTTTTTTTATGCTGTATTTAGATCTTTTTTGACAGCTCTATTTAGGAAAAAACCCGTTACGATGGTAGACAATACATCGGCGATGGGGAAAGAAATCCAAACGCCAAAAACACCCAAAAAGGGAGGTAAAATTAAAAGCAAAGGAATTAAAAAGAATCCTTGCTTGGTTAGGCTTAGAAGCAGTGCAGGTATGGCCTTCCCAATAGCCTGAAAATAGGACGCCCCAATAAGTTGAACCACGATTACCGGTGTAGCTGCAAACACCCAGCGTAAGGCAGAAGGAGTTCTTCGGAAGATCTCTTCATTGTCTGCAAGGGTTTTGGCATCTAATGTTTCAGAATTACTAATGAACACCGAAACTATTTCGGTAGGAAACAACATGATAATGGCGAAAATCATCAATGCTAATATCCCCGAATATTTAATGGACGTATTAATCGATTCCTTTACACGATCGAACTGTTTGGCGCCGTAATTATATCCCGCAATGGGTAAAAACCCTTGATTTACACCAATAACCGGGAAAAGAGCAAACATGAGCATCCTGCTAATAATGCCATAGGATGCAACGTCCAAAGCATCTCCATAAGTAATTAAAATATTGTTTAACAAGATCGTTAAAACAGCAATGGTTCCTTGTCTTGCCAAGGTTACAAAACTAAGTGCGTTTATTTCTCTTACAATTTTACGATCAAGAATAAAACTGCGAAGATTCAATCGCAATTCACTTTTAACCACAAAAAACCAAGCAATAAAGGCAAAGCATATTCCGTAACTAATAAAAGTTGCCCAGGCGGCACCTTCCATACCCATATCCAAAACTTTGATAAGTATATAGTCCATAAAAATGTTGCCTATGGCGGGTAACATCATGGCATACATGGCAAACTTTGGTTTCCCCTCGGCCCTAATTACATTGTTCCCCATCATGCACATGGCAAGCATGACGATACCGTAGAGTACAATTCGATAATAGGTTAAGGCCAGATCTTTGAAGGATTCGTCGGCACCGAAAAATTCGATCAACTGATTTTGAAAAAGGAGTCCAAGTAAGGCAAGAATTCCGGAAGTGAAAAAGGTAATGGTGTTTTGGTTCCCAAATACTCTTAAGGCTTTGTCGTAATTCTTAGCTCCTAAGGCCCGGGACAGTACAGAGCTTCCTCCAATTCCCACTGCCAGTCCTATGGCACCTATAAAAAAGGTAACGGGAATTACCACTGTGATCGCTGAAATGGCAAGTGGTCCAATCCACCGACCCACAAAGATAGTGTCCACAATCATGTTGAGACTCATGACCAAAATCCCAATTGAAGCCGGGACCGCCTGCTTTACTAAAAGCGAGCTAATGGAGTCTGTGCCTAACTCAACCGATTGTCTATTTTTCATTTAAGCAATGGCGGTTTTTAAATCCTTAATACGCCATGCTTCGATCCAGTTCGTTAATAATTGTGCGAAATCATCTCGATCATTTAAGCAGGGGATCGTAGTGAATTGTTCCCCACCGGTTTCATGAAAAATCTCTTCTCCTTCCATGGCAATCTCTTCTAAGGTTTCCAGACAATCACTTACGAATGCCGGAGTGACGATCGCCATATTTTTGATTCCCTTTTTACCAAATCTTTCTATGGTTCTATCGGTATAGGGCTGTAACCATGGGTCGAAGCCCAATCGAGATTGGAAGGAAGTTGAATATGTTCCTTCTTTTAATTGTAATTTTTGGGCGACAAGGCGTGTGGTTTCCTTGCATTGATGTCTATAGCAATATTGGTGTGCTTCTGAAGGAGTAATACAACATTGGCCATCAATTTTACAATGTGATTTTGTGATATCACTTTTTCGAATATGTCTTTCGGGCACCCCGTGGTAACTGAATAGCAAATGCTCATATTGAGTTTTTTCTAAACTTTCAGAAATACTGCGAGACAAAACTTCAATATAATCGGGATTATTGTAGAAAGGTGGAAGTGAACTAATTTCCAATTCAGGATAAAATTCTTTTCGAAGCTCTTCCACTTTCACTTCGATGGTCTCGGTAGTAGCCATCGCAAATTGAGGATAAAGGGGAATCAATAAAATTTCTTCCACGCCCTGTTCTACCAATTCGTCCAATCCTTTTTTTAGGGTCATGCTACCATATCGCATTGCCAAAGAGACGGGGACATTTATCTTTTGTTGAATTTTTTTCTGTAGTCTTTCTGAAATGACAATGAGAGGAGACCCTTCTTCCCACCAAATTTTGGAATATGCCTCCGCCGATTTCTTGGGACGGGTATTCAGAATTATGCCTCGAACTAATAGAGTTCTCGCCCATTTGGGCACGTCGATCACTCGAGGATCCATTAAAAATTCGTCTAAATATTTCTTTACATCTTTAGGATTGGTACTGTCTGGTGAGCCCAAATTAACAAGTAGTACTCCTTTTTTCATAGTTGGTTTTTTTTCAGAAGTACAAAAATAGTAAGTGCTTATTAAAAGGTTCTTAAAATGTACCTAAAGTTGAAGCGAAAAACATTAACTGGAAAGGGAAAGAATAAATTTTTTGGGAGTGGTCCCATATTTCTTTTTGAATGAGGCAATGAAATGGCTCGCGGTACTATAACCCACTTTTAGGCCCACTTCGTTCACATTATGAGAACCAGTGGCAAGCAGCTGTCGTGCGACTTCCATTTTATAGTCGAATAAAAAGCTAAAAACCGAGTCTCCATAAATTTGCTTAAATCCTACCTTCAATTTGTTAATAGGCAATTGAATTTCATCCGACAATTGCTGGAGCGTGGGTGGCTCTGCCATTCTCTCAATGACGATTTCTTTTGCCCTTTTAATTTTTGCGACGTTCTCACCATCTACCAAAAACGGGCATTGTTGAATATCTACATCTTCCTCCCGATTGAAAAACAAACTCAATAACTCGTAGATTTTTCCTTTGAAATACAACGATTTTACCGAATTATGGAGGTTGTAATTCATCAATTGATTGAGAACAATTGCCATGGACGGACTTATGGGATCATCTTTGTAGTATTTTTTGTCCTTGTTGTCCTCACTTAAGAAAGTGATGTAATTGGCATCCTTAGAAAACAGTGTGTGAAACTTTTTTATAGGAACTAAAAGAGACAATACCCAAGTTTGTGGTTGAACCGAAATTTCAATGGGCAATTCCCGTTGTGGATTATACAATAACAAAGAGGTTTCTTCCTGAATGGGCAATCGATAATTTCCATTGTTAAAACTGAAAGAACCAACACCCTTTATGCAGAAATGAAATTGAATGTAATGAGCGCTTACTTCACGTTTAAAAATCTGATTTTCAGCACTTTCATTATTAAATTTTAGAAGAAAAATACCGTCTTCGACAGCAATTTCATCGTAAATACCTTCAGCGACATTTTTTTCAATTTCCATATTGCAAATATAAGAATTTATTTAGAATGCTTCTAAATTGAAATACTAAAAATCATCTCTGCCGTCAATAATACTGGGCTATTAAGAAAAACTGATATAAATCATGCTTTAAAACTACCAATGCCGATACATTTGGTGCCTCTGGCGTTATTTATTATAAAATTCGACCAGTATTTTTGCAATGTTTCTATGAAAAGTAACGCTCAACGCATTATTAACGGTTCCGCCAAGCCAACTTCCTTCGGAAATTTCTATGCCATCGGACTTAATTACAAGAAAGCCGATGCCGAAATCCGTGGGCATTTTAGTGTTTCAGACCATGCCAGGGAAGCTATTATTCAAAAGGCAAAAATGGAAGGCATTCCTTCTATTTGTGTAATTTCTACTTGTAATCGTACCGAACTTTACGGCTTTGCCGAACATCCATTTCAGCTTATTAAGCTTTTGTGTGAGCATACCCAAGGAACGGTTGAAGAATTTGAAAAAGTAGCCTATATCCATAAAAACAATGCAGCAGTATCTCATCTATTTAAGGTGGGAACCGGATTGGACAGTCAGATCTTGGGAGACTTTGAGATTATTAGTCAGTTGCGAAACGGTCTCAAACTTTCGAAAAAAATGGGGATGCTCAATGCTCATATGGAACGACTTGGAAATTCGGTGATTCAGGCTAGTAAGCGAATAAAGAACGAAACCGAAATTTCTTCCGGGGCAACGTCAGTTAGTTTCGCCGCGGTTCAATATATCATGAATCGAGTGGAGAATATTTCAGAAAAAAACATTTTATTATTTGGTGTAGGGAAAATTGGAAGAAATACTTGTGAAAACCTTATAAAACATACCCAAAACCCACATATTACACTTATTAATCGAACCAAGGTAAAGGCCGAGGAAATCGCTGGTAAATTCAATTTGCTAGTTAAGGATTATTCGAATATTCAAAGCGAAATCGCCCAGAGTGATATTCTAATTGTAGCTACAGGCGCTCAGAAACCCACCATAAATAAAGCGTTGTTGCATCTCAAAAAAGAATTGCTCATTTTGGATCTTTCGATTCCCAAAAATGTGTCGGCAGATGTTTTAGATCATCCCATGGTTCGGCTGGTTCATTTGGATGAACTTTCGAGAATTACCGACGAGACATTGGCACATCGAGAGTCTCAAATACCCTCGGCACTTTCAATCATTGCTGAAATCGAAAATGAATTCACTTCTTGGGCAGAAAACAGAAAGTTTGCTCCTACTATTAAGGCGTTAAAGAGCAAACTCGCCGAAATTAAGGAGCATGAAATTGACAATCAGAGACGAAAGATTGCTAACTTTGATGAGGAACAAGCGCAGATTATAAGTAATCGTATTATTCAAAAAATCACCACCCAGTTTGCCAACCACTTAAAAGAAGATGGAGTTGAATCTGTAAAGAGTATCTCTTTTATTCAGCAGATATTTCAACTCGAAAACCCTTCGTATGAGCAAGATCATTAGAATTGGCACCCGTGACAGCGAGCTAGCCCTCTGGCAAGCTCGTACGGTTCAAGGTAAATTAACTGAGTTAGGATACGAAGCGGAGCTTGTTCCTGTAAAGTCTCAAGGGGATTTACAGTTGGACAAGCCACTATATGAACTAGGCATCACAGGGATTTTTACAAAAACTCTGGATATAGCAATGTTAAATGGTACGGTCGATATTGCCGTTCACAGTTTAAAGGACGTCCCAACTCTTTTACCAAAAGGAATTATTAAAACTGCGGTTTTGAAGAGAGCTTCTTCGGCTGATATACTCGTAACCAAAGGAAATTTTGATACAAATGAGAATTGTACCGTTGCGACGGGAAGTTTAAGGCGCAAGGCGCAGTGGTTATATCGCTATCCGCAGCACGAAGTAGTGGGTTTACGTGGAAACGTAAACACGAGGTTGCAAAAGCTCGAGGATAGCGCGTGGCAAGGCGCCATTTTTGCAAAAGCCGGATTGGAGCGAATTGATTTGTTACCAAAGAATTATCTAGAATTAGATTGGATGATACCTGCACCTGCACAGGGAGCAATGGCTGTGGTAGCGCTTGAAAACGACCCTTATTGCACAGCCGCTACTTCAAAATTGAATCATAAAGATTCAAATATATGTACTACAGTCGAGAGAGATTTTCTTAAAGTGATGGAAGGAGGCTGTACGGCTCCTATAGGTGCTTTGGCAGAAATTATAGGCGAAAAACTACATTTTATGGGTGCTGTTTTTTCTTTGAATGGCCGGAGTAAAGCCGAAATCAACAAGTCGGTCACCAAAGATGAATGGAAGTCTTCAGGTGAGCGCTTTGCCAAAACTCTTTTGGAGAGCGGAGGCAAGGAAATTATGGACGATATAAGAGCGAAATCATGAGAGTATTGTCCACTAAAATTTTAAGTCCGTCACAAAAAGAATTACTCTTGAATGCAGGATTGTCTTTTGTAGAATATAACGCTTTAAACGTTCAATTCTTGGAGTTCGAAATGCCGCCAAAGGTTGAGAACGCCATTTTTACAAGTCAGTATGCCATTGATGCTGTTTTTTCTAAA
>JABDKT010000287.1 GCA_013002065.1 Flavobacteriaceae bacterium
GGATATATGCACAATAGAGTGCGCATGTTAGTGGCGAGCTTTTTAAGTAAGCATTTGCTTATTGATTGGCGCTGGGGTGAAGCATATTTTGCTGAAAAGTTATTGGACTACGAAATGGCCAGCAACGTTGGAAATTGGCAATGGGCCGCAGGAAGTGGTGTGGATGCTGCACCTTATTTCCGAATTTTTAACCCAACCACCCAAATTGAAAAGTTTGATAAGAACCGCGAATATATAAAAAATTGGATCCCAGAATTCGGTACCGAAAAGTACCCCGAAACTATAGTGAATCATAAAGAAGCCAGGGAAAGATGTCTTAAAGTCTACAAAGCCGCTGTAAGCTAAATTTTTGTAAGTTTTTTCTTTATTTGTGTTATTTGTCGATAAATTGTATATATTTATCGATGTTTTTACGTTATAAATAGACGCAGACCCCCAAATTATACGACTATGAAAACCGATAAAAATACCTTTGCCAACGGCGAACTAGTAGTTACTTATGAACCAAAAAAATGTATCCATGCAGCAAAATGCTGCCACGAACTCAATGCAGTCTTTCGGCATTCTGTAATTCCATGGATTAATTTAGAAGGTGCAGATTCGGAACGAATTGTTAATCAGATAAAAAAATGCCCTTCCGGCGCGTTATCTTTTGAAAGAAAGCCCCAATTGGCGGAGGTAAGACAATTTTAACATAATATATCTCCTTTACAAGCAATTTTTATTTCGAATAGGAGTTACAATATGCTAAACAAACCTGCCCAATATGATTAATAAAAGTACCCTCCTATTCTTTCTGTTGCTATTCGTGACATTTGGAGTTTCGGCTCAAAGCAAAGCCACGCTAGAAGAACAATTTACCGATGTATTCGACAAATCCAATCGTTTTGAAGATTATAAAGTCATAAAAATATATAAGCTGAACAGTCTTCGAAAAAATGTTAATGACAGCCTTGCTGCCATTGAACAAGAATTAGAGACTGCCAATGCTGAAATTGGAACACAAAACTCAGAAATATCCAAGCTTAAACAGGATGTTTCCAGTTTACAGTCCCAACTCGCCACTTCTCAAAGCAAAGAAGACGGCATTTACCTATTTGGATCCTTAATAAAGAAATCCACCTACAAAACCACCATGTGGTCCATAATTGTTGTACTAATCCTATTAGCTTTATTCCTTCTTTTTCGATTTAGAAACAGCAACTCGGTTACCAAATCGGCTAACTTAAAGCTGGCGGAAATTGAAGAGGAATTTGAGTCTCATCGTCAGCGAACGCTGGAGAGAGAACAACAATTAAGAAGAAAACTTCAAGATGAAATAAACAAACAAAAAAAGACCTCTTAATCGAGGTCATTTTTTTAGGATTCTATTCGAGTGATTCGGGCGCCAATTGACCTTAGGCGTTCATCAATGTTCTCATAACCCCTATCGATCTGTTCAATATTGTGAATGGTGCTGGTTCCCTTTGCAGAAAGTGCAGCAATAAGAAGCGAAATACCTGCTCGAATATCTGGCGAAACCATAGTCGTAGCTTTAAGACTGGATTCAAAGTTATGCCCAATCACAGTGGCACGATGGGGATCGCAGAGAATAATTCGCGCTCCCATATCAATCAATTTATCGACAAAGAAGAGTCGGCTTTCAAACATTTTCTGATGTATTAAAACGCTCCCTTTTGCCTGGGTGCATACCACTAGAACTATGCTGAGTAAATCCGGCGTAAATCCGGGCCAAGGTGCATCGGCTACGGTTAAGGTAGAACCGTCTATATATCCTTGAATTTCGTAACTATCTTGAGCCGGTATATAGATATCGTCTCCTCGTTTCTCTAATTGGATCCCTAGTTTCCTGAACGTGTCCGGGATAAGACCCAAGTTTTCCCAACTTACGTCTTTAATCGTAATTTCACTTTTGGTCATTGCTGCCAACCCAATCCAACTTCCAATTTCGATCATATCGGGTAATACCCTATGGGTACAACCTCCAAGTTTATCGACACCTTCAATTTTCAGCATATTCGATCCAACACCTTCTATCTTGGCACCCATAGAATTGAGCATCTTGCAAAGCTGCTGCAAATAAGGTTCACAAGCGGCATTGTAAATAGTGGTAACTCCTTCTGCCAATACAGCAGCCATAACAATATTGGCCGTTCCGGTCACGGAAGCCTGATCTAATAACATATAAGTTCCATGCAAGCCATCGGGTGCTTCTACCCCATAAAATCGTTCTTCTTTGTTATATCGAAACTTTGCGCCTAATTTTATGAATCCCTCGAAGTGAGTATCCAATCTACGACGTCCAATTTTATCCCCTCCGGGTCTCGGTATATATCCTTTTCCGAAGCGACCTAATAAAGGGCCCACAATCATGATAGAACCTCGCAATGAGCTTCCCTCCTGTTTAAACAACTCGGATTCGAGATATTTTAAATTAATGTCGTCCGATTTGAACGCGTATTTACCTTTTCCAAGTTTCTGAGTTTTGACACCCAGATTTCCTAGAATGGTTATGAGTTTGTTCACGTCCCGTATATCTGGAATGTTTTCGATGATGACTTCTTCCGAAGTTAATAATACAGCACAAAGAATTTGTAGTGCCTCATTTTTAGCACCTTGCGGACGAATCTCTCCTTTTAATGAGTGGCCGCCTTCAATTTGAAATGTTCCCATAAAATTTTACGACTTGATAGGTTAGTGACGTTTTCTACCTCGGCCAGAACCTTTACTTTTCCCTTTTGAGCTTTTCGTGAATCGCTTTTTATTCTTTAGCAACTGCTGTGCATCGGAAAGATCTTCGTCACTGCCTCTAAGGTTTATTTTTCCTTCTGAAAGTTCAAAAAGATGTTCAAATATCACCTCATCCTCCACAGTATCTTTGTTCCAATTTAAGAAACACTTCTTCATATGATTGGCGATAGTGATAACAAGACCGTCCTTCATATCTCCATCTTCCCAACCATTAGCAACATCGATCATACGTTTGATGTTGTTTCCGTAGAAACGGTATTTTGGATGATTTTGAGGATAGTTTAAAGGCTCCGGACGCTCGGCCAATTCTTCTCTGGAAGGTTTTGGGTAGGGAGAATCGACGTCTAATTTGAAATCGGCTATAATAAAGAGCTGATCCCACAGTTTATGCTGAAAATCGGGAACATCACGCAAATGCGGATTCAAGTTCCCCATCACGGAAATGATGCTTTTCGCACATTTGTTTCTGGCTTCTCGATCCTCTAAGGAAAGGGCATGATTCACCATTTTTTGTATATGGCGTCCATATTCAGGAATAATTAAATGCTCGCGTTCGGTATTGTATTCAATATTGTCAATCAAAGTAGTGTGATTTGGAAAAGTATATTCTTGAAGTAATAACGCCTGCAAAGTACTAAAATTATAAGGAAATCACTCCCTCTACCTGCGAAACTTCCAAATATTTTTCAATTACGGCATCCGGCGATTCCATTGTCACTTTTATAGAAACACTGGTATAAGTCCCTTTAGACGAATCTCTAGTTTGAATTTCGGCATTTGTATCGTTAAAAATGGCTTCAATTTCAGCAATTTTTTCCAACATGGCGGGAACGATAAACTTGTACATATATGGTGACGGCCATTGGGTATCTTCAATTAACTGAAGACGCAAACGGTCGTAAAATTCTTTTGTTTTTTGATCATTATTCATAGCGATAATTTTTTCTGAAAATGATATGCAAAGATACAGTTTTCAATGGCAATAAAATATTTACGAACTTTGCAAAAACTGTTCCATTTGAAAACTAGAAGAATTGTCATAACCGGTGGACCTGCGGTGGGTAAAACTGCCTTGATCGACCATTTGGAATCACTTAATTATCACTGTTTTCCCGAGCTAATTCGGGAATTCACCATGGAAGAAACCGAAAACAAATCGGAAGAGGCCTTACTTTCCAATCCTATAGTTTTTGCAGACGATTCGATGGAATTCAATCAACGTCTATTAAACGGCCGGGCACAACAATTTTATAGCTCAAAAGAATTAAACGAAGGGCTCATCTTCTTCGATCGCGGTCTCCCCGATGTTCTAGCTTATATGGACTTTTTCAATCAGACTTATCCCCAAGACTTCATCGATACATGCTCGGTTTTGAAATACGATGAAGTATTTATATTACCTCCCTGGCAAGAAATTTTTAAAGAAGATGAGGGCCGATTCGAAAGTTACCAAGAAGGCTTGAGATTGTACGATCAATTACTAAATCGCTATTCAGAATTAGGATACCAACCCATTGTAGTTCCTAAAGACACCGTAGAACACCGTGTAAAGTTCATCTTATCATCTCTCAATCAGCCCCTTGACTAGCCCTTATTCCATACTTCATCAATACTGGGGCTATGAAAGCTTTAAACCTCGTCAAGAGGAAATAATCGATAGTGTTGTAAATGGGAGACACAGCGTCGCGTTGCTTCCTACGGGTGGCGGTAAATCGCTGTGTTACCAAATTCCGTCGATGATGCAGCCCGGCCTATGTATTGTAGTTTCTCCATTGGTAGCGCTTATGAACGATCAAGTTCAAAACCTTAAATCGAAAGGCATAAAAGCCCTTTCCCTAGTGGGAGGGATATCTTTCGATGAATTAACGACTTTGTTGGATAATGCTTTATACGGGAACTACAAGTTCTTGTATTTGTCACCCGAACGTTTGCAGCAAGAATTGGTTCAAAATGCAATAAGGAAAATGAACGTGAACCTAATCGCTGTGGACGAGGCACATTGTATTTCTCAATGGGGCAACGATTTCCGCCCTGCTTATAGAAACATTCAAATTTTAATGGAACTTCAACCTTTTATTCCGGTATTGGCGCTCACGGCGACGGCCACTTCCGAAGTATTAGAAGATACTATTGCGCAATTAAATTTGAAGGAGGCCGCTGTTTTTAAAAGTTCGTTTGCTCGAGAAAACTTAGTATATCAAGTGATAAAGGAGAATGACAAAGTGGCCCGAATCGCTCAACTGCTACAACAGAAACCGGGAAGTGCCATTGTGTATGTAAGAAGTAGGAAAAATGCCGAATCTGTGGCCTCGAACTTGAATAATCTTGGAATTAGCAGTACTTTTTATCACGGAGGATTACACTCTAAATTAAAGAACGACCGACTCCAGGCCTGGAAAAGCAACGAAATATCTACCATGGTCGCCACCAATGCCTTTGGAATGGGCATCGATCATCCTGAAGTGCGAAACGTTATTCACATTCAACTTCCGGAAAGTATAGAAAGTTATTATCAGGAGGCTGGAAGGGCCGGAAGAGATGGAAAACTATCTTTTGCTACCCTTCTTTTTAATGAAGATGACATACGGATTGCCCAAAAACAATATATCGAAGCTTCTCCTTCCACCGGCGACATAAAAACCTTGTATCGTCATTTAAACAACTATTTTCAAATTTCATACGGAGAAGGCGAATACAGCAATCACAGTTTCAATTTTAATGATTTTTGCAATACTTATTCTCTAAATACCCTAATAACTTTTAACGGATTAAACACGCTTGATCGGCTTGGAATAATTCAACTTTCTAAAGAGTTTGGCAGAAAATCTATGCTGAAATTTCTGGTTTCTTCGGAAAGGTTACTGAAGCACTTCGACCAGGATATGAAGCTGTCTGTGGTTGGAAAAACGATCCTTCGAATGTATGGCGGAATATTTGAGACCAAGAATAGAATAGATCTCAATTTGGTATCTAAAAAAATTGGAATCCATGTGGAGCAAGTCATTTCAGCGTTAAAAGAGATGGAGAAATTAGAACTAGCCGAAATTCAACTGCACGAAACCGATGCATCTCTCACCTTTCTGTTGCCCCGAGAAGACGAAAAAACTATAAATCCATGGGCGAAGGATATCGATTCACTCAAAAAGAAGAAAGGGAGTCAGTTAGGTGCAGTTTTGGATTACCTGAATAATAAAGAAGAATGCAGGTCTATTCAGTTGGTGCGATATTTCGGTGAAGAATTGAAACAAAAATGTGGGCTTTGCGACTATTGTGTAAGTATTGATGCAAAAGAGGTCAATGTTGAGGATATTTCCGAAGAAATAATAAACCTTTTAAGGGAGACAACAATGAATTCTCGCGAAATTGCTCAACATATTAACCATCCTGAAAAAACAATAATCGAAACATTACGGTTACTTTTGGATGCCGGAAAAATTAAATTGAATCAGGCTAATAAATACAGCCTAACATAGTATGACAGAAAAGAAAAAAGATTTACGAATCGTGTTTATGGGTACTCCCGATTTTGCAGTTGGGATACTCAAGGGCTTAGTCGATGCCGGAAAAAACATTGTAGGTGTGATAACATCGGTTGATAAACCTGCCGGGAGAGGCCGGACATTGAGGGAATCGGCCGTGAAGAAATTTGCCAAGGATAATGATATTCCGGTGCTTCAACCCAAAAATTTAAAAGCCGAGTCTTTTTTGGAGGAGCTTGCCAATTGGAAAGCCGATTTACAAATAGTGGTTGCTTTTCGTATGTTACCCAAAGTTGTTTGGGCCATGCCGGAGGAAGGCACCTTTAATCTCCACGCTTCTCTCCTTCCCCATTACCGAGGAGCCGCACCTATTAATTGGGCGATCATGAACGGCGAGACCAAGACAGGAGTTACCACCTTTTTTATTGACGAGAAAATCGATACTGGCGCTATCATCGCGAATAAAGAAGTGAAAATAGAAGAAAACGAGAAAGCCGGAACCTTGCACGATAAGTTGATGGAAGTTGGAACCACAGTAG
>JABDKT010000116.1 GCA_013002065.1 Flavobacteriaceae bacterium
GGCAAAGAACAATGTATTTCCAAGCTTTTCCATTTGTGGAAATCCGCTAGCACGTTCGGCAGTAGTTTTAGAAATCGTAATTGGCGTAGATTTCCTCCCTTCCGAAGACACTTTCATCACCCGAATAAGTTCATCTTCAGCCTCCGGTTCCATCCAAAAGACCGCAGCTTCTGATTCATTCAACAAAACAACATCTACCCTACCGGTGGCATTTCCACTATCTATTCGAATGGCTTCGCCATAATTACTACCCACTTCTTTCGAAAAAACAACATTTACTTTTCCTTCATCTTCAGCGCCTGAGAACCAAGCTACCGCCACCGAGGAATTATAAGAATCGATACTTGGTCCATTTACAGGACATCCTTCAATGTTCCAATCATCATTTCCAAGAGTTAGGGGTTTTCCCCAACCTATTTGTTTGTCCCATTTAACTACCGATATGTCTCTAATTTCGGCATCGCTTCGATCACGATAGGCGACAAGAATCTCGTCGTCCGGGCCTATGGCAGAGCTCGTCTGACAACAATCGCATACTTTCTCATCCAACAAAGTATCGTAATCGATGGTTCCATCTTCGAAAACGAGTGCAGCTCTTAAGGTCATCGCTCCTCCACCATGTCCTTTGCCAACGGTTTCTCGACCATCCAGCCATGTTACCAAAAAAGAGTTACCGGCATAAGATCGCATACTTACGAATCCGTGTTCACTTTTAGTGGTATCGCTGTGAAGTTTAAAGTTCTTTTTCCAAGAACTGTCGGATCGCTTTAACAGATTCAACTTAACATCGTATGTATAAGTCCCGGAATCTGATTTCTGCAGAAAACTAGTTAGCAAGTTACCGTTATTTTCGGCGATGGCAGGGAAATCGGCCCAGTTTGTAAACCAGTCATTACCCAAAATGATAGTTTCCGGTTCCTGCCATTTCTCACCGTCAAACTTTGAGTAATTGAGATGGTCCAGGGAATCGGTGGACGTTACCCATGAGAAAAACAACGCATCTCCATTGCTAAATAAGCGAGGCAATGCACTGTTGGTTTGTGATGGATTTTTTAATGCTGAAACCGGACTGTTTTCAGTAGTAGCTTGTTGTGATTCTCTATTTTGACATGAAACCACCAAAAGCGAAATTGCCAAAAAAACCCAACTATAGTTTCGCAAATGTATCATTCAGAAACAATTTCTCCATAAAGATCAAAATCCTCGGCTCCGGTAATTTTAACCGTGTAGTACTCACCGGTTCGCAAGTAGCCGTTTTCGGCATTGACCAAGACTTCGTTATCCACGTCGGGACTATCGAATTCTGTCCTGCCTACGAAGTAAGTTCCTTCTTTACGATCGATTACTACTCTGAATTCTTTGCCTATCTTATGCTGATTCAACTCCCAGGAGATCTGTGATTGAATCTCCATGATTTCGTTCGCTCGTCGCATTTTTACTTCTTCCGGAACGTCATCTTCTAGATTATAAGCATGCGTATTTTCTTCGTGAGAATAGGTAAAGCAGCCCATTCTTTCGAAACGCTGATCGATCACCCACTGTTTTAAAGTTTGAAAATCCTCTTCAGTTTCACCGGGATAACCCACAATAAGCGTTGTTCGAATGGCCATTTCGGGAACTGCTTTTCTGAATTCGTCCAACAGTTTGTTGGTCTTTTCCATGGTGGTTCCACGACGCATGGATTTAAGTATGGGATCTGAAATATGCTGTAAGGGAATGTCGATATAATTACAAACTTTTGGTTCCTCTCGCATGACATCTAACACTTCCATTGGAAAACCTGTTGGAAAAGCATAATGTAAACGTATCCATTCAATACCCTCTACTTTCGCGAGTTCTTTAAGAAGTTTCGCCAATTCTCGTTTCTTGTAGAGATCGAGACCGTAATAGGTGAGATCCTGAGCGATGAGGATTAGTTCTTTCACGCCATCGGCCGCCAATTTCTCGGCTTCTACTACCAAATCTTCTATGGGTGTACTTCTGTGTTTTCCTCTCATAATGGGAATGGCACAAAAAGAACACGGTCGGTCACAACCTTCAGCAATTTTTAAGTAGGCGTAGTTTTTTGGAGTTGTCGTTAGGCGTTCTCCAATGAGTTCATGCTTGTAGTCGGCACCTAATGCTTTAAGTAAACCGGGGAGTTCTGTGGTTCCGAAGTATTGATCCACATCGGGTATTTCTTTTTGTAGATCCGGTTTGTATCGTTCGCTCAAACAGCCGGTGACAAAAACTTTATCGACCACACCCTCTTCTTTTTTCTGAACGTACTCCAGAATGGTATTTACACTTTCTTCTTTGGCGTTGGCTATGAATCCGCAGGTGTTGATAACCACCACATTTCCTTCCTCTTCGTGTACTACTTCCTTGTTATTGGCGCGTAGTTGCCCCATGAGAACCTCACTATCGTAAACGTTCTTAGAACAGCCGAGTGTTACGACGTTGATTTTATTTTTTTTGAGGGTTTTTGTTCTCATAGTTTTTTAATGTCCATTTGTAAACATTCCAATTAAGTCTACTTAAAATGACCTCTCGACTGCGCTCGAGGAGACATTCTAACAGTTGCTCAAGCAATGCGTCCGCTGTTCTTTAGGCTTTCGACTTTTAACCTCAGACTTCCACTCTACTTAAAAAACGAATCCACAAACTCGTATTTATTAAACACCTGAAGATCTTCTATACCTTCTCCTACTCCAATATACTTCACCGGAATTTGAAACTGATCGCTTATTCCAATCACGACTCCCCCTTTTGCGGTTCCATCCAGTTTGGTTACTGCCAAGGAAGTAACCTCGGTGGCAGCGGTAAATTGTTTTGCTTGTTCGAAGGCGTTTTGCCCGGTTGAACCATCCAGCACCAATAAAACATCGTGTGGTGCATCTTCCACTACTTTTTGCATAACGCGCTTTACTTTGGTAAGCTCGTTCATGAGGTTTACTTTGTTGTGTAATCGGCCGGCAGTATCTATTATCACCACATCGGCGTCTTGAGTAACAGCCGACTCTAATGTGTCGAATGCCACACTAGCTGGGTCACTGCCCATATCTTGTTTTACGATGGGAACATCGGTACGATCGGCCCAGATTTGCAATTGGTCAATAGCAGCTGCTCTAAAGGTATCGGCAGCACCAAGGACGACTTTTTTCCCGGCTTTTTTAAACTGATACGCCAATTTACCAATAGTCGTTGTTTTACCCACACCGTTTACACCTACCACCATGATTACATGAGGTTTTGTGCCTTCCGGTATTTCAAAATCGGTGGCTTCACCGGAGTTGGTTTCGCTTAAAAGTCCGGCAATTTCTTCCCGCAGTATCTGGTTGAGTTCTTCGGTCCCTAGGTATTTGTCTTTGGCAACGCGAGCTTCTATCCGGTCAATTACTTTTAGGGTTGTATTGACTCCCACATCACTTGAAACCAATACTTCTTCTAAATTGTCGAGTACGTCGTCATCTACCTTGCTCTTTCCGGCTACGGCTTTTGAAAGTTTGTCTAAAAAAGAGGATTTGGACTTCTCCAGTCCTTTATCTAAGGTCTCTTTTTTTTCTTTACTGAATATTTTTTTAAATAAACTCATTTATTTTTCTACTGAAATTTGCTTTAGGCACTCTTTCGCTCAAAGAGCTACAGAGGGCGAGGGATTGAGGCGGCATCCTTTTTTGTCAAAACCTCTCGACTGCGCTCGAGGTGACAGAAAAAGATACAGCCGAAAGCCCGGTCCAAATGTTCACTGAGCTTGTCGCAGTGAACTTTTGGGAACGCCCCATCAAAACTCATATAAGAGCGAAAGGCCAAAAATACACCCTCCTTTGCTTATTTCCAATAATTAAGCTTTAGAGGATATAAAAAAAGCCACCTTCGATAAAAAGTGGCTTCACAATATATTTTCGGGTTGAATTATTTTTTATTCAACCAGTCGTTTACTTGGTCTGGAGCCATGATAGACTCAACAAAAGTATAAGCGCCTGTTTTTTCCGACTTCACCATCTTGATGGCTTTGGTTAAACGCTTGGATCCTGTTTGTAACGATGCTACTGATTTCTTTGCCATGACTCTAAATTATTTAATTTCTTTATGAACAGTCATTTTCTTTAGAATTGGGTTGAATTTCTTCAACTCCAATCTATCTGGAGTGTTCTTTTTGTTCTTGGTTGTGATATAACGAGAAGTTCCGGCCATACCAGTTTCCTTGTGCTCTGTACACTCTAAAATTACCTGAACTCTATTTCCTTTTTTAGCCATTGTTACCGACTTTAATTTATAATGCTATTATTTGTTTAAGAAACCTTTTTCGCGAGCTTCTTTAATTACAGCAGAAATACCTTTTTTGTTAATATTCTTTAATGCTGATGTTGAAACACGAAGGGTTAACCACTTGTCTTCTTCTGGAATATAAAAACGCTTCTTCACCAAGTTTACATTAAACTTGCGCTTGGTTTTGTTCATCGCGTGAGAAACATTGTTCCCAACCATCGCTCTTTTTCCCGTAAGCTCACAAACTCTTGACATTGTCTTCGTTTTTTAGTTATTTTTAAACAGGGTGCAAATTTAAGGAAATAAATTGTTATGGACAACAAAAGAATTTCAGTTTTTTGAAATTTCTTTAAGTAGCATTTCGAAGGCTTTATTCACCGATTTGCGAATGACTCGTTCTCTGGCTTTTCCGAAGAGAAACTTTTCGGAGACCACACCATCCGGCGCTGCGATTGCAATACAGACCGTTCCTACCTCATCGGCCCCGTCACCTTTGGTGGGACCCGCAATTCCCGTAGTAGCTACAGCATAATCACTTTGGAATACCACAGTTGCTCTTTTCGCCATGGCTTCTGCTACTTCCAGACTTACCACATTATTTTGTTCAATGAGATTGGCGTCCACACCTAAAATGGACGTTTTTAAATCGGTGGCGTATGGAACAATACTTCCACGGTAAAAACGAGATGCCCCCGCATGTTGGGTGATTTCTTGCGCAATGGCGCCTCCTGTACAA
This sequence comes from Flavobacteriaceae bacterium, assembly GCA_013002065.1. Classification (GTDB taxonomy): domain Bacteria; phylum Bacteroidota; class Bacteroidia; order Flavobacteriales; family Flavobacteriaceae; genus Aureisphaera. The sequence goes on from JABDKT010000116.1 coordinate 4,988, forward strand.
CTTTCGGCCAAAGAAAGAGTTTGTCCTTTCTCGATCAATAATTCGCCTATTCTTTGATCGATACTGGTTTCGCTTTCATAGCCCACTGCCACATCGTCCAACATTTCCGATAATTCTTCCATGAGTCGATCCACATCTTCTCGAAGTTGGTCTTGGTTGGGTCCTTTGGACGATAATCGAAGTCGAACTCTACCTAAAGACGGCAAATAAGCCAGTTTAATATGTTTTGGTAAGGCATCGGCCCAATCGCCTATACGCTCGGCAATTACGCTTTCTCCTTGTCCGTAGGTGAGTAAAGTTTTATGATAAATATGCGGCCGATTAAATTTTTCGATAACTGCCGGAAGAATTTCGTTTTTCAGCAGGTGTTTCATCTCATAAGGCACACCAGGCATAGAGACAAAAACAACATCGTCTTTTTCCATCCACATTCCCGGAGCGGTTCCGTGAACGTTCTGAAATACTCTGGCGGTGGATGGCACCATGGCTTGATGCAGGTTTACATCCATCGGTTTTTTGTTGAAGTACTTCAGAAAAAGATGACGGATATTATCGGCTACCGCCTCATTTTCAACCATTTTGTCGTCAAAATATTCGCAGAAAGTTTGCTTGGTAATATCATCTTTCGTGGGTCCTAAGCCACCGGTAACCAAAACCAAATCTACGCGGTCTTGCGCTTCTTTGAGAGCAGCGAGAATATGATCTCTGTCATCCTGAATAGAGGTAATTTGAAAAACTTGAACTCCAATTTTATTGAGTTCTTTACTTATGAAGGCGGAGTTGGTATCGACGATTTGTCCGATTAGGATCTCATCGCCAATGGTAATTATTTCTGCTTGCATCTACAGGCGAAAGTCTTCTTTTAGTTCTACAAAGACAGTTTGTAGAGTAGAATGTACCTTATCAATGCTTGGCATGATAGTACTTTTGCTTTTGGAAGTTTTTGTCCAGGACTCTATTCCTGTGATTTCCTTTAAAATTTCAATCCCAAACATCTCAAGATTGGGTTTCATTTTGTGTGCAAATTGATAAGCCAATTCTTTATTATCGTTCTTAATAGCTTCAACAAGAGATTCTAAATCGGGAGGAATCTCATCTAAGAAGGTCTTGGCAACTATTGCCATGAACTCCGGATCATCTCCGGCAATTTCTCTTAGATTTTCTACGGAATAACTTTTACTCATTCAATTATTTAACTTTTATGGAGAAAATCTCCTTATCTTCTATATAACCCGTTAAAATATCGTGAGGCAAAACTGCTCCTACTCCCGATGGGGTTCCTGTAAATATAATATCTCCAATCTTTAATGTAAAATATTTTGAGATATATTCGATTAACTCATCAATTTTCCACAACATTAGGCTAGAATTTGCTTCCTGAACAACATTTCCATTCTTTTTTAAGCTGAAATTGATATCATCCACACTTTGATAATCCTTCTTAGAAACGAATTTTCCCACAACGGCTGCGCCGTCGAAGGCTTTCGCTTTTTCCCATGGATGGCCTTTCGATTTTAATTGTTGCTGCAAATCACGGGCCGTAAAGTCGATACCAAGCCCTATTTCATCATAGTACTTATGCGCAAATTTCCGATCTATGTATTTTCCAATTTTTTTAATCTTCACTAAAAGCTCCACTTCGTAATGAACGTCATTGGAAAATTCGGGAATCAAAAAAGGATTCTTCTTCAGTAAAATAGAAGTATCCGGCTTTAAAAATAAAATAGGATCTTTGGGTTTTTCGTTATCCAGCTCTTCTATATGAGCGGCGTAATTTCTACCCACGCAGATTATTTTCATTTGGCAGCTTTAATTAGTTTGTTCGAGTGGTTTTGTTTTCAAAGAAAACAAAATTGTATCGAGAACCGGTTGCATTCATGTGATTTTCGGTAATTACTCTCTTCTCGATACTAAATTGAAATCCTGTAGAATTTCAATTTCACTCGAACTAACAACGATTGTGATTTAAAGTTTATTATTCAGTTTCTTAAGTTTGACACGTGTCAATACTTTTTTGGTGTATAGGGGGAAATCGGCATTTAGCAGCCATCCAAAATATCCCGGTTCTTTCTCCAGTACTTCTTCCACCAAAGTTCCTTTGTGTTTTCCGAAGTTGAATACCTCTTCTCCTTCCTTAGTATATCCAATATAACCCGCAAAATCGGCGAATTGCTTGTGCGAACTAAATTGAGCCAAAAAGTTGATATCATTCTCCAAGTCGGAATAACGATCCAATTGCGATTTTAATACCTCGTAGGTAGCATTGGTGTCTGCTTCGGCAGAATGGGCATTTTCCAAACTTTTATCACAATAAAATTTGTATGCCGCCTCTAAAGTTCTTTTCTCTTTTTTATGGAAAATGGTTTGAACATCCACCGAAAGCGCCTTTTTTAAGTCAAAATCTATTTCGGCTCTTAACAATTCCTCGGCTAGTAATGGAATATCGAAACGATTAGAGTTAAATCCGCCCAAATCACTGTCTTTAATTAATTGATAAACCGTATTAGCCATTTCCTTAAAAGTAGGTTCATTTGCCACCATCTCATTCGTAATACCGTGTATATCGCTGGCTTGTTTTGGAATGGGCATCTCCGGATTGATGCGCCAGGTATGACTTTCTTTATTACCATTGGGAAAAATTTTCAAAATCGAAATTTCCACGATTCGATCGGTCGCAACATTAATTCCGGTGGTTTCCAAATCGAAAAAACAAATGGGTTTGTTTAGTTTTAGTTCCATTAATAAGGTTTGTAGCGCAAAAATACTAATTGTTATCTTTGTGATTCTACTATGAAAGGGAAAGTTTTTACCATTATTTTTTTATTATTTGCTTCGTTGGTTTTTAGCCAAAGTGAAGCTGTGGTTATTTCAGAAAAAAAAACCGGAAAGAGAGTAGTTATTTTTGCTGAAAACAAGTCGGCAGATACTTTGAACGTCTTCTTAATGGTCCATGCCAAGGGCTACCGTCGCAGTGCCGACAAACCCGTTTTAAAGGACATTCCTCCAAAATCATCGGTTCCAATGATTACTTTGATCGAACTAAGCAATGTAGAATCTAATTACACTTACGAACTCATTATCAATGATAAGAAAAAGATCTATGAGTTTAGCTACGACCGTGAGGTGGTGGATATCGAAAATGTGCTGCGGGATCGAATCGTAATGTTCACCCTGTCAGAATGTGAGAAGTGTGATGCTCTTTCTACCGAATTAGAAACTAGGCGTATTAATCATAGGGTGTTTAATATCGAAAAGGATCCGGCTCTTTATAAACAATTCATGAAGTTTATTGAAAAGGAACTCACCTCTGAAGTGCGTATTCAGTTTCCTGTGATTTGGAATAAG
>JABDKT010000030.1 GCA_013002065.1 Flavobacteriaceae bacterium
GCCAAAGTCTCATCACTGGTATCCTTGTCTATTATAATGGCGTTTTCATAACCATCATCCGAATCGACAAAAACATTCACATTGTTTGACCCTTTGGATTTTGCAATACTACGAGTGGAATTAAGCTTGGCCAAATTATAACTGCGTTCGGCAATTTGCTTATTGCGCTCTTTGATACGCTCTTGTTGTTTTTCGATTCTCCTTTGCTGGTTTTTCCTGCGACGATCGATATCTTTCATGCGCTCCTCTCTTTCCACTTCTCGCTCTTTTGTTCGCGCGAGACGTTCTGCATTTCTATAAGCACGCTCTTCCTCCCTTATTTCTCGTTCTTTCATACGTTCTTCTCTTCTCAGTTCATGGGTCTCGGACCAAAATCCGCTGTCACCGTTTTCCTTCTCATAAAAATAGAAGTCTTCAATCCCATCGTCATCACTAACACTGTAATTACTATTTCTGTTTTCACCGGTATAACTTATCGATATAGACGTGATCTCTTTGTTTGAATTCCGAGAAACCGTGTAACTCATGTCCAAACCGTGATCTTTTTTTAGTCGCTTTTTGATTTCATCCAACTCTGCGTTGGTAGTATTTTTGGTAATCAGAATTTTTACTTCCTGAAAGCTGCTTTGCTCTGCCAATTCATTCTGAAGAACCATTGTCTCAACTACTTCATCCTGGGCGTCTGTTTCTATGGTTGTCGCAGTGACGGGACTCGTATTTTCTTCGGAAACAATAGTTTTAGTAATGGGTTCAAAAGCTTCATTTAAAATGGTATCGGCACTTTCAGCTGAAATATCGGTTTTCAGGATTGGCGACACTTCCACCGATTGGGCTTTAGTTTCAACTTCGGGTTCAGTTTCTTGATATTGGACTATTTCAGAAACATTAAAACTGTAAAGAAAGAAGGCCAAGATGGGAAGTATAATTCCCATTTTCCAAAGGTTTCGTTTGTGTGAATTGCTTTTGTTTAACATAATAATTCGTTTTTTGATAAATGATTGATAAAAAGGGTTGGTTAGTGCAGGCGATGTAAAAGGTGATGAGGCTTTTACCAAGGCCAGTTGATATTCTTTTTTGGAAGTTAATTGTTGAACCGTCTGACTGTCGGCCAAATATTCCAAATTTTCTTCTATGCTGAATTTATAAAACCATGCGAAGGGATTAATCCATTGTAAACATCTATTGAGATTTGCTAATAAGATATCGAAGGAATGCCATTCGCGTACGTGAACTTTTTCGTGTTTTAAAATCATTTCAAGATCATCCTCCGAATGTGACGACGGATTGTAAACGATATAATTAAAAAAGGAAAAAGGAGAGAGGGTCTCATTTATTTTTACGTAATAGAATGAACCTCTTTTTTCTGAAGGATGATTTCTTATGAGTCGTATTAAAGACCAAATTTGAATCGTTAATCTAACCAACATCACAATAACACCTATTGAATAAACAAAGAATAAAACACTCCAGATATCTAAGGCTGAAGTGGCCTCGGAAGTTGCAACCAACTGATTCGAAACATTATTCGGAATCATGACAGAAGTATACGTTGGTATTTCTTTATAAACTACTTTGGTGAATTTCAAGGCGGGTAGGAGAGCAGCGGCCAAAATTCCGCCAATTAAAAAATGACGGTTTGCAGTAAACAAAGTGTTTTTGCGCAAAACCAAATAATAAACCAAATAGAAAAGGCTCAGTATTGCCGCCGACTTACATACGTAAACTAATGCTTCCATACTATTTCTTTTTTTCTATGATTTCTAAAATTTCGCGCAATTCTTCCGCACTTATCTTCTCTTCTTTGGCGAAAAAGGACACCATGCTTTTATAACTGTTGTCGAAGTATCTCTTCGTGGCTTGATTCATAAATTTTTTGGTATAATCCTCTTTGCTTACCAACGGATAATACTGATGGGTTTTCCCATACGCCACATGCGAAACATATTTCTTTTCTTCAAGATTTCGTACAATAGTGGATACCGTGTTGTAGTGATTTCCTTTAGGAAGTTCCGAAAGTAAATCTTTGACAAAGGCCTTCCCCAATGTCCAGAGCGCCTGCATTACTTCTTCCTCTTTATTCGTTAATTGTTCCATACTCCAAACTTAAAACTATTTTTTTAGTTACACAACTATAATTGTAGTTATATAACTTAAATTTTAGTTTTTTATTGTTTTTCTGAAATATTATTTACCCATTGAGTAATGAGTTTAAATCAAATTAGTTCGTTGTTTTGAACGATCAAATCTTACTATCTTCGCCACACAAAATATACTATGCTGAGTGTTCTGTTTATTTTAATTGGTTTAGTACTGCTGGTGGCGGGTGGAGAATTCTTAGTGAGAGCTTCTGTCGCATTATCCTTTAAACTGAAACTTTCTAAAATGGTCATTGGACTAACGGTGGTTTCTTTTGCAACCTCCGCGCCCGAGCTATTGGTAAGTGTGCAAGCTGCCTTGGATGGTTTTTCGGCCATTTCCTTGGGGAATGTTATTGGAAGTAATATCGCAAATATAGGCTTGGTTTTAGGTGTCACAGCTCTGATAACTCCCTTAGCTATCGATAAGGATTTTTATAAGTTCAATTGGCCGGTGATGATGTTCTTATCGGTCGCGCTTTATTTTCTTCTGAAAACAGGCCATCAAATTAATAGGATAGAAGGAGGAATTTTGATCACCTTATTAATAATTTATCTGTGGGTGTTAATTCGCCGTGCTCGATTACAAAGTAAGTCGGCAGAGGTAGAAGAAGTTGACGATAAGTTATCCCAAACAGCTAATTTTAAAATTTTATTATGGCTAATGTTGGGTGGAGTCGCTCTTTGGGGCGGAAGTGAATTATTGGTAACGGGTGCTGTGGATTTGGCAACAATAATGGGTGTGAGTGAACGTGTAATTGCCGTAACCATGATTGCCGTGGGAACTTCAGTACCGGAGTTAGCAGCCTCGGTGATTGCTGCCCTGAAGAAAGAAAAGGCGATTTCTCTCGGTAATTTAATAGGGTCGAATATCTTTAATATTGCTTCCGTTTTGGGTATAACTGCGGTTATTCAGCCGATAGATGTGACTGACTTAAAAATTCTAACTAGCGATATTTTCTGGATGTTAGCCTTTGCCGCCGTTCTTATACCCTTGGCCTTTATTCCGAAGAAATTTTCAATAGGTCGATACAAAGGTATTATCATATTTATTGGCTACATCGTATTTGTAAGCTTGGCATTTCTGTAAAAAAAAAGCGTCCATTTCTGGACGCTTTAAAATATTTAACCAACATTTTTAATTTAACGAAGCTTCAACTGTAGCCTCGGCAGTTTTTACAGTCTTAATGATTCTTCCTGCAATTTTATAAGGATCACCGTTAGAAGCTGGTCGACGATCTTCCAACCATCCTTTCCAACCATTCTCTACGGTGATAATTGGAATACGGATAGAGGCCCCACGATCTGAAACTCCATAACTGAAATCATTTATAGATGCAGTTTCATGTAGTCCGGTTAATCGTTGATCGTTAAATTCACCGTACACTTCGATGTGCTCCTTGGTCACAGGACGGAATGCTTCACAAATTCTTTCGTAAACCTCTCTCGAACCACAGGTTCTTAAAGTTGTATTTGAGAAGTTAGCGTGCATACCACTTCCGTTCCAGTCACCTTTTACAGGTTTTGGGTGGTACTCTATATAGTAGTCATATTTTTCGGTAAGACGATCCAATAAGTATCGAGCTACCCAAATTTCGTCACCTGCTTTACGGGCTCCTTTTGCAAACAATTGGAATTCCCATTGTCCGCTGGCAACCTCTTGATTAATTCCTTCAAAGTTCAAACCTGCAGCAATACATAGATCGGCGTGCTCCTCAACGAAATCTCTTCCGTGCGTATTTCTACCACCTACCGAACAATAGTATAAACCTTGCGGCCCGGGATATCCGCCAATTGGGAATCCGAGTGGTAATTGAGTATGAGTGTCCATAATGAAATACTCTTGTTCAAACCCGAACCAAAAGTCTTCATCGTTGTCATCGATAGTCGCTCTTCCATTAGATTCGTGAGGCGAACCATCTGCATTTAATACTTCGGTCATAACTAAGTAACCATTTTCTCGTGCCGGATCGGGATATATCGCAACCGGCTTTAAAAGACAATCTGATGAACTACCTTCGGCTTGTTTGGTCGAAGATCCGTCGAAAGACCAAATAGGACAATCCTCAAGTTTTCCGTTGAAATCTTCAACGACCTTAGTTTTGCTACGCATATTTTGGGTAGGCTTATATCCATCCAACCAAATGTATTCTAATTTAGACTTGCTCATAACTATATTTCTGAAATTAAGATTATTAAACGGGGCAAATATATATGTTTCAGAATTTATGACATAAAAAAAATAGGGGTAAATTATCAACAATTGTAAATTTATTGTTAATACCCCCCAAAAAAGGAGGGGTGTCTTTAAATAATTTGAAATTTCTATCTTTGCCAAAAACATTTTATGTCCACTCTCAGATTTCAAGCCCTTCAGCAATCACAGCTTCGTGAAATCATCAAAATTGATGAATCTAATCGGCGATCCGAATTATTCAATAACAATGTATTCGACCAGCAAGCGATGCGTCAGTACTTAACTAAGAATGCCTGTGAAGCCATTAATAATGCAGTCGAAAAAGGCACTCAAATCAATAGAGATATAGCGAATGAAATAGCGGTGGGCATGAAAGAATGGGCTATTTCCAAAGGAGCAACTCATTATACACATTGGTTTCAACCATTGACGGGATCTACGGCAGAAAAGCACGATGCCTTTTTTGAAACTACGGGCGATGGTCTTTCTATTGAAAAATTTGGCGGCGGACAACTAGCGCAGCAAGAACCCGATGCGTCGAGTTTTCCTCATGGAGGAATTCGCAACACTTTTGAAGCAAGAGGATATACAGCATGGGATCCCACATCGCCGGCATTTGTCTATGGAACTACCTTATGTATTCCAACAGTGTTTGTTGCATATACAGGTGAGGCTCTCGATAATAAGACACCACTTTTGCGTTCCTTACAATGTTTGGATGGAGCCGCTACGGCGGTAGCCAAATATTTTGACAAGACTGTATCAAAAGTAAACGCGACTCTAGGATGGGAACAAGAATACTTTTTAATCGATAAGGCATTGGCTACATCTCGTCCCGATCTTATGATAGCTGGTAGGACGTTGCTAGGTCATGCTTCCGCCAAGGGGCAACAATTGGATGATCATTACTTCGGATCTATCCCTACCCGTGTGCTTAACTACATGAGAGATTTAGAACAAGAATGCATGCTATTAGGTATTCCTGTGAAAACGAGGCATAATGAAGTGGCTCCCAATCAATTTGAGCTGGCTCCCATTTTTGAAGAGGCCAATCTTGCAGTCGATCACAACTCATTACTTATGGATGTAATGGATAAGGTGGCCGATCGGCATCACTTTAAAGTGCTTTTTCATGAAAAACCTTTTGCGGGAATAAACGGTAGTGGGAAACACAACAACTGGTCTTTGGCTACTAATACCGGAGTGAATCTCCTAAGTCCGGGGAGCACACCTATGAAAAATCTCCAGTTTCTTACCTTCTTTATCAATACCATAAAAGCGGTTCACGACTATGAAGAATTAATTCGTGCTTCGATTGCGAGTGCGAGCAATGATCATAGACTGGGAGCGAACGAAGCGCCGCCGGCTATCATTTCGGTATTTATAGGTTCTCAACTAACTCAGGTCTTGGATGAATTGGAAAAAGTGACCTCCGGAAAATTATCACCTCAGGAAAAAACCGAACTAAAACTAAACGTGGTCGGTAAAATTCCTGAAATATTATTGGATAATACAGATCGTAATAGAACTTCACCATTTGCGTTTACTGGAAACAAATTTGAATTGCGGGCGGTGGGTTCAACGGCAAATTGTGCCAACCCGATGACGGTCTTGAACGCCATTGTCGCAAAACAACTTATCGATTTTAAAAAGGAAGTAGATGCTTTAATTGAGAAGAAGAAACTTAAAAAAGATGATGCCATTTTCAACATCTTAAGGGAATATATAAAAGCTTCAAAGAAAATCCGATTTGAAGGCGATGGTTATGGAGATGCCTGGGAGAAAGAAGCAAAGAAAAGAGGCTTGAGCAATAACAAAACTACCCCGGAGGCATTGAAAGCGAACCTCTCTAAAAAATCGGTGGAACTATTCGAAAATCTGGAAATATTGACTTCTGTTGAGATGGAAGCCCGGTATGAAATCCAGATGGAAGAATATACAATGAAGGTACAAATTGAAGGTCGAGTATTAGGTGATATTGCTCGAAATCATGTGATACCCACTGCCATTAAATATCAAAATATTCTTATTGAAAACGTCAAAGGCCTTAAAGATATATATGAGAAAGATTATATGAAATTGGCGAAGGAACAGCTCAATTTGATCGAGCAAATAAGTAGCCATATAGAAAATATTAATCAGGGAATAACAGATATGACACAGGCTAGGAAGGATTCGAATGCTATTTCGAATGCCGAGAAAAGGGCGTTTTCATACTGTAATAAGGTAAAACCATATTTCGAAGAAATTCGCTATCACTGTGATAAACTAGAGTTGTTGGTTGATGATGAAATTTGGCCACTCACCAAGTACCGCGAATTGTTATTCACTAAATAATTCTCACGTATAATTTATCTTCTGTGCTTTACAGTTGAAAATTTAAAATTCGTACTTAGTATTTTTGTGACAGGTAAGGTAAATTATCTTTTTTTAAATTTTATTGAAAAAAATAAGAGGATTCTTACGTGTAAGAAATGCTTTCACTTACAAATGCAAATCTCACCTACTTACAAATACGGTATTTCATCGAAAAAAATAAACCGTACGTCTTATCGAAATCGTTTGTGATTCGCTAAATTCTGATTTTAACAAAATTTTAACGTTTCGATGAAAAGGAGAAATTGACAGTTTAACGACATAATTTTGTCATTCATCGGCGAACTTCTCACGTTCATCAGGGTAAACCCTTATAAGATTCTGGGGGTTTTGACTCAATATGCTTTTCCTACAAAAATCATGTTGCTTTTTCACTTAAATTTATATTGTAATTAGATCGTATGAAGTAATTATTGAATGTTGCTTTAAACCAACGGAAATTATTTCAGTCTAATAAAGGTGAGAAAGAAATTTCTTTTCATCTTGTCTTTTTGAAGTTCAATTCTGAAAGGCTACTAAACAAACCCAACTACACTAGGTGGCATTGCGTTGCCCGTTTCTATCCCCTGAACGCGAAGTAATGTACTTCGATATATTTAATAATTTAATTTGATTTATAGCAATCTGCTTGAATGGCAGTATTAACTAATATATTCACCTTTAAACCTTTTAAATTATGAAAAAAGTAATTTTAAGCGCATTAGCGTTATTAGTAGCAACCGTAGGTTTTGCTCAATTTAACGATAGTGATGTTTTACAAGTAGGAGTTCTGAATAATTCTGAAGTGGACCAAACTGGTTTCATGAATGATTCAGACGTATTTCAATTAGGATTGGCCAACGATTCTGATGTAGATCAATTAGGAGCATTTAACACTTCCGATGTTGATCAAAGAGGAAGATTCAATGAGTCTGACGTTCTTCAAGTTGGTGCTGGAAACTGGTCCGACGTAGACCAGCGAGGAAGACGTAATGTATCTAATGTTGACCAGGGAGGAATCTTGAACCTCTCACAAGTGTATCAGCAAGGTCGCCGTAACGATGCCAACGTTTATCAACGTGGTATCCTTAATGGATCCGGTATCTATCAGTTTGGTCGTCGTAACGATGCAGACCATATTCAGTTAGGTGGCTTAAACTTATCTGGAACTCTTCAAGAGGGTAGAAGAAATGACACGTATGCCTTACAAGTAGGTGTGGGTAACATTGCTTTAGCTCACCAATTAGGTAGAAGAAACACCAACACAACTTTACAGTTTGGTTTAGGAAACTGGAGTGTTACAGATCAGCACGGTCGTAACAACGATTCCGACAAATTGCAGATTGGAATTGGTAATGGAGACTGGACAGAGCAGTACGGAAGATGGAATGATTCTGATGTATTACAGGCAGGATTCTTCAACGGTTCTTACGTACATCAACATGGTCTAGGACACATGAGTACTGTAATTCAATTAGGGGCTGGTAACACTTCTAGTGTAGTTCAGCATAACCTTTAATAAGAAATTTATAATTCCATAAAATTATAAATGACCAAAGTAGTGTGTAGGAGACTGTAAGGTTTCTTATGCACTACTTTGTTAAAAAAGCATTTTTATTTATTACCTTTAATAGGAGTAGATAACAAAACTTAAAACAAACCCGATGCAATTGAACAAAACATACGTAGTTCTTTTCACCTTACTTTTGATGGTGGGCAGCTTAAATGCTCAAACCTTCGTGGAGGAAAGTGCTATCGGACCGGGTCTAACTCAAAAGGACCTTCAAAAGAGTTTATTTTCTGCTCAGAATTTGAATCCTCAGAACACTTTGAGTGCTTCTGAAAACAATTCAATATATATCCAGCAAATAGGAAATAAAAACAGTGTATTTGCACAAACACGTTCTATTGCTTCCAATATGACGGTACTTCAAACAGGAAATCGAAACGAAGTTGCCTTGGATGTGGATGCAGCATTTATAGACGAAAGTGTCATTCAATTAGGTTCGAACAACTCCTTTATCGACTTAAATGGAAAAAGAAGTTTGTTGCATCGAACCGGTGTGATTCAACGTGGTAGAAATCAAAACCTAATCATGTTAGGTTCGAATTCTATTTCAGATAAACTTAAAATAAACATGACCGGACAAAAGCAAACGGTTATTGTAAGAAATATTAAACGACAATAAATGTTTCTGAAATTTGCTTCAAATATTATCTTGACTGCAGCCTTTTGCCTTCTAGCTTTTGGTGTCCA
>JABDKT010000031.1 GCA_013002065.1 Flavobacteriaceae bacterium
ACGGGTGAAACTGCCTCTCCTGAAGAAGCACAGGAGATGCACGAATATATTCGTAAGACGATTGCGGAAGCCTATTCTGAAGAAACAGCAGAGAAGGTTTCCATTCTTTACGGCGGAAGTGTAAAACCGGGTAATGCCTCCGAAATTTTTGGAAAGCCCGATGTGGATGGTGGCCTAATTGGCGGAGCGTCATTGAAGGCGACCGACTTCATTGCGATTGTGAATGCTTTTTAATGACTCCCATTTATATAGAATATAATTTTAAGGTTACACCGCTACAGCCTGGTACTGAAATATTGATCGCCGAATTGGGTTATGCCGGTTTCGAAAGTTTTGTGGAGACTTCGGAAGGAGTGAAGGCGTACATTCAAAAGGGGGATTGGCGTGAGTCCATCTTGGATGAAATTCAAATTTTGAAATCGGATGAGTTTCAAATCACCTTTAAGAAAAAAGAAATTGAGCAAGTAAATTGGAACGCCGAATGGGAGAAAAACTTCGACCCTATTTTGGTGGATGATACTTGTGTTGTACGAGCCCCATTCCACGATCCTTTTCAAGTAACTTATGAAATTGTCATAGAACCTAAAATGTCTTTCGGAACGGGTCATCATGAAACAACCTATATGATGCTTCAGTACATCTTGGAAAATGAATTCGAAGGGAAAAGAGTACTGGATATGGGATGTGGCACTTCAGTTTTAGCAATTTTGGCGGAAATGAGAGGAGCTATAGATTTGGATGCCATTGATATAGATGAATGGTGTGTGGAGAATTCTATCGAGAATTGTAGCCGGAATGATTGTCAAAATATCACGGTTCTAAAAGGAGGAGCAGAAGTCATTCCGAAGAAAAAATATGATACCATCATTGCGAACATCAACAGGAATATTTTGCTCAACGATCTGGAGACTTATGTATCGGTATTAAAGAAAGGCGGTGAATTATATTTAAGCGGATTTTACGCCGAAGATTTGGATTTAATGAAAGATGCCTGCAATAAGTTAGGATTGAAATTCGTTGATAACAAATTGAAAAACAACTGGATTGCCACAAAATTCGTAAATTAGTGCTGCTGTGAGTGGACAAGAAAAATATCAAGAGGAAGTTGAACTTCTTGAGGAGGTCGATAAAGAGAACCAGATCGTGCTTTATAATGACGATGTAAATACTTTCGACCATGTTATCAATACCTTAATTTACGCTTGCGATCACACTCCCGAACAGGCCGAACAATGTTCCCTTATTGTTCATTACAAAGGAAAATGTACCGTTAAAACAGGTTCATTTGACGAACTCAAACCACGATGCAGTAAACTGCTCGAAGCGGGCTTATCTGCCGAAATCCTTTAAAATCAGAGGGTTTTCTCACAAATTCTTCATTACAGTATTCTTATTGTTAATAAGTTTTCGTTAAACAAAATGCACAAAAAGTTAATATTTTGTGAATAATATGTAAATAATTCATAAATTGAAGGTGGTTAACCTAATTTATTAAATTATTCACTAATTAAATTCCATCAACTATGAGAAAATTTAAGATTGGATTTTTAGGCAGTTTATGCCTAGGGATTCTTATGGCCTCTTGTTCGGCAGAAGAAGAGACACAAATTAACGAAGAAGCGAACTTGGTAAAGGAAATTCCGCAACAAGTAAAAGAAGCGGCAACTACCTTAGAACTGAACACCAATTTTATTCGCTATGACGAATTTTATTTCCCCGACGGAACCTCGGAAGAGCGACTGTTTTTTGAAGAAGACATTGTGATGACAGAAGATCAACTTTTTACACTGGCAAAATTGGCAGAACAAGGTTTGGAGTCACGTCAATATCGAACGTTCAATTTAGTAAGTCAGGGACGAAATATTTCCATCATTGGTTATACCGGTGGAGGAGGTTACGGACTTTCAAGTAAAGAGCGAACGGCACTACAATGGGCTGTTAATAACTACAACCGATTGAGTGGTGTTTCTATAAGTTTCAGTCTTTCTTTTGGAACGAATTACGGCAACAAAGACATGGTCGTATATCACAATCCGAATCAGTCGGGTGCCGGAGGTAGTGCCGGGTTTCCAAGCAATGGACGTCCTTATAAATGGGTTCAGATTTATGGGTTGAACGGATATAACACTAATGTAGTGGAGCATGTAATTACACATGAGGTAGGGCACTCTGTTGGCTTCCGCCACACCGATTGGTTTAGTCGTCAAAGTTGCGGACAAAATGTCAACGAAGGATCTGCCGGAGTGGGAGCCGTTCACGTTAGTGGAACGCCTACCGGTTACGATTCAACTTCTGTGATGTTGGCTTGCTTTAGTTCGAATGAAGACGGTGAGTTTAATGGAAATGACATCACCGCTTTGCGCAATATGTATTAGAACCAACCCTAACTTAGTTTAGCATACTTAGTAAGATCGCCGGCCCGAATAGACCGGCGATTTTCATTTTACCTCATACTGCTACTTTTCGCAATAACTTTCCCTTTAATTTTTAGGATTTTTTGAGGCTCATCGGCGTTAGATATTACCGTAATGGATTTGGAAAACTGTCCTAATTTTTTGGTGGAATATTTTACCTCGATAATTCCTGATTCGCCGGGTGCAATTGGTTCACGGGTAAATTTTGGTACCGTACAACCACAGGAAGAATTTACTTTCGAAATTACAATGGGAGCTCTTCCTCGGTTTTTAAATTCGAAATATCGTACCCCATTACTGTTTTGCTGAATGGTACCGTAATCGATTACTTCTTCTTCAAACTGAAATACTCCCATATTAGTATTTGCCATTTGGCCCAGAGAAAGTTGAGTTCCTGCCAATGTGAAGAGCATTAATAAGAATGCAAGTTTTTGTGCGGATTTGGTGATATTGATTTTCATACTATTCGTTTTTAGATTTCTGAAAACAAACATCCAAATTGTTTTGCTGATTTAATGCATTGTAAAGGTGGAAATAGGTTCTAGTCCCTAGGTGGAATTGCATGAAAAGAGTAATTTACATTAGATTCATTCTGAAATTTTCGGTGATTGAGAAGGAATCAATTTTTGTATATTTATGTATTGATAAATTCAAAAAGTTCATATATTTGCAGCCCTTAAACGGCCTCGTGGCGCAACTGAATAGCGCATCTGATTACGGCTCAGAAGGTTGCAGGTTTGAATCCTGCCGAGGTCACTTTAGAATGAAAAGCTCACCACAAGGTGGGCTTTTTTATTTCCTCAAGGATTGGAGCTTGCTTCAATTCCGAAGAGGGAATAAAAAAGGAAACAAACCGCAGGTTTGGAGCTTTTCATTTAGACTACGGAGCTTTGTCAGGATCACGAGCAAAGCGAGTAATCCTACACAACAAACTTGGCCTGCTGCTTCTCAGATGCCTCCATCAAACATCCACCGGATGTTTGGTTTTGTTAGCACAAAACTTCATTTCGCCAGCCTGCCGAGGTCACAAACAAATAGTTCAATAAGAAAAAACGCCAAGCTTGCTTGAGCGTTTTTTGTTTGAACTATTTTCAGCGCGGAGCGCTAAGGATCACCGTAGGTGAATCCCTCTGACTTCACTCTGCGTAAGCGATGCTCATTTGCATTTTCAGGTAGGAGCGTAAAGGATCACTGAAGGTAACCCTGCCAAGCTATCCTGTTCACTTTATTTTATTTTGCCACTCTACCGTATTTGGTTACCTTTAATCATGCTCGATCTCGAAGACTATATCCGTATCATTCCCGATTTCCCCAAATCTGGTGTCATATTCAAGGACATCACTCCGTTGTTGGCCGATAAGGATGCCTCTGCGCAATGTCTCACCCAACTCATTGATCTAGTCAATGGCCAGAAAGTGGATAAAGTGGTGGGTATTGAGTCGCGCGGATTTTTCTTCGGAATGTTACTCGCTCAAAAACTAGAGGCCGGTTTTGTCCCTGTGCGAAAACCCGGCAAGCTTCCTTATAATACTTTGTTAGAACCCTATAAACTTGAATATGGAATGGACGCCTTGGAAATTCATGATGACGCAATTTCTAAAGGAGAAAGGGTTCTTATCCACGACGATGTGCTCGCCACTGGTGGCACGGCGAAAGCAGTTTGTAATTTGGTGGAAAAATTAGGAGGGGAAATCGTTCAATGTAATTTTATCATGGAACTTAGCTTTTTAGACGGTAGAGAAAAACTAAAAAGATTTGAAGCAAAATCCTTGCTACAGTATTAGTCGAGGGCATTCTTTGTCACCCATAACCGATAACCAAATAAAGCCAATTGCCACTTTTTAGCCTTGGTGAGATCTACTTGGCGTTTGGTAAAACTAGGAAGTACAGCCTTGTTAACCTTAGCAAGCGTTTTGAATAGCTGTTTTTTCATTTCTGAAAGGTACAAAATAAAAAACCCCACACGATGGTGGGATTTTTATACATACACTCACTATTCTAAATTTCAATAATGATATCGTTAATGGGCTCACCATCATCGGCCGATGCTACAACGGTTGACTTACTTCCTTTTCCATCGCTGGTCACAATTTTAATACGTACGATCTCACCCAACGAATTTCGCTTCACCTTGCTGTAGTTAAACGTAATGCCTTTCGCCTCCAAATTCTTTTTCATGGTGGCCAAAGTCTCATCACTGGTATCCTTGTCTATTATAATGGCGTTTTCATAACCATCATCCGAATCGAAATAAACATCTTCGTCGTTCGATTCTATGGATTTTGCAATACTTCGAGTGGAATTGGCCTTGGCCAAATTATAACTGCGTTTTGCAATTTGCTTATTGCGCTCTTTGATACGCTCTTGCTGTTTTTCGATTCTCCTTTGCTGGTTTTTCCTGCGACGGTCGATATCTTTCATGCGCTCCTCTCTTTCCACTTCTCTTTCTTTCGTTTGCGCGAGACGTTCTGCATTTCTATAAGCACGCTCTTCCTCCCTTATTTCTCGTTCTTTCATGCGTTCTTCTCTTCTCAGTTCATGGGTCTCGGACCAAAATCCGCTGTCACCGTTTTCCTTCTCATA
>JABDKT010000032.1 GCA_013002065.1 Flavobacteriaceae bacterium
TTTTACCAAGTAAGGTATATGAGCGCATGTTGATGAATCATTATAAACTGAAGTAAGTAAAGGCGGGAAGCTTGAAGTTGGAAGCCTGGAGCCTGGTGTTTTTTAAAAAGGGCCTCTCTAATCCCAACCTCTTCTCGACACAATTTTATTAATTTCATTCATAAAATCACTCGAAGTGACAGTTTATTACAAATTCGGGCTTCAGACTTCAAACCTCAAACTTCGAGCTTCATGCTTCACACTTCCTGCTTCGGGCTTCAGACTTTATCAACAAGCTCTTTTAAAAACTATTCTCAAAACCGCGTTAAAAACCTCTCCGAATGTTTATTTTTGTGGCGTACAAATAACAGGGAAATACTTATGAAATTTTTTATAGATACCGCCAACTTAGATCAGATTAAGGAAGCACAGGATTTAGGTGTTCTGGATGGAGTTACTACCAATCCGTCATTGATGGCCAAAGAAGGAATTACGGGAAGAGACAACATCTTAAAGCATTATGTGGATATCTGCAATATTGTCGAAGGTGATGTTTCGGCAGAGGTAATCTCGACCGATTTTGATGGAATGGTGAAAGAAGGAGAACAATTGGCAGAATTGCACAATCAGATTGTGGTTAAAGTTCCTATGATCAAAGAAGGAGTGAAGGCGATCAAGTATTTTTCAGACAATGGAATCCGTACTAATTGTACTTTGGTTTTCTCTGCAGGTCAGGCTTTGTTAGCTGCCAAGGCAGGTGCTAATTATGTGTCACCTTTTATTGGTCGTTTGGATGATATCTCTACCGATGGGCTCAATTTAATTGCTGAAATAAGACATATTTACGATAACTATGGCTTTGAAACCGAAATTCTGGCCGCCTCTATACGTCATACCATGCATGTTCTTGAATGTGCTAAGATTGGAGCCGATGTAATGACCGGACCATTATCCTCTATCGAAGGTTTATTAAAACATCCTTTAACCGATATAGGGCTGGAAAAATTCTTAGCCGATTACAAAAAAGGTAATTAATTAAAAGCTCCGTTCTCGGAGCTTTTTTATTGATTGAGAGATGCGAGTAATTCGTTTTCAATACCCAAGTCGAAGATATTGGTATTTCCGTTGATGATCATACCATTTCCATCTACGATCATTGCCTTATTCACCGAATTGATTACTAATTTCATTTCGGCCGTGTCGATATTTTCAAATTGATATTCCTGCAATTCATCATAGCCGGATGACTTCACAATTTTCAACCATTTTTTGAAGTGAGTATCCAAATTAATTCCGATGAAATTATATTCGGGATACTTGCTTTTTAGCTCGGAAGCCCGCGTATGGATTTTTTTGTAATGCTTGATCGAATTCGAAGACCAGAAATATAAAACTGTAGGCCCATTAAAAGTACTGTGCAGATCTTTTACAGTGTTTTCGGCCGTTAACAACATCAAATTCGGAATTTTATGCCCAGGCGTTAATTGTATGGTCGCTTTTGCAAGCTTTTCTATTTCTTTATGATCTTTTTTGTTTGTGCTTAGTTTTAAAAACTGATCAAGCATTTTGCGTTCATTGTCTTCATCTTTCGCTTTGAGGAAATAACGATTGGCGCAGGTTCTCAATAAACTGTTTTTGAGCGAGTCATTCGTAATGAGGCTGTCGATCATTGCCGATTTGATGTAATTATGGGTAAAAGAATCCCGATTGTAATATTCTTCGCCTTTGTATTCTTCAAAAGCAAGATTGTCTAGATAATAACTCAAATAACGATAATAAGGATAAAAAGATCTTAAGGTTTCACTTCCTAGATCTACCTCTTTTCGATAATCAAGGAAATTAGCCGGAATTTCGACACTCTCCCCAAACACTTTCTTTCTGGAATTTGCAGATAAGTACAATTCTCTTTTTGAGAAATTATCATACTTTATTGAGGCGTCTATGATTTTTTTGAAATGAGACGACGGATTTTTACTTGCGATGAATTCTTCGAAACGCATAGCTCTTATCTGCTTGAGAGAATCCAATTTAGCTTCAAATTCGGGTGGTGGGAGTAAATACATGGCCGGCATTTCTGCACTTTCCTTTTCATTTTGAAGAAACAACTCCATCATTAAGTTGTTTTTATCAGCTCCCTTGCCGGTAAAGAAAAGAGATTCATCAAATTCGATGGTGTTTACACGAAGCATTAAACTATCCCCGGGTTCAATAAATAAAGCTTGATATTCGTTATGAACAATAAAAAATATTCCCGGCTCTACCTGATCAATTTGGTACATGAAAAAGTTGTTTTCATCCAAAGGTACCGTGTCGATCACTTGCCGGCTTTGAGAAAGAATAATATAATCCTTCTTCGGATTAATAATCTCACCTCCCAACCATGCGCTCCCGCAACTATCCGAACTGGAGTTGTTACAGGAAATTAGAAGACAGCAAAATATAGAGGAAAATAGTATTTTTTGTATCGGATGCACGTCTTTTTGATTCTTCTTACAAAAATAGCTGACTATGAGGGCCTTTTTTGTTAAACAGTAGTTAAAAGATTTTTCACTCATATTGAGTTGAATCTATTTCCGTAGTAACCCTTATTTAGCTACTTTTGCAAAAAATTATAAAACTGTAAATCGCTATGCTTTCAGTATCTAATTTATCGGTCCAATTTGGTAAACGAATTTTGTTCGACGAAGTAAATACCCAATTCGTCCAGGGCAATTGTTATGGTATAATTGGAGCCAACGGAGCCGGAAAATCTACCTTTCTTAAAATCCTTGCGGGTAAACAGGATCCAACCTCGGGACATGTGCATTTAGAACCTGGAAAAAGAATGTCGGTTTTAGAGCAAAATCACAATGCATATGACGACTATCCGGTTCTAGAAACTGTAGTTCGTGGAAATAAGGAGCTATTTGCTGTGAAGTCGGAAATAGATGCGCTCTATGCCGATTACAACGACGCCAATGCTGAAAAGATTGGTGAACTACAAGTTAGTTTTGAAGAGATGAATGGTTGGAATGCCGATAGTGATGCAGCGGCCTTACTTTCAAACTTGGGCATTCCTGAAAGTCTTCATTATTCGATGATGAGCGATTTGGACGGAAAGCAAAAAGTGCGGGTATTGTTAGCACAGGCGTTGTTTGGAAATCCAGATGTACTCATTATGGATGAGCCTACCAATGATCTAGATTACGAAACTATCTCCTGGTTAGAAACCTTCTTGGCGAACTATGACAATTGTGTGATAGTTGTTTCTCACGACCGTCACTTCTTGGACGCAGTTTGTACCCATATTAGTGATATTGACTTCGGAAAAATTAATCATTACAGTGGGAATTACACCTTTTGGTATGAGAGTAGTCAGCTAGCGGCTCGTCAACGCGCACAACAAAATAAAAAGGCCGAAGACAAGAAAAAAGAACTTGAAGAATTTATCCGTCGCTTTTCAGCAAATGTTGCTAAATCTAAACAGGCAACCAGTCGAAAGAAGATGATTGATAAGTTAAACGTTTCCGACATAAAACCTTCCAGCCGTCGTTATCCGGCTATCATTTTTGAAAGAGAACGAGAAGCAGGAGATCAAATTTTAAATGTTGAAGGATTGAGATATAGTATGGAGGGCGAAACTTTATTCAAAAACATCGATATCAATTTGGCAAAGGGTGATAAAGTGGTGATTTACTCCAAGGATTCGAGAGCTACAACGGCTTTTTACGAGATCATCAATGATAATCTGAAAGCCGATTCTGGGAATTATCAGTGGGGTGTAACCACCAACCAGAGCTATTTACCTTTAGACAACAGCAAGTTTTTTGAAGAAAAAATGTCTTTGGTAGATTGGTTGCGTCAATGGGCCAAAACTGAAGAAGAAAGAGAAGAAGTTTTTATTCGAGGATTTTTAGGTAAGATGCTTTTTAGTGGAGATGAAGCTTTGAAAATGTCGAATGTACTTTCGGGAGGAGAGAAGGTAAGATGTATGTTGAGCAGAATGATGATGTTACGTGCCAATGTGGTAATGTTGGACGAGCCTACGAATCACTTGGACTTGGAATCTATTACAGCCTTCAACAATTCCTTAAAAAACTTCAAGGGAACAGTTCTTTTTACTACACATGACCATGAATTTGCTCAAACGGTAGGGAATAGGGTCATTGAACTTACTCCAAATGGTGTTATTGATCGTTATATGACTTTCGATGAGTATATGAACGATAAGAAAATGAAAGAGCTTAGAGAGAAAATGTACGCTGTAGAAGTATAAAAAAAAGCCCGATTAACGGGCTTTTTTTATGCGTTATAATATTTGCTGTTCCAAATGGCAGTATTAAAATTCTTTCCTTTGGCAAAACCGTAATAAAGCACAATTCCTCCAACCGCTTTGAACATAAAAAGGAACATTAATAAGTACTCTTGATTGGTCACTTCACCTTTTGTAAATAAATGAAGGGGTGTTATTGCCGTGAGGATAACACTTAGAACAAATACTGAAAAAACTAAGTTTTCAAATGTTTTATAGGGCCACATGAGCGCTTTCCGAAAAGGATGAAGGTCGTTTCCCCATTTATGGATTAAATAGTAATAATCATTGCCCATAGGAGCAAACAACAATGGATCGTCTGCATTTTCTAACTTTAACAATTTGGCAGGAGCGACAATTTTAAAATTCTGAAGGGATATACCATGTTCGCTTTCCAGATTTCTTATTTCTGAAATAGCTTCTTCTGGAAAATCTCCTTTAAAAAAATTTGCGTTGAGAAATCTTAATCGATAATCAATACAAAGTTTTTTGATGTCCTCAATGTGAAAAATATTTTCACCTTTAACTTTATCCAAATTAAATTCATTGACATTTTCTTCGGAAGAATCACTCAAACGCGCTTTGATATCATCGCGTTCATTCTCATTCTTTTCTAAGATTTCCTGAACTTCTTTTAAGATGGTTTCCGAAGATATACGCTTATCTCGAAGTTTGATAAGCCGATCTTCAATATTGGTCTTTAACAACATAGCGATATTTTAGCATAAAAATAATCACTAGGCGTTTGCCCCACAAGATTTTAACATTCTATGATAAATTATCGTAGCTCGGCACCAAAATCTTTCTCAAATCTGGCTTGTAGTTTGTTCATGATTTTATCAATCTGCTTATCGGTAAGAGTCTTGCGATCATCCTGAATCGTAAAGCTTAAAGCGTAGCTTTTCTTCCCTTTGGGTAGATTTTTTCCCGTGTAAACATCAAAAAGAGAAACCTCTTTCAGTAAGTTTTTCTCTGTACTAAACGCAGCTATCTTTAGCTTATCGAAGCTAACCGATTCGTCCAAGAGTAGCGCAAAATCTCTTTTGGCTTTCGGAAACTTAGGAATGGGTTCCATGATAAAATTCTCGGTAGGAATTTCTTTGAGAATTTCATCCCAATTGAAATCGGCGAAAAACACTTCCGCAGAAACATCGAAGTTCTTACACAGTTTTTTGTGTACAATACCCATTTCTACGATGGTGGCCTTACCTTTCTTCAGGGCTAACCCTTCTCTGTAAAGATCACTTTGAAGGCCTTCGTCTTTGTAGTCATTAATTCCCAATCGATCCAAAACAGCAGTTACCACACCTTTTCCGTAGAAAAAGTCACTTGGCTTATGAGTACCTGTCCAACTATTTTCAGTTCGATTCCCTGAAATAATTAAACTGAGATGTTTCTTCTCTTCCCGTCCCGAAGGATAATTATGATAGGTCTTTCCAAATTCAAATAACTTTATATTCGGCATCTTCCTATTGGAATTATACGATACTGCTTCCAAAGCCCCAAATAACATAGATTGCCTCAAAATTTCAAGGTCCATGCTTAGCGGATTCAACATCACAACGTTGTGCTCTTCTTTCAGTTTTTCTGAAAGTTTACTATACTCCGCATTCGTTAGTGAATTAGCCAGCATCTCGTGAAAACCTAATGCTGTTAACTGATTCGCAACCTTGTTCTGAACTACATGGTCTTCGGTATGGCTTGTTGACGCAATAGATGCATTCAGCTTGGTGGTAAAGTCAATATTGTTATATCCATAAACTCTAAGGATCTCCTCAATCACATCGGCCTCTCTAGTCACGTCATTTCGGAAGGCAGGGATGGTCATACCAATTCCTGTTTCAGTAACATTTTCAATCTTTATGTCTAAAGCCGTTAGAATTTGTTTAATGGTCTCTCTAGGAATTTCTTGACCAATGAGTTTAGTCGCATTTTCATAATTTAACACTACCTGATGATCCTCAATCTTCTTCGGATAAATATCAACAATATCACTGGTAATTTCACCTCCGGCGATTTCAACGATCATCACGGCAGCCCTCATTAAGGCATACTCGGTAATGTTTGGATCGACCCCTCTCTCAAAACGGAAGGAAGCATCTGTATTTAAGCCATGTCGTTTGGCCGTTTTTCGAATGCTTATCGGATTAAAATAGGCGCTTTCCAGAAAAATACTGGTGGTAGCTTCGGTCACTCCGGAATGCTCTCCTCCAAAAACTCCGGCAATGCACATGGGTTTTTCAGCATCACATATCATTAAGTCTTCTTCATGCAATTCACGTTCGACACCATCTAGGGTAACGAATTTGGTTCCACTCTTTAAAGTTTTTACATTCACTTCGTTCCCCGCTATTTTCACTGCGTCGAAAGCATGCAGAGGTTGTCCCAATTCGTGTAGTACGTAATTGGTGATGTCCACGATATTGTTGATGGGTGTAAGTCCGATGGACCTCAATCGATTCGACAACCACGCAGGTGAATCCTTCACCTTTAGACCGCTTATGGTAACTCCGGCATACCTGGGAGCAAGATCGTTTTCTTTAACATTCACATCGATTTTTAAAGCACGGTTATCTACGTGGAAACTACTGGTAGAAGGTGTAATAAGTTCTAGTAATTGTTCTTGCTGAATAAGGCCAGCTCTTAGGTCTCGAGCTACCCCCAAATGACTCATGGCATCGGCTCTGTTTGGAGTGAGTCCGATTTCAAAGATATGATCATTTTCAATTTCAAATACTTCCGAAGCAGGTGTTCCTGGCTTCAAGGAATTGTCGAGAACCATTATCCCATCGTGACTCGAACCAAGTCCTAATTCGTCTTCGGCACAGATCATACCCATACTCACTTCGCCACGAATTTTACCTTTTTTAATAGTGAAAGGATTGCCTTCGGCGTCGTGTAAAACCGTTCCAACAGTCGCAACCGGCACCTTTTGGCCTTTGGCTACGTTGGGTGCTCCGCATACAATTTGCAAGGGCTCACCGGATCCAGTGTTCACCCGAGTTAATTTGAGCCGATCGGCATTGGGATGTTGTTCGCATGCTATTACTTCTCCAATAACGACACCTTCCAAACCACCGGGCACAGAACAGAAGGATTCAATCCCTTCTATTTCAAGACCTAAATCGGTCAATAATTCACCGGTTCGATTGGCTTCCCAATCGACATTTAAAAACTGTTTTAACCAGTTGTAGGAAATCTTCATTGAAGCAGTAATTTAAGCGTACAAAGATAAAATAATGGTGTTAGCATTCAAATAATGAAGCATATTTCGTATTTTTAAAATCGAACGAACTTAAACAATAAATCAATGAAAAATTTAAGTAGAATTTTACTCATTATGTTGATGATAGGAATAGTTTCTTGTCGTGACACCAAAAAGGAAGAAGAAGCTGAAACAGAAGCTGTTATAGAGCAAATCGAAGCGGTAGAAGCAGAAGCGGAAGAGATTTCAGAAAAAATAAATCAGGAAGCAGAAGAGCTGGAAGAGGCTTTAAGCGAATTGGATAGTATATAATTTAAAACAAACAAGAATGAAGAAAATAGCAACAATAGCAACATTAATTATGTGTATGCTGAGCTTCACTTTGGCGGCTCAGGACTTATCTACTCCTAAGAAAGAAGCCGATAAAAAAGTGGAAAAGGTAAAGCAGGAGAAGAAAAAAATGAAGGACGCTGCCGAAGCCAAACGAAAAAAGATGAAAGATGAGCAAGAAAAGTTGACCGACAAGAAAGATGAGCTGGAAGATGATGCAGAGGATGAAGTCAACACTCTTACCTCGGATGCTGAGGCTACAAAAGCAGATTATAATGAGAAATTGAAGAGCGCAACCAGCAAAGAGGAGAGAGATGAGCTCAAAGAAGAGATGAAGGAAGAACTGGAGGAACGCAAGGATGAATTGAAGGAGGTAAAAGAAGATATGAAGGAGGATATGGAAGATATGAAAGATGAAATGAGCGATGCTAAAGATGCAGCCAAAAACGAGATGAAAGATGGAGTTACTCGCGGGGAGGCCGTGAAGAATGACAACGGACTTTCGGGTAAGGATTTGGGATTGAAAAGAGCCGCCGACGCCAAGGCCAAATTGAATAAAAAAACCGATGAACTAGCGGCAAAAGAAGCCATGGTTAAGAAGGGGAGAGTTCGAATAGCCAATGCAAAGGAAAAAATCAACACCATGTTGGAAAAAGGCGAAATCACTCAGGAAGAATATGATAAAAAGGCTGCCTCTATAAAACGAGCTGAAATCAATTTGGATAAGCTAGAGGCTAGTATCAAGCAAGGACGTTCTGTCTATGCTCGCCAAAAAGAGACTTTGTCGAAAGTTTACGACGACGGTAGTAAATAATAGTGTCGAAAAACGACTTACAATAGGTGTTGGTGTAACCAGCACCTATTTTTTTATTGAGTTTTCTTTATGTTCAAATCAAATTTATTAGTGGTGATTAAAAATATATTTAGATTGTTTCTCTTGTTATTGGTTTTAGGATCATGTTCTTCGGAAGGGGTGCATCTCAGACCCGGCATTTGGAGGGCGACCTTAGAAGTGCAAGACGGAAAAGAGCTGCCTTTTAACCTTGAATTTTCAGAAGAAAACACTATCAGAATTTTTAATGCGGAAGAAGTTATTGAAATTGAGGATATCATTATAGAAGGAGATTCGATAATCATCGAACATCCGGTTTTCGAAGGTGTTTTTAAAGGCACTTTTTCCGAAGAAAAAATAAAAGGAAATTTTATTAAGCCCAGCTTGGACAGAGTTGTGCCATTCGAAATGAATTATGGCACTTCAACTCGATTCATCGATACAAAAAACGCGACAGAAACCGTGTCCGGAGAATGGGAGATGATCTTTAGTGCACATTCTGAAGAAGACAGATATATTGGTAAGGGAATTTTTGACCAGAAAGAAGACGGCAGAGTGACGGGTACCATACGAACAATCACAGGAGATTACCGTTTTCTTGAAGGTGCGATGGATGGCGATACCATGAAGCTATCCACTTTCGATGGGGCACATGCCTTTCTTTTTGAAGCTGAAGTAAAAGATAGCTTAATGTATGGATTTTTCTATTCCGGGAATCACTGGAAAGAGCCGTTTAGTGCGGTTTTGAATCCGAATTACGAATTACCTGACGCCCATACATTAACTTTTCTGAAGGAAGGATATGAAAGTTTAGACTTTGCCTTTCCAGACACCCACGGAGATACGATTTCATTGCAAGACAAAAGGTTTCAGAATAAAGTGGTGGTGGTTCAAATAATGGGAACCTGGTGTCCAAATTGTCTAGAGGAAACAGAGTATTACACCAACTATTTAAGGGAAAACCCTTCGGAAGTTCTCGAATTTATCTCTTTGGCATTTGAATACGCACCTACCAAAGCACGAGCCATTCGTAGCGTTCAAAAACTTCAGAATTCATTAAATGTCCCATACCCAATATTAATTGCGCAATACGGCAGCAGTAGCAAGCAAAAGGCCAATGAGAAGCTACCCATGCTCAACCATGTATTATCGTATCCCACCACGATTTTTATAGACAAAAAAGGCACTATCCGGAAAATACATACCGGATTTAATGGCAAGGCTACAGGAGAAAAATACGATGAGTTTACACGTGAATTTGAATCTTTCCTCTCGCAACTTCTTATGGAATAGTTGAATATAAGGAAGGTAACATCTTCTTAATTTTTTGAGGAATTTGTTTAAAATCGATAGGTCATGGTTAGCAAATAGTTGCCATTACCAGAGGCAAAGCCTATGTCGAAGTGGTTTCTCGGATAAGGGCTGGTAAACAGATAAGTGGTGCCAATACCAACGCTCGCTCCGGCGATTACATCCCATATATCGTGAAAGCCGTCTGGGCCTTCCATTCTGCTAACTCCTACTATCGTTGCTAGTACATAAGCCGGCCAACCGTATTTCCAGCCGTATCGCTTCTGTATAAACGAGGCTCCTGAAAATGCAGAGGAGGTATGTCCGCTAGGAAAGGCGTCATAGCGTTCCCTACCTTCGGGTCGCTGTTTGTGAATTAAGTACTTAAGAGAATGGGTTAGAATCATGGCGCTTCCATAAGAATAGGCAAATTGCTTTGTGCCTTCAAAATCCTTTTCTACTAAGGTGGCCGTTAAAGCTGTAAGAGGGATTGCCAATTGTAACACA
Source organism: Flavobacteriaceae bacterium (assembly GCA_013002065.1). GTDB lineage: Bacteria > Bacteroidota > Bacteroidia > Flavobacteriales > Flavobacteriaceae > Aureisphaera. The sequence continues at coordinate 10,435 of JABDKT010000032.1, forward strand.
TCGCCAGTATCTACTAAAATATATTCCCATTGTTCGTGACCACCTTCATCTGGTAACTGACCATAAATATTTGTAGTTCCAAAGAATAAGATAGTAACGAATAAATACTTGAGTTGTACGAGAAGATATTTTCCCATGGTGCGAGGGTTAGTAAAACTAAAACGCTCTAAACTGATTGGAAATTGTCCAACCCTATTGATTTTCAGGTGTATAAATAATGAATTCGCCGATTATTTAAAAAAGCATTTAAGAAATGTAATTCCAAATATTGCGATACTTCACTAATTCAGCATAGGTTGATTTAACTACAGCATTTGCCGGATGGCTTAAACTGGGATCACTGGTTAAGGTCTGTTTGGCGTAGCTTCTGGCGATTTTGAGTATTTCTGAATCTTTAACGATATCGGCAATACGCAGATTTAGAACCCCGCTTTGCTGAGTCCCCATTATATCACCCGGTCCTCTTAATTTGAGATCTGTCTCTGCAATTTCAAAGCCGTCATTGGTTTTAACCATGGTTTCTAGACGGGTTCGTGCATCATGGGTGAGTTTATGGCTCGTCATGAGTATGCAATAGCTTTGCTCTGCACCGCGTCCCACACGGCCCCGAAGCTGGTGAAGCTGCGATAATCCGAAGCGTTCGGCACTTTCTATCACCATTACACTCGCATTAGGGACATTCACACCCACCTCGATGACTGTGGTCGCCACCATGATTTGTGTCTCACCCTTTACAAAACGATTCATTTCAAAATCTTTGTCGGCCGGTTTCATTTTTCCATGAACTATAGAAACTTGATAATCGGGCATAGGAAATTCCCTCACTATAGATTCGTATCCATCCATCAAATCTTTATAATCTAAGGCTTCACTTTCTTGTATTAAAGGATAGACAATATAGACCTGTCTGCCCTTCGAAATTTCATCCTTTAAAAAGCGAAAAACTTTGAGTCGATTTGCGTCGAATCTATGGACTGTTTTAATGTCTTTTCGACCAGGTGGAAGTTCATCAATTATACTTATATCAAGGTCGCCATAAACGCTCATTGCCAGGGTGCGTGGAATAGGGGTGGCAGTCATGACTAAAATGTGAGGCGGAGAAACATTTTTATGCCAAAGTTTACTTCTTTGAGCTACCCCGAAACGATGTTGTTCATCGATTATAGCGAGTCCTAAATTTTTAAATTTTACCTTATCTTCGAGTAAGGCGTGAGTGCCAATTAAGAGCTGTAAGAACCCGTTTTCAAGATTTTCATGAATTTCTCTTCTTTTTGAAGTGTTAGTTGAACCAGTTAATAAAAAAATACTGATATTCAATTGATTACACCATTTTAATAAACCATTATAGTGTTGAACTGACAAAATTTCAGTTGGAGCCATTAAGCAGGCTTGAAATCCGTTATCAAGTGCTATTAACATTGACATAAACGCCACTACCGTCTTTCCGCTACCCACATCTCCTTGAAGTAAACGATTCATTTGGGCTTTGCTTCCTAAATCGGCACGAATTTCCTTGATCACTCTTTTTTGAGCCGCCGTTAAATCGAAGGGTAAATACGATTTAAAAAACTCATTAAAATAATCGCCTACATTCGGAAAGGTATATCCTTTTATTTTTGATTTATGAATTAAATTTTTCCGAATTAATTGTAATTGAATGTAAAATAATTCTTCAAATTTTAGTCGGTATTGTGCCTTGGCAAGTAGCTCATTATTCTCAGGAAAATGTATGTTAAAAAGGGCCTTGTTTTTGGGTAGTAATTTTAACTCATTCAACACTTCATTTGAGAGCGTTTCAGCAAAGGAACTTTTAGTGTCTAAAAACAACTGCTGCATCAAATTATTGATCACCTTATTGGTTATTCCACTACTCGATAATTTTTCGGTCGAAGGATATACCGGTTGCATGGCAGATCGAAGGCTTTTTTCGTGCTCTTTCAGTAGTTCCATTTCAGGATGAGGCATAGAAAATATGTTCTGAAACCAATTGACACGTCCAAAAATTACATAGGGTTCATTAATTTTCAAATTGGCTCTTATCCATTTTATTCCTCGAAACCACACCAATTCCATTTTTCCGGTTTCGTCGGTAAAGGTTGCTACTAAACGCTTTCCGCGTTTTTGCTCTACTGTTTTGAGATGAATTATTTTTCCTTTTATTTGAACTTCAGCATTGGTTTTTTGTAATTCTGAAATTTTATAATACTTCGTGCGGTCTAAATATCGATTGGGAAACAAGTTGAGTAGGTCCTGAAAAGTAAAAATACCTAATTCCTTTTTTAGCAAATCGGCGCGATTTGGCCCAACCCCTTTTAAGTATTCGATAGGTGTTTGCAGGAAATTAGAATTCATATCACGAATTTACTTAATTTGGCAAAAGAATTGCGATGAACCCACTATGAGATACCTTCTTTTTCTTTTTTTATTGCCGTTATTCATGAATAGTCAGCAGACCAATAAGGTTGATTATAAGAGAATTCAGGCTTTGATTGATATAAATCAAACGAATAATTCGGTAAAAGGCTCGATGGATGTAACTTTTAAGATTTTAAAAGCCACAGATTCGGTTTACCTCGATGCGGTTGGAATGGATTTAAGGAAACCCAACTCAAAAAGACCCATAAAAGTAAAAGGAGAGGAAGATAAGATTTGGTTTATTGCAGACTTTAAAGCGGGTAAAACCTATGATGTAAGTTTTGATTATTCTGTAATACCTCTTCAAACCCTATATTTTACGGGAAATCAGGTATGGACGCAAGGACAAGGGAAATACACTTCGCATTGGCTTCCCAGCATCGATGATATGAACGATAAAATTGAGTTTGATCTTGCCATTACCGCGGCTCATGAGCAGAAAGTAATATCTAATGGCGCGTTGAAAAAACTCACGCCAAATATGGAGGAAGAGACGATCACTTGGTATTTTGATATGACACGCCCTATGTCTAGTTATTTGGTGGCTGTAGCGATAGGAGACTTTAAAAAGTCGATAGTTCAATCGGATACAGGCGTCCCTATCGAATTGCATATAAAGAAGAAGGATTCATCGAAGTTTGAACCCACCTATCGATATACAAAGGAAATTTTCGACTTTTTGGAGAATGAGATTGGTGTTCCCTATCCTTGGCAAAATTACAAACAGGTTCCGGTACGGGATTTTTTATATGCGGGCATGGAAAACACTACAGCCACGATTTTTTCGGAAGCTTTTGTGGTCGATTCCATCGCTTTTACAGATCGGAATTATGTGAATGTAAATGCTCACGAATTGGCGCATCATTGGTTCGGAAACCTTGTTACAGAAACTTCGGGCACTCACCATTGGTTACAGGAAGGTTTTGCCACTTATTATGCACTTCTGGCCGAACGATCTCTTTTTGGAGATGATTATTACTATTGGCGCTTGTATAATACTGCTGAAAGTTTAAAATCTTTGAGCGATAGCGGTAAAGGAGAGTCGTTGATGAATCCGAAAGCTTCTTCTCTTACGTTCTATGAAAAAGGTGCTTGGGCCTTGCATTTGCTAAGAGAATTAATAGGAGATTTTAGCTTTAAGGTGGCGATAAAGAACTACTTGGAAAAGTATCAATTCAAGAATGTTTCTACCGAAAATTTCCTAGCTGAAGTTCGCAAAGCGAGTTCAGTGGATATATCAGAGTGGGAAAAGGACTGGTTACAACAAACAGCGTTCAAGGCAGAGCAAGCTTATAAATCACTTCGGAAATCGGCGTTTATCGAACAGTATTTTGAATTGCAAAGACTTCGGTCCATGAATATTTCAGAAAAGAAAGAATTTTTTCTAAAAAATCCGAAACTATTGGAAAATGATTATTTAGGACAAGAAGTAATCTATCAATTAGCGAATGAGCCTATGACCGAAGTACTTGATATTTATCTTATGGGCTTCAATTCGGGAAATTTATACGTACGACAGGCTATAGCACTTTCGATGGAAAAAGTGCCCGGCCAACTGCTTTCAGAATATGAAACACTTTTAAACGACGACAGTTACTCTACACAAGAGTCTGCCTTGTATAATTTATGGAGATCCTTTCCTCAAAATCGTAGTAAGTATCTTGATAAACTTAAGGATGTTCATGGTTTTCAGAATAAAAACATTCGAATGATCTGGTTGGCATTGGCACTAAATACCGAAGGATATATGGAATCTGCCAGCCCCATTTTCAAAACGGAATTAAGGGATTATTCCTCTTCTGAATACAGTTTTGAGATTCGACAAAACGCTTTTGATTTTATAAATAGTCTAGGGTTGTATAACGACTATGTGATCGATAACTTAATCAATGCTAGTGTGCACCATCAGTGGCGATTTAGAAATTTTGCAAGGTCGTTGCTCAAAGAAGTTTTAAAAAATCCGGGAACTAAAGATGCAATTGTAAAGCGGGTGAAGAGTTTTACTGAAAAGGAACAAAATTACCTTCAAAAAGAATTCATAAAGAAATGAGAGCACTAGTAATATCGGGAGGTGGAAGTAAAGGAGCGTTTGCAGGAGGCGTAGCTCAATATCTTATTCAGGAACGGGGCTATACCTACGATCTCTTTGTTGGAACTTCCACGGGAAGTTTGCTAATTCCTCATTTAGCGTTGAATAAGGTTGACAAAATTAAAGAAGCCTTCACCTCTGTGAATGAGCATAGTATATTCAGTATTCGTCCTTTCAGAATAAAGAAAAATAAACTAGGTGGGAAACAAATTGTAATTGATCATTTTGCCGTACTTCGCAATTTTTTCCGCGGAAGTAAAACCTTTGGCGAAAGTAAAAGCCTTAGAAGGTTAATCGAAGATACCTTTACTAAGGAGGAGTTTGAAGAGCTTATTTCTATTGGAAAAGATGTGGTTGTGACGGTTTCGAATATATCATCAAATCAGGTGGAATATAAGTCGGTTAAAGATTTTAAATACGAGGACTTTCTTGATTGGATATGGATTTCGTGTAACTATATTCCATTCATGAGTTTGGTAAAGAAAGACGGTTTCGAATATGCGGACGGCGGACTGGGAAGTATGGTCCCTATAGAAGAGGCCATAAACCGTGGTGCCAAAATCGTGGATGTAATTGTTCTGGAAACTGAGGTTACAAATTACAATAGATTACCGTCTAAGAATGTATTCTCACTCCTCACTAGCATGCATGAATATATGTTAGATAGGGTTGAAAAGCAGAATATCAAGATTGGCAAATTTGCAGCCTCTCACAATGATGCTATAATTAACCTGTATTATACACCCACTGTTTTAACCACAAATAGTTTGGTTTTCGATAAGAAAATGATGATTCGCTGGTGGGAAAGCGGATTTCAATACGCTCACAGTAAAAACTTGGAGTTAAGCGAGTTAAAAATCGACGAGTCTTAGAACAGTTCTCCTACTTCCTTTTTAATATAAGCCAGAGCTTTTTGTGAGGGGGTTATTTCCTCCATAAAACTCCGTAGTAAAAATTCTCTCATACCATCGGCGTTATTTGACTTTTCGTGCATAGCAGCCTGTCGAATTAGGTGAATAGTCGCGTTTTTCGCCGCATTGATCAAATTCCAACATTCCGGAGTCACATAAATTTGCTGAGTCACGTTATGTTCAAATTCCTGTTCAATATTTTTGATAAGCAAAGCTTCATATTTCTCAATCTCATCGGCGAAAGGTTTTACACGAATCAACAATTTATTGGGATCGATACGCTCCAAAAGTAGTGTAAGACGCTCGTAAGCCTGCAAACGCGTGGGTAATACCTTGTTTTGAGCTTCCTTTTGAATTAGATATCTACGTCTTCCTTCTTCGTTAGCTGTGTGCCCTTTAAAGAAATAATAAGCGATAATTCCAACCACTAGGGCGGGAAGCAAGTAGGCCACATAGCTTAAAATTTGAGTCATTTCTTCCATAAATAGGTCAAGTTTGAAAACAAACTTAAGATTTTTTTTCAATTGAACAAGAACACATTGAAAGGATGAAGCCCTCGTTTCGTGGAATGAAACGCGGCATTATTACAATACTTATTGGGTAAAGGTAGGGCATCTAGTAGATTTGGCTTAAAATGATCTAAAAATTTACGACATGAAAACAAAATACCTATCCGTACTACTTATGATGATCTTGCAGTCATTGTGTTATGGACAATTTCAGAAAAGCGTGCAAGTGGCCAATCAACACTTTCACGATTTAAACATCGCACCTTTGGACGGTACCGACGATTTTATCGTAGCGGGAAATCTGTTCGATTCTACCATGCAAAATGAAGAACTAACTCTTCAACGAATGGACAACAGTGGTAACATTGTGTGGTTTAAAAAGTATAATCATGCTAGCTTACAACATTTGCGAGTTTTCGATATAACCACCTATCTGGATTTAATATTCGTGACAGGTTCGGTTGATGTAGGCGGTTTTCGACAAGTAATGATTTCCAGATTTGATGCCATCAATGGAAACTGGCTGGATACGAGACATTACGAAATTGTAGGTCCGGGTTTTAATTCACGCGGACTTAAAATCGAATACACCGAAAGTGACGCAGATGGTGATGGTTCGGACGATCCCGGATTTGTAGTGGTCGGGTTTTTTAGCGATTGTTACAATGTGGACATTACCTGTGTGAATAATAATATAGGGTTTGTGATGAGAGTCGATTTTGGTTTGAATCTTATTTGGACAACTGAAATTGATACTAATTTATCTAACAATCCGCAGGATTATGATTTTGCTAACGGATTTACGGAAACAAGTGACGGATTCTTTATCACCGGTAGTGCCACTGGGCCTATTTCCAGTAGTTTCCAGCAAGCTTCATTACACCATAAAATAGATTTTATGGGGAATTTTGTGTGGGATAACAGTTATATCTTCGGAAATTCAAATGACATTAGTGTTGATGCTTATTACGACGCCGGTTCCGATGAAATTTATGTGCTCAACAATTACTCGGTTTCGCATTATTTCGGGGTAACAGTCATTAATAATACGACAGGAGTAATCAATTTTGCGAAGTCTTGGTATGTCACACAGAATGATTTAAATCGATATGGTTTTGTGATCATGGAATCGGATGCAGATCCTAATAATCTTGTGATCACCGGTTATGATCGAGACGAAAATTGGGTTGATGGAAACAACAATTCTTATTACGGTGAGACAAATATTTTCGTTTATGAATTCGCCAAGGCAACGGGAGCTCAGGTTGGACCTGCCTACCAGTATTTAGTGGAGAATATTGAGCCACCCGGTGAAGATTTCAACTTTTGGTTGTTCCAAATGCCGCTAATTTATTATCCAGACATTAGCTTTCGCAAGGTGATACCCGGAACGACCGGAGAGTATTTTCACGTGGGATACCGAAGAAATTCCAGTGGAGGATTCGTGGAAGAAGAGGTGTACCGTACACCAAATCACAAAAGAAACGAGTGTGACAATATCACTTTTCAGTTAAACTTGAACGCTTTGTCAATTACAAGTATTCCGGCTATTTCGGGCATAGTGCCTAATTCAGTAACTCCGATTACTTTAAATGAAACTGTGTTGAGTTATACCGAAGAAATTTGCTTCACTACGCTCGGTACGAACGATCTGGACGAAGGGAAGGTAGAAATTTATCCGAATCCTGCTCAAAACTACTTTGTGATCAATGCTAATTATAGTCAGAATTATAAAATATACGACACCATGGGGAGATTAGTTCAAAATGGTATGTTCGAATCTAAGGTGCCTATAAATATAGATCGGCTTAATTCAGGGATATACTTTATTCAACTAGAAAGTAGTACAAATCAAGGACAACTATTCAAACTAATAAAAAGGTAGCCCTTCTAACTGTACCATTTTATTTAAATTTATATAATGTCTAAAGCAAAATTCCATATCATCGCCATTCTAATGTCTTTGATGTGGAATTTTTCTTACGGGCAAAAATTCACGAACTATTCTATAAAAGAAGGGCTTCCCAGTAACCATGTGTATCGTTTAACTCAGGATAAGCAAGGTTTCATTTGGATAATTACCGACAAGGGAATTGTGCGTTTTAATGGAAAGGATGTGAAGACATTTACAACTCGTAATGGATTACCTACCAATGATATTTGGGGTATTGGAATAACCGCCGACCAAAAAATTTGGTTCTTTTCAAAAGCAATGGAAGTGGGTTATATTGATCGGGATAGTGTAGTTTCTTTTCCTTCGGAAGTAAAGGGTGAAGTTCTAAATCCGGTAGTTCAGTATCAAACCAAAGAACGAATGGGATTTGCCAGTAACTTTGAGTCTTATCATTTAAATAATAAACGATGGCAAAAAGTACCTCCCTTACTTGATGGTATGGTTTTAAACGGAGCGACCTTGCATCCCAAAGTCGCGCAGATTCTAATTAAGCGGGCAGAGGATTCTGTCTATTTTGTAGATAAGACAGGTCGAACGATAAGACAAAAACATTTAAAAAGCAATCTTCTTTATTCAAACTTAAGAGGACAACTTAATGACAGTCTATTTTTTTGGACTAACAATAGTGGATATTTGGTTTGTAATCTCAACACCTTGGAGTTTTACAATCGAAGTTTTCTCTCCGAAATAAATAAGGAGTCGGTAAATTTCCCACGATTCCATGAGGTAAATTCTGAAATTCAGCTAACTGGTTCCGGTTTCGTCGCCCAACTGGATTCATCTTTTCGTGTGAAGAAAATGTACGAGGTACCCGAAGCAATCAATTCTCACTTTTCGTTCGTTGACCGAGACGAAACCTTGTGGATGGCGACTTTTTCAAAAGGTGTGTATAAATTTCCGAGGAGAAAAAGAGAAATCGCCTATGATTTACTCGATGAAAAAATTTCGGAACTCAATAACCTCGAAGGAGCTGTTGTGGCAAGTGTATATGATAAGGGATTTTATACTTATAATGCCTCTCAAAAGAATTTTAATCCACTTGTAGAGGAAAATGGTTATATCTTATCGGCCGCCCATTTTGAAGCGCTTAATTCGTCATTTTTCTTAACTGGAAAGAAAATCATCCGGAAGAAAGAGGGTGCCTTTAAAGAATTTCACACCGGCGATGCTAATTTCAAGGTGAACACGCTGGCCAGAAATCTAATTTATAAGGAGTCTTATTTATACGGAATTTATTCCGGAGGAATCAATAAAATCGATCCGGAAACTCTAAAAGTTGTAGAAAATTACCCTCAGGTTGGTTGTTACAGTATTCTTGATTTTAAGGGTAATATCTACCTGGGAACCCCATCGGGAATCAAAGTTTTATCAGATAAATCGTTACAGGAAGTCAACTTTGAGAACCTTGATTTTGATAAACCCATTCTTAAACTTCGGAAAGTTAACAACAACGAATTTCTTATCACCACCGACGGATTCGGTGCATATACTTCCGATTTAACTCAGATTCGGCAACTACCTGAAACTAATTACCTGAGTGTTCAGGATGCTTATGTGGATGAAACTGAT
>JABDKT010000033.1 GCA_013002065.1 Flavobacteriaceae bacterium
TACGCGTTGATGCTGTCGCCTCGATGTTGTACCTCGATTATTCCCGTGAAGATGGCGAATGGGAACCCAACCAGTTTGGTGGAAGAGAAAACCTCGATGCCATCTCCTTTTTTAAAGAATTAAACGAAGAAATTTACGGAAGCTTTGAAGGCGTGCAAACCATCGCTGAAGAATCTACCAGTTTCCCTATGGTATCCAAACCTACGTTCCTTGGCGGATTAGGCTTCGGAATGAAATGGATGATGGGTTGGATGCACGATACTTTGGAATATTTCAAAAAAGAACCCGTGTACCGCAAGCATCATCAAAACGACCTCACTTTTAGTATGACGTATGCGTTTACAGAGAATTTTATGCTTCCGTTGAGTCACGATGAGGTTGTTTACGGTAAAAATTCATTGCTGTACCGTATGCCTGGAGACGAATGGCAACGATTTGCGAATCTCCGATTGCTTTTCAGTTATATGATTACACATCCAGGAACAAATTTGCTATTTATGGGCGGGGAATTTGGTCAGAGTGAAGAATGGAATTTTCAGCAGAGCTTAGATTGGCATTTGCTCGATTACGAATACCATAAAGGCGTGCAGCAGCTAGTTTCAGATTTAAATGGATTGTACAAAAAGGAACCTTCTCTCTACGAAAAGCAGTTTACCAACGAAGGGTTTGAATGGATTGACTATAACGACTCTGAAAATTCGGTACTTTCCTATATCCGAAAAGGCGAGAAAGAAAAAGACGATGTCATCATCATTTGCAATATGACTCCCGTCCCACGTGAAGACTACCGAATTGGTCTTCCGAAGGCTGGAAAATACAAGCTTATTTTTAATAGCGACGAAAGTGGTTACGGTGGTTCTGATTATTCAGTGAAAAAGCAATACACTTCCGAAAAAATTGAATGGCAATATCGCAAGCAATCGGCTCAATTTAACCTCCCGCCATTGGCAATGTTAGCCTTAAAACGAGTAAATTCCAAAGCAAAAAGTTAACGAAATCGATTTCGATTGTTGATTACTTTTCTGAAATAAATTGTTTCCATACCTTTATTTTAAAGAGAAATCTTTTCATTTGTAAGTACCGCTAAAATGAAGCACAACGTATGATTGTAAATACAGAATTAGAGCATAAAGGAAATCAGTTTCCTTCCCAAATAACCGCCTTCACCAAAGAAAAAGATAAATTCCTAATCACCTCACAAAATGGTGTCCTCCTACAAATTACTGTGATAAGAGACAGCATTTTACGGTTTCGCTATACTACTTACGGAAGTTTCCCAAAAGACTTCAGTTATGCTATAGATACTGATTCGGTTCGAGGGTATAATCACTTGGAATACATCGAACAACCAGACCGATATATTATCACAACGGCAAAATTGGTATTGCATATCGATAAATTGAATATGCGAAAAACCATTTATGATGTTGAAGGAAATCTCATAAATCAGGATGAAAGTGGCTTCCACTGGGAATATAGCTACGAACACGGTAGCGACATTGTAAAGATGAGCAAGCAGGAACAGAAAATGGAATGCTACTACGGCTTGGGTGATAAACCAACTCACTTCAATCTAAAAGGAAAACGATTTGAAAACTGGGTAACGGACGAATATGCCTTCGGAAAAGATCGCGACCCGTTGTATAAGGCTATTCCTTTTTACATTGGGCTTCATAATAATATTTCCTACGGAATTTTCTTCGATAATACCTTCAGAACATTTTTCGACTTTGGACACGAACGCCGAAATGTGACTAGCTTTTGGGCGCAAGGCGGAGAAATGAATTATTACTTCTTCTACGGTCCCGAAATGAATGAAGTGGTTACCAGCTATACCGATCTTACGGGAAAACCAGAGCTTCCACCCTTGTGGGCGTTAGGATATCACCAAAGCAAATGGAGTTATTATCCCGAAAGTAACGTGCGGGAAGTGGCTGCTAAATTTAGAGAACTTCAAATTCCGTGTGATGCGATTTATTTGGATATCGATTATATGGAAGGTTGGCGTTGCTTTACTTGGAATAAAGAATACTTCCCAGA
>JABDKT010000036.1 GCA_013002065.1 Flavobacteriaceae bacterium
CAATAGCATCTTTCGCCACTTTTAATGGAGAATCCGCTCGGTTAGAATCTATCTCGTCACGCTCGGTGACATTTTCCAAAACTACGTCAAAGGTTATGGAATCTCCCCTATCTATCAATTCTTTATATCGTCGCTCTGCTCTAACTTGGGCGGAAGCCGTCATAAATATCTTTAAATCTGCATCTGGAAACACAACCGTACCAATATCCCTTCCATCCATCACAATGCCTCCCTCCCTGCCCATTTGCTGTTGTTGCTCCACTAATTTCTTCCGAACTTCTGAAACAGTAGCAATAGGACTTACAAATTCTGAAACTTCCAACGTGCGAATCTGTTTTTCAACATTTTCACCATTCAAGTATATATCAGCTTTGTCATTAGCATTCTTTTGGAAATGCAATTCAATTTCATTTATCGAATTGATAAGTGATTCTTTATCGAAATGACTTTCAGAAATAAATCCCTTCCGAAGCGCAAATAGCGTCACCGCACGATACATCGCACCAGAGTCCACATATATGTAGTCGAGATAGTCTGCCAATTGTTTAGCGACGGTACTTTTACCAGTTGAAGAATGTCCATCGATGGCAATGGTAATTTTTCGCATTATTGAAGGTTTATATTGAGTCCGAAAAAGCTCGTAGCTGCTGCCGAATTATACTTTGAATAGGCATAGCTAAGCCTCAATTTATTCAATTTAATTGAAAACCCTGCGCTTATTCCTGCAAAGGAGCGCTGTTCTATAATTCGTAGTTCCTCCGCCCGACGCAAATTGTACCCTAAACGAAGGTTAAATCCGCTTTCGGGGAATAATTCAATTCCAACAATCATATGCCGAAATGCATTGTCTATAAAAGTAATTTTTTCGGAAGTAGTGTTCCCCTCCAAGTCAATTTCGTCTCGATTGGGATTGGCAAACGCTATATTCCACGTTTGCATATTTTCCAGTGTAAAATGCCAGCGAATAGGAATGTTTTGAAGCGTTTGGGATATTCCTAAAACAACCTCAAAAGGAAGTTTTTCGATAGTATCTTCATAGGGTGTTAGTTGCGTTCCTACATTTCGAGCAACAGCCGTTATATGTAAATCCCAATCTTCGTAAACATACATTACAGCTACATCCAGCGCTACACCAAAAGAGCTGTACTGCTCGAGTTTTGAAGAAATAAATTTTACATTTCCTCCAATATGAAAATTAGTGAATGCAATATTCCTTGCGTGACCAAAAGATAAGGCTACTTCCCCACCACCAAAAGAGTTGGTCGGGTTTCCTTGCTCATCGTACCCGTCGAAGCTTCCGTAGTTTATATACGTAATCCCTGTGTGTAACACTTGTGTTCGTCGATCCCACAGGTAGGCGTAGGACGCCGTTCCGTAATTCACATCACCTATGTAATTATTATAATTAAGAGAAAGCTGATTATCCATTTCTGGATTAATACTTGCAGGATTGTAAATTGCTTGTGTAGGGTCGTAATCATAATTAGTAACTACTTTGCCACCAAGCGCCACTTGTCGTGGGGAAATTCCAAGATTTAGGAATTGATACGTCGCTCTACCTCCTACTTGCGCAAAAGAAGCTAAAGACAAAAAGAGGCAACTTAATAAAGTGAGTTTTTGAACCATTAACCTAGCAAACGTTCCTTGGAATTTAAACGACTACAATGATAATTTATTTTCGGCGAGTATAAAAGGATTATTACCCTATCTATTTTAATACTATAGCTTTTTCGGGTTTTTTACTTTTTGCTTCGTTATGGCGACATCCAATACTTCACTCATTTCCTTTACGTAATGAAACGTGAGTCCATTTAAGTATTCAGGCTTAATTTCATCAATGTCTCGTCTGTTATCCTCACAGAGTACTATTTCTTTAATCTTTGCTCTCTTAGCAGCTAAAATCTTTTCTTTAATTCCTCCTACGGGTAACACTTTTCCTCTTAATGTAATTTCACCAGTCATAGCGATACTTTTCTTTACTTTTCGCTGTGTGAATAAAGAAACTAAGGATGTTAGCATGGTGATTCCCGCACTAGGTCCATCTTTAGGTGTTGCTCCTTCTGGCACGTGAATATGAATATTATATTTGTCAAAAACATCTGGGTCAATCGCTAGTTTTTCAGCATTGGATTTAATGTATTCAAGAGCAATGGTTGCAGACTCCTTCATCACGTTTCCAAGATTCCCTGTCATTTTTAAATTTCCTTTTCCTTTGGAAATAGCCGACTCAATAAACAGAATATCACCACCCACACGTGTCCAAGCGAGTCCAGTTACAACTCCTGCTACGTCATTATTTTCATATTTTCCACGCTCCATTTTAGGCGCTCCCAATACTTCTACAATAATTTTGTTGGAAACTTTTTCTTCGTATTCTTCTTCCATGGCAATTTTCATCGCGGCATAACGTACCATTTTTGCGATTTGCTTTTCTAAAGTACGCACACCACTCTCCCTTGTGTATCCTTCGACTATTTTTTCAAGTTGGGGCTTTCCAATTTTCAAATGCTTTGAAGACAATCCGTGTTCCTTC
>JABDKT010000042.1 GCA_013002065.1 Flavobacteriaceae bacterium
TCTTTATTCGTCTCTTAAGGCTTCAATGGGTCTAATCTTTGCTGCTCTCCACGCCGGAAAAAATCCTGCCAGCGCTCCGGCAATGATCAACACAAATACGGTGGTCAATGCTACATTAAAATTAACCGACGGATTTACGATATAATCGATTTCCACATTGGGACCAATTATTTCCAGAAGCCCCATACTTACAATGAGGCCCAAAAACCCCGCGATGGCTGTTATAAATATTGACTCATGTAAGATCATACCGATAATCGACCACGGTTGTGCTCCAATGGCTTTTCTCACACCAATTTCTCTGGTCCGTTCTTTTACAATAATGAGCATGATATTACTTACACCCACAACTCCGGCAATTATGGTACAAATCCCCACTACCCAGAAAAATAATTTTATCATATTCATTAGGTCGTAATATCGCTTGGCCTCCTCTAATGAATTCCAAGTGTTAATGGCGCTCGTATCTTCTGGGGCGACGATATGACGCTCCTTTAAAAAGCTTTCTATTTCTGCTGAAAATTGAATGGACTGTTGTAATGCCTGCTGAAATGTCTTTTGTGGCTGAAGCGTAAATCCGAGGTTCCGAACTCTATTGCCTCCATTAAATACACGTTGTGCGGTTGATAGCGGAATAAAAATTCGCGTCTCTTCACGTTCGCCTCCCGGATCGGTATAAACACCTATTACCTTAAAGTTTATTCCCGATAACTGAATTTGCTTACCAACCGGGTCTTCCCCTTTTTCGAATAGATCTTTGTAAACCTTATTTCCAATGGTCACTACTTTTTCGTAATTGTCCTGGTCCTTATAATTGATAAACCTACCATAAGAAAGACTGGCGTTCTCGATAAATTGATAATCCGGATAAACTCCTTCAATTCTATAACTTCCCGATTCATTGTTATAGGTGGCTATACCACTCCAAATTCGATATACCGAAGATTTAAACTCCAGATCGTCTTCATATTTCTTGATAAGGTAATCGTAATCTTCGTTTTTTAATTCGATAAATCGGCCGGGATTGAGCCCTTTGTACTCTACTGTAGTAACTCCGGTCCAAACACTAATTCTATTCGCGGCATCTTGTTCGAACTCTGCAGCCACACCGTTTTGCATGCCTTGACCGAAACCCAATAGAATTACCAAGATGAAAATTCCGAAGAAAACAGAAATCATAGTAAGTACGGTTCGCAACCAGTTCTTGCGAATCGTTTCAAAAATTTCCTGCCATCTTTCGATATCAAACATTGGCTAGTTTTTTAGCTCTTACCTGATCAATTTTTTTATCGTCGATAATCACACCATCCTTGAGGTGGACGATACGCTTACACATATGTGCAATATCGTCCTCATGCGTCACACATAGAATGGTTTTGCCTTCATCGTTAATGGATTGTACAATTTCCATGACCTCATAAGAAGTGGTAGAGTCTAATGCACCTGTGGGCTCATCTGCCAACAATACTTTCGGGTCACTAGCTAAAGCTCTGGCAATAGCCACCCTTTGCTTTTGTCCTCCGGAGAGTTCATTAGGTAAATGCGTTGCCCAATTTGCCAGACCTACTTTTTCCAAATAATGCATGGCCCGTTCTGTGCGCTGCGCACGTTTCATTCCTTGGTAATACAAAGGCATAGCCACATTATCCACCGCCGATTTATAAGATATTAGATTAAAAGATTGAAAGATAAAACCGAGAAATTTGTTTCTATAGCGCGCCGCAACTTTTTCGTTCAGGTTCTTAATCACAGTTCCATCCAAAGTATAAGACCCTTGGTCGGCTTCGTCCAGCATTCCCAATATATTGAGAAGGGTAGATTTACCCGAACCAGAGGAACCCATAATGGCGACCATTTCTCCATCGTCCACGGTAAAATCAATTCCCTTTAGTACATGTAAGGAATTGCTCCCCATGTGATACGATTTGTGCAAATCTTTAATTTCAATCATATATAATGTATCCTAACGCAAAGTAAAGGTGTTTGCGGTTCTAATTTGTAAAATTCATGTTAAGACTTAAAGGGGAAATTGGTTGATTAAGTCTGTTTACATAAGACTGTTTAATAATGGAATTGTTACACCCTAAATAGCAGCATCTTCTTTTTTAGCTTTTTGACGCATTTTATAAATCACATAACCAACTCCACCCACCAAGAGATAAGGAAATAACATAAGATAAATTATACCATTGTTAATGCCTTTGGCCGCTTGTCCGCTTTCATCACTTTCTAAAACTGCCCTACACATTGCGCATTGCGCTTCGGCAGAAAAGGTGAGTCCGAAAAGCAGGATGAATAACAGGAAGATAGCTTTAGTTTTCATTTTAATAGTAGGGCGAGATCATTAAATAGACAATCACTCCTGTGACGGCTACATAAAGCCAAATAGGAAATGTAATTTTTGCAATTTTTTTATGTCTTTCATAATTGCCGGATATCGCTCTCACGTAGGTAATTAACACAAAAGGAATCACTCCAATGGATAGCAATATGTGGCTGAGTAAGATGAAGAAATAGACGTAGCGAATCATCCCCTCTCCACCGAAAGGTGTGGAATCTGAGGTCATATGATAGGTCACATACATCACTAGAAATAGTGCCGACAAAACGATGCAAAACTTCATGATGGTTTCATGAGCTTTTCGTTTTCCCTTTTTAATCTGGATTACCGCTAGAATCAATAATATGGCGGTTAGCCCATTTATGGAAGCGTAGATAGGAGGTAAAAATCCCATCCTTTCCACACCTTCAATTCGATAATTGAACAATACCGCGACTACCAATGGGATAGCTATAGAAAGTATCCATATCCATTTGTTGTATTTTTTTTCTGAAGCGATTTCTGCCATACTACTCTTTCATTAAAACTTTAATATCCTCGATAATCATTTGAATTCCTTCGACCTCCAAACCGTCGTAATAAATAATGGGGTTTCCGTTTTTGTCGAAACGAGAACGAATATTCCCCTCCTTATCTATAAGCGCAAAATATCCCGAATGTTCAAAACCACCCTCTACATTGGGAGCTTCTCCCACATAAAGATTAAAGCCTTCATTTGCCAATTTATAAATAGCATCTTTGTCACCAGTGAGTAAGTGCCAATTAGGGTTGGTTATTTTATAACTTTCGGCATAATCCAATAGAATTTCCGGCGTATCGTATTCCGGATTGATGGTAAAAGAGGCAATACCCAAATTTGGGTTGCCGTAGAATTCATTCTGAATTTTCACCATGTTTCGATTCATGATGGGACAAATCGACGGACAAGTAGTAAAGAAAAATTCGGCTACATAAACCTTGCCTTTGTACGACTCGTTGCTAATCGTTTCATTCTTCTGATTGGTAAAACTGAAATCTGGAACTAGTCCAATGGTGGCCATTTCGGTCTTGGTTAAGGTTCCCACAATTTTGGGTACGGCCCATATTCCGAAGAGTAAAATGATAAATGAAATTCCTATATAAGAGTAATTTTTCATACTATATCTCGCGGTCTGCCTTATACTTTTTGAGCGCCAAACGATATTCAGCCAGCACTATTTTGATGTCATCACTCATTTTATTGTTGATCTCTGCATAATCGCTAGCGTTGAATCCGTAGAGCACACCAACATCCTCATCATCATCTCTCCCTCTCAGGTTTCGATCTTTGTCGATGATAAAGACATAGTTTGTGGCCAAGTTTTTATCCAGTGCATAGGGCGTTTTCAGGGAATCGAAAATTTTCTGAATTTCTTCGGAAGAGCCAATGGCAAACTTCCAGTTTCTCGGATCCTCAATATCACGAAGTTTTTGTTTTATCTCATTGGCCTTTGGAACTTGATCTTCGGTAATAAGACTCACAAACTGAAACTCACTAAACTGATAATTCTTTTTGTAGATTTTGTGAGCGAGGTTGAATGCATTCGCTTTTTTTGCTTCCAGGTTATTTCCGAAGAACGTTAAGATCGTAATACGGTCTTCCAATTTAATGTCTTCACCCTCCATATTTTTAAAATTAGAAAGCTCAGAAACGCCATAGGATAAGGTGGGAAGTTTCACAAAATTGTTTTTACCTGAGGCAAAGAATAGATATACCGAAATAGGTAAAAGGAATAATACCGAAAGGACAATGTACTTCTTGGTTTGCAAAGCGTAATTTTATGCAAAAATACAACCGGGAAGGTGGTTGGGCAACCTTTATAAGGGAAATTTAACGATTGAATTTATCATTCTATTACGATCCATTTCCACATATCTTGCACATGAACTTCACCCTTATCTGTTTCTATGATATGATAGATCTTGTATTTGCCTTTTTCAAACAATCTTTTATCCAGTTTTAATGTGTAACCGCTATTCTCATAAGACGCTCCGCGTTCTTCAACTAATCGGAATGTTTTGCGTTGCCCGAGTGGTCTTTGAGTAATGTATACGAAATCATCATTTAATTTAAATGCGATTCTTTTTTTGGATTTCAAAAGGTCAACTCCCTCTTTGTACATCCAACCATTCAACTCTAGAAATCTTCTGTTTTTTGGAATGTTAACCACCTTAGAATTTCTTACTTCCTCATATGATAATGTGTCTATACTACCTACCACTCCTTCGAATAACGTGTCCTTCTCAATCGTATTTCTCCCGTATAAGTACCCTTCGGCTCGATTGACATTCCTCTTTTGTTTTACTGAAATTCTATACGTATCGTTGATATAATTCGCCAAGAAATTACTCGCCTTTATTCCACCTTTATAATTTAAATGTTGATTTTGAAGTATTTTTGCATGAGCAAAATCGGTTCTACTGTAGTTACCATTTTTATTCATGTCTAGATATCGAACATTGTCGAATCCGGAAATTAAGGAATCGATATCAGAATTTATTTTTTCGAATTGGTCGATCTCCATTTGATAATATTCATCGTACATAGGCAGGGTCAGAAACAACAATTCAAAATTATTCTTTTGGGAAAGTTCAATAATTTTCTTCAGATATATTTTTTCATCTTCGGAAATATATAGAGAGTCGGAAAACGTAGTGGTTTTGTATTTGTTTGCCGTTCTCTTATCGAGGAAATTAAAACCTCGATCATAATCTTTAAATTGAATTTTTTCTTTTTCTGAAAAATAAGTTTTTAAAATCGCAGATTGAGCCTGGGTATTTATCCAGTTGGAGTGGTATTTAAAGACATTAAATGTGTTATAAAACTTATCGGAGGGATCCATTAAATTCAGTTCTTCCAATTTAACGGCTCCCAACCTTTTTACGTCCACGTTATATGGATTCTGAGTGGACATTTTCCCATCAATCAATAGGTGATTACTGGCTTCCTTATGCCAAATGAATGGATAACTTTCAACAATCACTAAATTAGGATCTTGATAATTTAATGCCTCTAATATATTGAAGTACACTTGAAAAGTATTCGTTGCTCCAATGCTTAGATTAAATGTTTCAACATCGCATTTTGCCTCCAAAATATCTGTATTGATTCCAGTATTGGCATGAGAATTACCAAAAACCAAAATGTCTAAGCTATTTTCCTCAGCTTCATAGAAAAAATGAAGTTTTCGAAAATAATAATTGTCTTCTACCACGTATCCATCCAGCAATCGCACTATAGTAAAGACTAAGACAATGAATACTGTTATTTTTAAAAGAAGTTTTACCATTTTTTAAAATTGAAAATAAATAAATTCTTGTGCTACACCTTCTCCATAAACTCCAAAAACGATAATAGCAAACACGATTACTAAATATGCACTCCAGCGAAGTACTATACCCTGTGAATTTATTAACTTGACTAAGCTTTTCTTGGCATGTACCATTTCTGCGATCAACAAAAGACCTATAGAAATACAAACCACTTTAAACTCGTTAGATTCGAATCCGATTAAATAGGTCGATTTATCAAAAATTTCCGCAGTATTAAAATTGGTGAATATTCCTGCTAATATTGATGTAGCGTCGGCGAGAGAATTGGCTCTAAAAAATATCCAGGCTAGACAAACTAACAAGAAGGTTATACTTCCGAAGAAAAAATCATTGGATAATTTATTATTGGAAAGTCCTAATCGCTCATAAAAAGGTTTTTTGACTTTAAAAAAAGCTTTTTCTATCATTAGTCCCAATCCATGAATAGCTCCCCAAATCACAAAAGTCATGGCTGCACCATGCCAGAGTCCACTCACTACAAAAACAATAAACAAATTAGTATAGGTTCGTATTTTTCCCTTTCGTGAGCCTCCTAATGGTATATAGACGTAATCTCTAAACCAGGTAGAGAGTGAAATATGCCATCTGTGCCAAAAATTCGTCAAAGAAGTAGCAAAATAGGGAGAATTGAAATTTTTCATTAAATCAAACCCCATGGTCCTTGCTGCTCCAATAGCAATATCACTATACCCGGAAAAATCACAATAAATTTGAAATGCAAAAAGTATAGTGGCATAAGTATAAGCAACACCATCATAGTCTCCCACGTTATTATAAACTTCGTTCACGTAAATCGCAGTTCTATCGGCTATGACCATTTTTTTAAACAAGCCGAAAGCCATCAACAGCAATCCGTTTTTAACTAAATCGTAATTAAACTTATAGGTTTTATGAAATTGTGGTAAAAGATGTGAAGCTCTTTCAATAGGACCTGCAACCAACTGTGGGAAAAAAGCAACAAAGGAGAAAAAGGCCAACATATTATTTGTGGGCTCAATTTGTTTC
Source organism: Flavobacteriaceae bacterium (assembly GCA_013002065.1). Classification (GTDB taxonomy): domain Bacteria; phylum Bacteroidota; class Bacteroidia; order Flavobacteriales; family Flavobacteriaceae; genus Aureisphaera. Next base: position 6,698 of record JABDKT010000042.1, read on the forward strand.
CGATAAATATCAATCGTATAACTTAAGGTTTGAAAAGTATAGAAACTAATCCCTACGGGCAATATGATGTTTAAGGTCGAAGATTCCAACTCTGCTCCAAAAAGTCGAAAAGAATCTACGAAAGATTCTATAAAGAAATTCGCGTACTTAAAATAAACTAGGAAGCCTAAATTCACTAACAGACTCAAGAACAATAACATTTTTCGTTTTCGTTTTTCCTCTGTTTTGTGCAGATACCAACCTACATAGAAGTCGACAATGGAGCTTATAATTATTAAAATTAAAAATCTCCAATCCCACCAGCCATAGAACACATAGCTAGCAACCAAAATCAAGGAATTTCGAAGCGTTAGTTTTCTGGCTACTAACCAATAGAGTACAAACACTATCGGAAAAAATAGCGCAAAGTCGATGGAGTTAAATAACATCTATGCGAGGCAATTTTTCTTATTAGATAAAAAAACCCCCGCAACGTTGCGGGGGTAATAGAATTATTTTAAAAATTTTTTAAAAATCAAACTTAACGTAGTTCTCTTTGTAGACATCAAAGATATAGTCCCCTTCAATAAGAAGAATAAGAATCAAATAACAAATCAAGAAAACTGCTGTCCAAACCACAGCTCGTCTTAAGCCTTTGGTTTCGTCTCTTTGGTGCATGAAGTCCCAGGTAATATAGTAAGCCTTTACAAGCGTTAAGATGATGAAAATCCAATTCAATAGTTTCATCGCTAAAAAGCGAGTTTCAATAAGGAATTCAGGTTTTACGATTCCTAAATAAACTTCAATGATGGTTACTATCGATAAGAATACGAATACACCCCAAATTTTAGTGACATTCGATTTGAATTTCAGTAAGCCTCTAAATATTTCTAATTTGTGTTCGTGTGCCATTATAATTTTTTAAGCTGAAATTTCAGAATTAAACCAGATAAAAGAAGGTAAATACGAATACCCAAACTAAATCTACAAAGTGCCAATATAAACCAACTTTCTCTACCATTTCATAACTCTTTCTTCGTTCGTATGTTCCAATAATCACATTGAAGAAAATAATAATATTGATTACAACTCCAGAGAATACGTGGAAACCGTGAAATCCTGTGATAAAGAAAAAGAAGTCGGCAAACAATGGATGTCCATATTCATTGCGAATAAGATTCGCTCCCTCCACCACTAATTTACCGTCGTTGACAATTTTATTTACCGATGCTTCACGGGATAATACGGTAGGCTCACCGTTTTCATCTAAATACTGTGTTCTAACTAAGAGATTATCGTTGGCGAGAAAACCTGCTTTTACTTCTTCGAACGAGAAGCTGGTTTGTGTTTCGGGTTCAGATTGATACCAAATTCCGTTCTTGCTTTCATGCGTAACCCTTGCAGTTGGAAGTTCTACGGCAAAATCGGCGATAGCCACTCGTTCGCCTTCGGTATCCAAAAACTGAAGTATTTTTCCACCTTTGGTTTCAACAGCTCCGTAATCTCCCTTTATAAAAGTTGCCCACTCCCAGGCTTGAGAACCCACGAAAATGGCTCCACCAATAATGGTAGCAAACATATACCAAATCACTTTCTTCTTCTGCATTCTATGCCCGGCGTCTACTGCCAGTACCATAGTTACAGATGAGAAAATAAGTATGAACGTCATAAAAGCCACATAGTACATGGGTGCAGGCACTCCATGTAAAAACGGAACGTGCGTAAAAACCTCATCCGCGATAGGCCAAGCGTCAATAAATTTAAATCTTGAGAAACCGTAAGAAGCAATAAATCCTGAGAAGGTCAAAGCATCTGAAACAATGAAAAACCACATCATCATCTTACCATAACTGGCATTGAGTGGGCGGTTTCCTCCACCCCAGGTTTTTCCTTCGGTACCTGTTTTAGCAACAGTTGCGTCCATACAAAGAAATTGGTTTATTAGTGTGCAAAAATAAGTATAATTTTTATCTCACAAAATAGAAAAACAAAAAGAGATAAATCCATAAAAAATCAACGAAATGCCAAAAAGTTGTTGCCAGTTCTATTCCAAGGGTTTTCCCTCCGGTGTACTTTTGTTTATAATGATTATAAATTACTACAATTAGTGAAATTAAAGCAAAAGCAACATGGGCTAAATGCAGCAAAACTACCAAGTAGATAAACGAAGTAGTCACCGAGCTTTCACTTCCGGTAAAAAAATATCCATTCGCAATGATTTCAGAAAAACCTCTAAACTGCAAATAGACAAACAGCAGTCCCAAAATAAGGGTTCCCACCAAAAATATCATTCCTTGTAATTGATCTTCCTGCTTTACTTTCAGCTTTGCTACGTGCATCGTAATACTGCTTACTACAATGGCTGCCAAACTTAAATAAAAAGCTTCCGGAATTTCAAAATCGGTGAGCCAATCGGGTCTCTCTTTACTTACCACGTAGGCACTCGTCAATCCCGCAAAACTCATGGACAAGCTAATGATCCCAAACCAAAGCATCATTTTCTTGGCTCTTCTCCTTTTTAATTCTTCCGTTCCTTCGGTATAATTCATTATCGTATAAATTTATCTGCTACGTAAATAATTTGTAATAGTGTGATATAAGTCACACTCACTAACATTAATCTTCTAGCGGCTTTATCGGTTTTCAGGTTGTATAATTTTACAGCGTGGTATATGAGCCATATTCCCAAGCCCAGAATGATTATTGCTGAAATAGGCGTTACAAAAAATCTTCCCGTAACCCCTGCGGCAGGAATGAGCGATGCTAGCACCGTCCAAATACAATATAAAATCACTTGAATGGCCGTTCCTTTGTCCCTTCTTCCGTTCGGTAACATTAAAAAGCCTCCGCGTTTGTAATCTTCAAATAAAAACCATCCAATGGCCCAAAAATGTGGAAACTGCCAAAAAAATTGAATCATAAAAAGAGTACCGGGTTCGATTCCGAAATCATTTGTCGCCGCCACCCATCCTAACATAAAAGGTATGGCTCCCGGAAACGCCCCCACAAAAACCGACAGTGGGGTTTTCGTTTTTAACGGGGTGTACAAACTCACATACATGAAAATCGAAATGGCACCGAACATGGCGGTTTGCGGATTTATAACATACAAAATCCCTATTCCCAGTAAAGTCAAGACACTGGCCAGGACAAAGGCCGAAGTAACGCCCATTCTTCCGGCAGGTAGTGGCCTGTTCTTAGTGCGTTCCATCTTGGCGTCCAAATCCCGTTCAATAATTTGATTGTAGACATTGGAAGCTCCCACCATGCAGTAACCACCTACGCACAGCAATAAGAGAATAAAAAAGTCAATGGGACCTTCAACACCCAAGAGATACCCGGCAACCGAAGAAAAAACAACACTAATTGAAAGTCGGATTTTAGTTATTTCTACAAAATTCCTTACAAAACTTGCCGATAATGTTTGTGATGAAGTACTGCTCAAGCTACTTTTTTTAGAGAATAAGACAACTCAACAATATCAAATTTTAGGTAATTGTCAATTCCGGCTGCAAAGATACGGCACAACCCTATTTTTCACAATTTTAATCTTATATTGTTGGCACCGAATTTGTACATTTTTGTTAAATTCAACACCTAATTAAATTTTAAAACTCATGCGTAAAGTATCTATACTCACCTTATCGTTATTATTTAGCTTTTTTACAGGTCTTTCACAAGATGGAGAAGGAGCCACCACGGGTGTCTCTGTTGGAATAATTCATGTAAAAGACAGCATCTTTATGATGAAAGGTAAAGGTGGGAATATTGGGGTAAGTGTTGGTGAGGACGGTGTTCTTATGATCGACAATCAATTCGCGGAAGCGACACCTATGATATTGAACAGGCTAAGCGGTCTCTCCAATAAACCGGTTCAATTTCTTATAAACACACACCACCACGGCGATCATACAGGTGGAAATAAAAATATGAATGATGCAGGTGTGACGATTGTTTCTCATGACAATGTTCGCAGCCGATTGAAAAACCAGGAGATTGCCAAGGCAAATGAGAAGATGGAAGCGGAATTTGAAAAACAACGAGAAAAGCTTTCAAAAGATGGAAATAATGAAGAAGCAGAGTCTAGAGCCAAAGAGGAATTGGGAGAAATTGATAAATACATGAATCACGACAATATATACCCTACCATCACTTTTTCAGAGGACATTACCTTTCATTACAACGGAGAAAAAATAATGATCTTCCATGTTGAAAATGCACATACCGATGGAGACGCTATCATTTATTTCACAGATTCTAATGTGCTTCATACCGGAGATGTATTCTTCAATGGCAGATACCCATACATCGACACCAAAAGTGGCGGAAGTTTAAATGGTTATATCAAAGCTCTGTCCAAACTAATGATGTTTATCGATGATGAAACCAAGATAATCCCGGGTCATGGAGATATTGGAACGAAAGCCGATGTAAAACTAAGTCACGATATGCTGGTTAGACTAAGAGACGGCGTTGCGATCGAATACGGAACCCAAAAAAGCCTTGAACAAGTACTGGCGAATAAAGAACTTACCAAATTCTATGACGATAGAGGCTTTGGCGAAGGCTATGTTAGTACCGAAAGATTCATCACGATGATGTACGAAATCGCCAAGAAAAGATTTGGTTCATGGGACCAAAAAAAGGGCAAGCAATAACTTCTAGAAGTCGTTATACCAATTAAATAAATCGGTTCGCACTCCAAAATTGATCCAAGTTGTTTGGTTATCAAAAGTAGTAGGAGTATCTATTTCTGGACTAAAATCTCTAAAAATTATACTGCCATAGACTTTTAAATTGGTGGCCGGATTGATAAGATATCCCGCTTGAAATTCTGCATGTAAGAAGTCGGTGGTGTTCCCTTGTGCTAGATCATTCCCTTCATCCGAAATACGATCGTCTTCAGTACCATAGATATTTCCGCCGTAAAACGCCATATCCTCGGTTGTGTTAAATTCGAAACCTCTCTTTGCCAGAACTACTTTGGCATCCCCAAAGATTCTTCCTTTTTGATAGCGAGCAATTGCAATAAATTCTGAAAAATTAGCGCCCAATGTATGTGCCATAGATTGATTGTTATGACCGTAATTAAGGACCACCGAATTATGCGAATAAGTATAAGGACGAACTCTGTTGTATTCCGCCTGAAGATAAAGACTTTTAACTCCGAAGGCATCGTAATACTTCGCTCCTATTTGATATCCCACCTTATTTTTATAACTCCCTTTTCCGCCGAAAATATCACCGGACGAAAATTCATCGATAATTAACTGCCCGTAGGCATTCACCCGATCGGTAAATTTAAATTTCGAACTCAATCCAATCAAAGCGTTTCCACCACGAGAACCTGTTGAGAACTCAATCGCACGATAAAAAATCACCGGATTGATATAATTAAAGTCGAATCCACGGTCGTTGTCATTCTCCCAAATCACAGATTCAAATAAACCAACATTCCAGCGCTTTGTGACATTGATACTCAAATAGTGATTCGCCATATATTTAGTTCGGAAAGAACCATCGGCAGTCACCTCCGAACGCACATCTCGCAACGACATCCAAGTGTTTGTGTATTTCAATTTCCAGAAAGTAGTGTTCACCTTAAAAAATGGGTACGGACTACTATTGTCACTTAAAAGTAGGGAACGATAACCATCTCCTATGAAATTTTTACCATGCCCCAATTGAATATTAAAATGCTTTGAGGGTGTGAAAGATACATGCCCTGTTGCGATGGGATAATCGTAGGAATCGGTTTTAAATTCTTTTGCGATTCCCCTTGCAGGAATAATCGCCGGATTCCCACCATCGGGTTTTCTCGCTTCGGCAAAACGATTAAAGTAGTCTGCGAAACGCCCCTGACTTTCATAAATAACTGCAAAGAAGTTGATTTTTTTCCCAATCCCACCTTGTGCATAGACTAAGCGTGTATTGTTGTAAGTATCTATATCGGCTTCGGTGTCCTTTCCTACCTGTAGATCCACACCCGGATCCAGTGTAAGCCAATAATCTTTTCCTTTGAGCGTAACCATGTGCTCGTTCCACCACTTTCGACCAAACCAGGAAGTTTTATTTTTTAAAATTTGCTGATTCGCATTTTCAAAATTGTAATATTTATTGACCTCACTATAGATGAAAGGTTTTTGCGCCGTATGATTGTTCAGGCCAACTTGATTCATCGCCGGATCGAATAGGCTATAGTTGTGATGTGACAAAGGAATATTAATGGAACTAGTATATTCTTCATTTTCATAAGGCAGGCTTTCCAAATTATCATATTCATCGCTAAGATTATTCGTGATGTTTTTGGACTCTGTTTTATTCTCTTCGGAAATTTCTCGGGTGAACGATTCTAGCGTCAACTCGCCAAGTGGAACCCTGAAGGCCACAGTATACTGAGTAACCGAAGGTTTTCCGTTGTAGGTTCCGGGAGTAATTACAGGAAATTTTTCGAAGGTACTTTTTACCTCTTCTTTAAGTTCGTCGTAAATGGCATCCACGTATAAAACCGTAAACTTCCCCTCTTTGTTTACTTCAAAAAATACATTGACTTCACCATTGTAGTTTTCTTCGGAAATAATTCCAGGAGCCTCAAAATTGGCGAAGATCAATTCCTTGACGGTATTGTTAAAGCATGTCTTTAGGGCATCAATTTCTACGGTATCACACTTGGGAAAAACCGGGTATTTTTCAAGTTCGGTAGAAAAGTCTTGAGCTAAGAGAGTAAGGTTGAAAAAGGTTGGAACAACGAGAAGCAACACAAATTTCTTCATCGATAAAGGGCGTTTAGTTTCTCGAAAGATACGTTTTTTTAAAAACCTATCAGAAAAATAAAACCCGCTATTCAATTCAAAGCGGGTTTGTAGTGGCATCAATAATCTACCCTAAATACGATGGGAATTCGATAAACCACGTTTACCGTTTGATTGTATTGCCTACCTGGCTGCATTTTAGGTAACTTCGAGATTACTCTTTTAGCTTCCACTTCCAAGTCATCACCGGGAGCCCTCGCAAGTACATCTACTACATTACCCGTATCATCTATGGTGAATTGCACATTTATTACCTGCTTTTCCCCGGAATACTTTTCGGCAAACTTTTCGGTATCAAACTTTCGTCCAATATGGGCGCTTATCTTAGAAGCCAGACACTGTTTTCTCTCTTCATTAGTCGAAAGTGATTCACAACCGGGAAAGATGGGAACTACTTCCACTTCGTTAATATTGGCTCTAATATTCCTTCTAGGCTCAACCGGTTTCTCAAACTTCTTTTTAGGCTTCACCGGCTCCACGTCTGTTGGAGCAACAGGAGTCTCGGGCGTGGGGTCACTGTTAACTACCGTCTTAAAATTATTGGAAGCTACGGAAGGTTTCACCTCTCTTTTCTTGACGACTTTCTCTACTTCAATCTCTTTGTTTGGAGTAGTAACTTCTACTACATAACGATCATTCGAAATTTCGGTTAAATCGATTTCTTTCGATGGTTTGTAAAAGGCCGTTGACGAAAGTCCCCAAGTGCTTTCCATAACCAGAAACACGAGTAGCATACTGAAAATCAATCCCAATTGAAAAGCCAGTGATGAATTCCAACGAATGTTAATTCGCTTTTTTTCTTCTCTTTTAGATGGTACCTTTGAATTGGCACCGCCCTCATTTTTAATAGATGGTAACATAGTGTTTATATTTAAGAGTTATAACACTATACTATTCAAGGGTTATGCCAAAAAAGAATCGCTCCGCAATTGCGGAGCGATTTATTTATATAACAAGACTTATAATTGTTAGTTCTCTACTTGAAATAAGATTGGAAGCGCATATAATACACCTACGGCTTTTCCACGTTGCTTACCTGGCGTCATCTTTGGAAGTGCCTTCACCACGCTGATGGCTTCTTGCTCTAATCTTGGGTGCGGTGCACGTGCACGTACGTTTACGATGTTTCCATTTCTATCAATCTTGAACTGAACAGAAATACGCTGTCTTCCTTCCAGTCCTAAATCGTTCGCCAATTCCGTATCAAATTTCTTTTGAACAAATTTTTGAACCTTTTCAGACATACATTTTTTCTTGGCCTCATTGTTTCCGGCGTTTTCACAGCCTGGGTAAATTGGCACATTTTCAATTACTGCGAAAGGTACATCGGCAATTTCTTCTTCTTCAACCTCTTCGATTTCTTCAATCTCTACGATCTCCTCGTTTTGATTGGTTTCGGTTGACTCTATTATTGTTTCTTCCACTTCTTCCTCATCTTCAACAACTTCGATAATTTCCGGAGCTGGCGGAGGTGGAGGTGGTGGAGGTGGAGGCGTTAACTGCTGTGTGATTGGAATTTCTTCTTCCAAATCGTCACCCACGTCAAGTACATCACCCATTAAGTCACTCTTATCGTATGTTTTCCATTCGACTGCTGTCCAGGAAATAAATAACATAAATGCCAAACCTGCAGCGAAGTAGACGGAGCTCCATCGACGCATATCTGCTTTCGGATTTTTCTTAGGTTCCATAATAGAGAATTTATATGATTGCTAAAATATGTAAAATCAATTGTTTTATAAAACGAAATTTACTTTTTAAGACTAAATCTCGCTTTTATTCTTTGAAATAAAAGAACACCGGTTAAAATACCTACTGAATTTGCTACAACATCCCAACTATCAGCATTTCGGGTATCAAAAAACCACTGCTGTAATAACTCAATTATTATGCCATAACACCAAATAATTAGACAAATCCAAAGAATCGTGTGGATGATTTTGGAACTATTTCGGAATATGAGTAGCCAAATAAAACTAAGTATTGAAAATATTAGGACATGAACGAGCTTATCCAAAAATGGAATGGTGACTTCCGGCACATCCTGAGCCGGCATTAAAAAAAGTATAGTTACTAGGAGACTATAAGAGATTCCTAAGAAATACAGGAATTTAGGCGCCAATAACTTCTTTGTAAGCCTCGTCATCTAAAAGTCCTTCAAGCTCTTCTGGATTAGAAAATTTTATTTTTATCATCCAACCTTCTCCATAGGCATCACTATTCACTTTTTCGGGTTCAGATTCTAATGAATCGTTGAATTCTACAATTTCTCCCGAAAGAGGCATGAACAAATCAGACACAGTTTTCACGGCTTCCACCGTTCCGAAAACTTCCTCCTGATCTAAGGTTTCGTCCAAAGTTTCAACTTCAACATACACTATATCACCTAACTCTCCTTGAGCAAAATCGGTTATTCCAACCACAGCAATATCGTCTTCTATACGTATCCATTCGTGATCTTTTGTATATTTTAAATTGGAAGGTATATTCATTTTAAGCTACTTATTTTTGATTGTAATTTAGTTTCCAAAGTTATATCGAAGTGTGATTCCACTACGTATTGTTGTTTGTGGAAAAGCCGTAGAAATGGCATATTCCGAGAAAGTATGATCGTAATAAAACAGAGCCGTTAAGTTCTTACTCAAGGCGTAATCTGCCGAGAACTGCAGCCCGTAAATGGTTTGCCCTGCTGTTGTCTGATTGTTGTTTATATCCAAGTATCGAATAATCGTTTTGTTATCTCTGATGGACAAATCCATTTTGAAATTAAGGTCGCTCGTAATAATCTTTTTCTTACCGCCAAAGTTGGTTCCTATCTTCAAATCTTTGATTCGATACCCGAGTCCAAGGATAATTTCGTCTCCTTGAATTTCGGTAAGTAAATTATTAGCAAAGCTCAATGAAAGCGCTCGATCCTTTCTCAATTCGGCTAAGATTTTGATTGAATTCTGCATTTCAAAATCAACTCGAATTAACGGAGAGAATTGCTCGGTTAGATTCACATTGTTTAAGAAAATCTCACTTTTGAAGTTTCCGGATTGGTCTATCGCTGTAGGATCGTTACGATCGAAATCTAAGTTGGTTTGGAACGAATTAACTGTGTATGACGATCGATATCCGTGCTGAATAGAGAAACGCTTAAAGTTTTTCTTAAACCACTTAATATTCATTAATCCAGTATACTTTAAATCCCAATTAGGAAGTGGAATATCTCTCAGAATTCCCGTTTTCTCATTGGAAGCATCACTTCCTTTATAAGCCGAAAGGAAGGAAGTCAATAATACATTCTGGCTCGTTGGTCCGAATCCAACCGGAAAGCCTGTTTCCTCGTCTATGGAGAATTGATACACCCCCGGATTATTCGCTTCAAATTCTCTAGCCAATCGATTTGCAACCACCAGACGATTACTTCGGAAGTCATTGAAGGCATCCGAACCATTTTCGTCACTACTGCCAAATGCAGTTTTTATTAAAATGGTTGATATATTAAAGTTTCCGAAGGTATTAGGAGTCAACGAACGGTACAGATCGTCTTCCACTATATAATTTTCGGCATAGTTTTCAGAATAAACCCTGCTCCCATTAAGATCGATTTTTAAATCTGGAATCAATTCTATATTAGCTTGAGCATCCAACTGACGACTCTCAATTTCGGTATATTGTTCGTTAAACTCGGGATAAAGTGTCAACCAACCTTTACGAGCCGCCAAGTCTCGAATCTCGGCCTGACTACCAAATACGAAACCGGTCGTAGGTTTTAAGGAACCGGCAAAACCAATGGATGGCTGATAACCGGGTAAGAATATCCCATTATTTTCCTGATAATTCAGTTGTATCTTCTTAACAGCAGTCACTAAGCCTATAAGGGTGTTAAGCGCCTTATCACCTCCTCGAAGTGAACTTGAGCCGGCCTGTGCATTATTACCTCCTCTTAGTCCACCAGTACCTTCACGAGAAATTCTTTCTCTTTTATTTTCACTACCCGATTTGCCTTTCTCTTGTGGGTCATTACCTTTTTCACCGGCACCATCACCACCTTTTCCAGCGCCATCACCACCAGGTCCGGCACCCCCGGGTCCTCCTCCACGTCCTTCACCGTTGCTTCTTGGCTTGCTCTTTTTAATTTTCGTTAGACCAATATACTTGTAGAAGCTATTCATATCCAGAGTTGAATTGATCCTGTGCGTACTCGCATTTTGAATCGAATTACCTAAATTGTAAACTTCGGTCGTTCCATTGCTGAGAGGTATTTCAATATTGTTAAATAAATCACTTCCGTCCTGCCACTGGTAATCTCCTTGATAGGAATAGGTTGCCCTTATCCATTTCAGGAAAGGAAACTTCGCCGTTGGTAGGTCGTAGTTAACTTGTAAAGATTGGAAATGTGTATTAGGATCTCCCACTTCGAAAAATCCATCCCAGACGCCAATTTCATTATTCACTATTCCATCCTCGATATAATTATTCACAATACGGTTGTTGGCCGCATTGAAATTGAAACGAAGTGATTTTGTAAGATTGTAGTTGATCGTATACTGCCAATCGAATAAGAAATTTCGTTGGTAAAGCGTGGGAAGTCCAATATTACCTGGCAAGAGATTGAGTTCCCTGAACTTTTGTTCGTTGTATTGTCGGATGATATTTGAACTAACGGCTATGTTACTTGGCAACGGATTAAAATTCAAATCTTTCAAAAATTGCCAGTACTTTCCATTGAACAAAGAATCACTTTTCTTAAAAGGTTCAATTGATTTCTGAGGGAAACTATAATTGTAGGTTCCACCCAATCGCACGTTTTGATCCAAGGATTCTTCAATCTCGAAATCGTTGTGATCTATTTGGTTATATGAATACGAGAATGTAAAGTTTTCAATATCGTACGGCATTGGCTTTCCTTCACCTGTACGTTCCTTTCGAACACCGATGAAGTTAATACTTTGTCGTTTGGTGTAATCTACCGCTTGGTCCTTATACACATCTTGAAGAACTGGATCTTCCTCAGCATCAATTCTATCGTTCAATTCAATATCTTGAAGTTCCGGATCAAATTTAGGAGTGATAAATTCTTCACCTATGGCATAATTGAACGGTAAATTAATTCCCCATTTCTGAGGTAATAATTGTCCCAAATTGAAATTGGTTACAACGTCGTAAATTTTTGAGTCTTCCAAAC
>JABDKT010000071.1 GCA_013002065.1 Flavobacteriaceae bacterium
GCTTTATGGAGCTAATTTGGTAGAATATTTGCTGAAATTTAATGCGAAGAAAGTTCGGGTGCTGGATAATTATTCTACGGGCTTTAAGGCTAATCTTTCAGAATTTACAGATAATCCAGACTTCGAATTAATCGATGGAGATATACGTGACTTAGAAACTTGCCGAAAGGCCATGGAGGGAATCGATTATGTTTCTCACCAGGCTGCATTAGGTTCTGTACCAAGATCTATCAACGATCCTCTCACTTCAAATGAAGTGAATGTCACCGGATTTCTGAATATGTTGGTCGCTCAAAAAGAATCGCCTTCGGTGAAACGAATGATCTATGCGGCCTCGAGTTCCACATACGGGGATAGCAAAGAACTACCCAAGAAGGAAGCGAATATCGGAAAACCACTTTCACCTTATGCGGTTACGAAATTGGTGAACGAGTTATACGCAGATGTTTTCGCAAAGACTTATGGAAACGAAACTATAGGTTTGCGATACTTCAATGTTTTTGGTCCAAAGCAAAGTCCGAAAGGAGCCTATGCAGCCGTAATTCCTTTATTTATGCAGGCTTTGAAGGATGGAGTTGCGCCTACCATCAACGGAGATGGGGCACAGACACGTGATTTCACTTTTGTTGAAAATGCCGTTCAAGCAAATATAAAAGCATTTTTTGCACCCGATAAGGCTGTCAACGAGGTATTTAATGTAGCTTGTGGAGAACGTATTGATTTAAATAATCTATGGAAGGAATTACAAGATATATCAGAAATAGAAATGGACGCGGTTTATGGTCCTCCACGATTGGGCGATGTGAAAGATTCATTAGCAGATATTAATAAAGCTAAGAATTTAATGGATTATGTGCCTGAATTTTCAGTAGCCGATGGATTAAAAATAACTTGGCAACATTTTAATTGATGCAACGCACTAACGACAAATGGTTATTTAAAATTTCAGCAAAACGAAAGCTGGTTGACCTCAATTTTAAAGAAATTTGGAGGTACAGGGACTTGCTGATGTTATTTGTAAAGCGGGATATAGTAACAGTTTACAAACAAACTGTTCTTGGCCCCTTGTGGTTTTTTATTCAACCTTTGTTTACTTCTGTTGTATTTACGTTGATCTTTAATAATATTGCTTCGATCAACACCGGAATCATTCCTTCATTTCTTTTCAACTTGGCCGGGATTACTGCTTGGAATTATTTTAAAGTGTGTCTCACGGGTACATCCAGTACTTTTAGGGCGAATAAGGGTATCTTCGGAAAAGTATATTTCCCGAGATTCATCGTTCCCTTATCGAAAGTTATATCGAATTTGGTGAAGTTCGGAATCCAACTGCTCATATTTGCCTTCTTTTATATTTACTATGTGAATGTGAAAGGCGCAGATCTCTCCCTGAATTCTTATGCTTTATTAATCCCGCTCTACATAGTACTTATGGCCGTTTATGGTCTGGGAGCAGGGATGATAATTTCAACCCTAACAACCAAGTACAGAGATCTAGCCATTTTGCTCACCTTTGCCACACAACTATTAATGTATATTTCTGCGGTGCCTTATCCTATCAGCGAATTTCAGGAAAAACAACCTCAGTATTCGTGGATAGTGGATTATAATCCGTTGGCTCAAATTATAGAAGGATTTAGATACGCGATATTCCACACCGATAATTTACATTTCGATTGGATGGGATTATTATATACCAGTTTGGGTGGGTTATTCTTATTACTCGTAGGACTAATTATGTTTAACCGAACTGAAAAAACATTTATAGACACTGTATAATGAGTAAAACGATTTTAAAGGTTAGTGATATTTCAAAGCAATACCGACTAGGTTTAGTAGGTACTGGTAGCTTGATTCACGATTTGAATCGTTTTTGGCATCGAATACGAGGAAAAGAAGACCCGTATCTTCAAATTGGGTCTGTCAACGATCGCACTACTGAAGCAGAAGGGCATTATGTCTGGGCCTTGCAGGATATTAATTTTGAAGTTGAAACCGGAGAAGTTTTGGGGATTATTGGAAAGAATGGTGCGGGGAAATCCACTTTACTGAAATTGTTATCCCGGGTTACTAGCCCTACGACCGGAGTTATAAAAAGTAAAGGACGTATTGCATCTTTGCTTGAGGTGGGAACTGGGTTTCATCAAGAATTAACAGGTAGAGAAAATATATATCTGAACGGAGCCATTTTGGGAATGACTAAGGCCGAAATTAAGTCGAAGATCGATGAAATTATTTCATTTTCGGGCTGTGAATTGTACATCGACACACCTGTTAAACGTTATAGTAGTGGAATGACCGTGCGACTGGCATTTGCGGTTGCAGCACATTTAGAGCCCGATATTTTGGTGATTGATGAGGTCTTAGCTGTAGGTGATGCTGAATTTCAGAAAAAAGCCATTGGAAAGATGCAAGACATTTCCAAGGAAGATGGAAGAACCGTGTTATTTGTAAGTCACAATATGGCGGCCGTGAAAAGTTTGTGCACGAGGGCCATGGTACTAGAAAATGGGAAAATAAGTTTTACCGGAAATACCGATGAGGCGGTTGTAGAATATCTAAAAAAGAATAATCCCGATAGTACTAATTATATTGAGAAGGACCCAAGCTTGAAAACAGATAAGATAGAAGTCCATCATGTAGGAGTACGCGTTCGTAAAGGTGACTTTAATGACTTAATTTATCAAGATTCTGAAATAGTTGTGGAGATACAATTTGACAAACTAGTGGAAGATAGTATTAGCATTAATTTTAGGGTAAGAGATGAAGGAGAAAACTTCTTATTTACTCATTCCAGTCTTCTGAAAATTGATAATGAAGGTGTCAAAGGAATGTTGAACTACAAGATGATTATACCTTCGAACATTTTTAATGAGGGAAATTTTAAGATTGATGTAGGCTCTGTGCACAAGAAGAAATTTTATATTTTGAAAGAAAATTATTTGTCCTTTACTGTTAACAGCAATTCGAAAAAAATTGGTGGTTACTACGGCAAAACGAAAGGTGCATTAAAGTTGAATTTGGATTGGATAACTTGATATGAAGCAAAATAAAAATAAAGCTGCTATTAAAAACAAAATATTTTGTCTTTCCATGCAACGGACCGGCACTACCTCCGTAGGAACATTTTTCAAGGAGCATGGATATGCTGTTGCAGATTGGCCTGTTAGCCGTGACAACCTATGGTCGTGGAAATGGGAAAATGGAAACTTTGAAGGGATTTTTAATTCTAAAGATTTTAAAAGAAACGGTGTTTTTGAGGATGATCCATGGTGGTTGCCCGAATTTTATAAAGTTCTTTACCACCGATTTCCAAAAGCAAAGTTTGTTTTATTAGAACGAGATCCGGATGCTTGGTTTAAATCTATGGT
>JABDKT010000155.1 GCA_013002065.1 Flavobacteriaceae bacterium
GTTTTAGGGGTGGCTCTTTTTCTAATGGTGTTTCTGGCTAAGCCGCTTATGTACATGATGAATCAGCCGCCTGAAGTAGTTGATTTGGCCATGCCTTATCTCAATTTAGTAGCAATCTCCTTGGTCCCGCTCATCGTGTTTCAGGCGTTTAAACAATGTAGCGATGGATTATCGATGACCAGATATCCCATGTATGCGACCATTATTGCCAATGTGGTGAACATAATCCTTAATTACCTTTTTATCTTCGGAAAATTCGGCTTTCCACAGTTAGGACTAGTTGGTGCAGCCATCGGTACTTTAGCTTCAAGAATGATTATGGTTTTTTATCTCTGGTTTTTGATGAGCAAACATTATAAATCGAGAGAGTATGTACTGAACATTAAATTTTTTAGTCTAACTAAAGGAATGCTCAAAAAGATTTTGAGTCTTGGATTTCCATCGGCATTACAGATGTTTTTCGAAGTAGCCATCTTTACAGCCGCGATTTGGCTTTCAGGGATTTTAGGTAAAAATCCGCAGGCTGCCAATCAAATTGCCTTAAACCTATCCTCCATGACCTTTATGGTGGCAATGGGCTTTAGCGTAGCAGCCATGATTCGAGTTGGGAATCAAAAAGGGTTAAAACGTTTTAGAGAGCTTCGAAGAATAGCGTTCTCTATTCTGTTACTTACCACTTTATTCGCTGTGGTGTTCGCGGCGGTATTCTTTTTATTTAACAGTCAGTTGCCAAAAATTTATTTGGATTATGACGATTCGAAAAATTTCGCCGATAATTTTCAGGTGCTCACTATTGCCTCAAAACTATTGATCATAGCGGCCATATTTCAAATTAGTGATGCCCTGCAAGTAGTAGTCCTTGGTGCTCTGAGAGGAATGCAGGATGTAAAAATACCTACCTTAATTACTTTCGTCGCTTATTGGCTTGTAGGTTTTCCTATTTCTTTTTATTTAAGTATGTACACCGAGTATAAGAGTTCGGGAATTTGGATAGGCTTGCTCGCAGGACTTACAGCCTCGGGGATATTATTGTTTTTGAGATTTAATTATCTCACAAAGAAGTTGATCGCAACCAATTAGGGGATTTATCACTTCGGAAATTTCAAAACTCGTAACTTGCGGCTATAATTTTTGAACTATGACGCTTCCAAAGTTTATTCTAGGCGACAATACCGATCATCCCAATGCAATTTTTGTGGTGCATACCGAATTCCCCCGTTTCATAATCAATCTTGAAAATGACGAAGTAGAATGGTTGGAAGAATTCGATCAACACGACCAAAAAGAGTTGGAAACAGAAACGGAGAACTATATTAAAGAGGCTACCAATTTTTACGATCGCGAAATCGCCCGTTACGACGATGCTTGAAGAATTACTGAAATACGACACCGAACTTTTTCTATTTCTCAATAACTTGGGTAGTGAACCTTGGGACGGACTCTGGCGCTTCATCACCGAAAAGTTTTCCTCCATTCCCCTTTACGTCATCTTACTTTATTTAATATTCAAGGAACTAGGATGGAAAGGCACTTTGATTGTTTTAGTTGCCGCAGCACTTATGATCACCGCCACCGATCAACTGGCGAATCTTTTTAAATATGGAATCGAACGTCCCAGGCCGTGTAGAGTTGAGGCCTTGCAAGATTCCATACGATTTGTCGCCGAAGGTTGCGGTCGTTTTGGTTATTTCTCTGCTCATGCCGCCAGCTCCATGGCTGCCGCCGTTTTCCTGGGACTTATCCTAAGACCTAGATACAAGTGGTTGCCATTTATTTTGTTGTTCTGGGCATTCATTATCGCCTATAGCCGTATTTATCTGGGAGTACATTATCCTTTAGACATTATTACAGGAATGTTTTTCGGTGGGATTATTGGCTGGATTTTCTACCGACTACAAAAAATGGGTCGGCAAAAGTTTATTTCTTCCTAAGCAGGTAAAAGTCACGCCAAAGTCTTGGACGGTGAGAACGTTCGCCAGGCGCCTTTGGGTTCATATCGTAGCGAGTGATTTTTTCAATGTGATAATCCTGAAATGTTTTTCTGAAATTTTCTTCATGATCTTCAGAGATGAGTAATCCGAAGGTGGATTCTTTCGGAATGTTTACTCGCTCATCCTTTTTCAATACTTCGATAGGTTCTCCGTAGGCCCATATAAGTTCGGGTGTAAATCCGCCGTATTCATAAACATTGACTTGAGCCTCATTCTGCCATTCTTTCAGCAAGGCGAGGCTTTTATACTCCGGATTTACCGTCAAGGTTTTCGCCATGGGCAGGCCAAAGCACATGATCGCTATGATGAACAAAATGGTAGCCGTAAAAACCTGTGCCATCTTCTTCCGAAGTAAATTTTTAATAATCGCAATGCCTAATCCAAATAGCGAAATGGATAGCAGTATGTACCACAACCAATTCCCTGCAATTTTATCTCCTAAGAAAATATATCCGCCAATTGGGAATGCGAGTCCGATGAGAGCAATAAGTCCGAAGTTGAAATATACAGGAACGGTTTCTCTTTTATCTTTTATTTCTGAAAATTTCCGAACCAAATATTCGATATAAAAAGCCGTGTTAAGGGCCATCGGAATTAATACCGGAAGTAAGTAGCGCGATTTCTTTTCCGGAATAATAGACAATAGTACCACAGAAATTAAGGTCCAAAGCAGCGTAAACAAATAGGCTTTTTTATTAAATACTCGGTTTTTTAGATAAGGGTAGAGCAAAGCGATAAATGCCGGAAGGGTCCAAATTCCCGATTGGGTAAAAAAGCTCCAGTAATAATAAAAGGGTCGCACATTATAACCGGTCCAGTTGGCCGTTTCCCTTCGCGTGATTTCGGCAACGGCTTCGGCATCGTAGGTGTAGGTGTACCAATGCCACCATCCCGAAACAATTACTGCAATGACGAAGAATACAATTAGAGGTACGATTTTCTTTCTGAAATTTCTGTATTTGTAAACGATTCCGAAGGAAATCAAAAAGGGAAACAACAGGGCGTACATGGAAACCGGGCCTTTACTCATAAAGGAGAAACCAAAGAACAATCCGGCGAGCATTGCATTTCGATAAGTGGATATTTCCGAATTAAAAAATAAATACAAATAATAGATGCAAACCATCATAAACCCATGCGTGAAAATGTCCCATTGCCCATTGCGCCCCGAAAAAATGATGTAGAACGAGGTTGCCATAATGAGGGATCCAAACAAGGCAAACATCTTATTTTGAGTCAGTTTTATTGAAAGTTTGTATGAAAAAAGCACCAAGAGGGTTGCTAGTATAACTGCCGGAAGTCGAAGCGCTATCAAACTTTTCATCCCGAAAATCATTGCCGAAATAGCCGTGAGCCAGGTGGGTAACGGAGGTTTTTGGTATCTGGGTTCGCCGTTAAGTGTGGTTAAAATCCAATTTCCATCATCGAGCATTTCACGGGCCGTAATAAAATTTCGGGCTTCCATGATATTGATAAAAATGGCGTCCAGATTTACGAAGAAGATGGCAAGACAAGCCAGTAGTACAATAAGCAAAGGTCGGTCTTTAAGTATCTGCATTTCCTTCTTTTTTCCAAATAAAGATATTGCGAATATAAATAATCAAGCCTGCTCCATGCCCAACCAACAATACAGGATCCATTCTAAAAATAGCGTAGGTGAGAATTAACGAAGCACCCAAAACGCTTAGGAGCCAAAATCCGACGGGTAATTGAGACGTTTTTGTTCTTTCCGAAATGAACCACTGATATACAAATCGGAAGGTAAATATTACTTGTGCAATACTTCCCAACCAGAGTAACCAAAGTGGGATGTCTTCATTATTGAACAATTCATAAATATCGTATTCCCCGTTGTTGTATCCGTAAACAATGATTAATACCGGGAAAATAAGCAGGAAAAGTCGGAAGGCGAGTGGAGATTTTTGCCATTCACCTTGTAGCTGGAGATTTCGGATATAAATAAAATAGGTAAGGGATTGTCCCAGCATGATGGCGAAATCATCTCTTAGGTAACCATACACAAAAAGTAAAAAAGAGGCTAATAAGCTCAACTTCCAAAACAGGGAAGGAGTGACGATGCGTTTGTTTTTTTCTGAAAGTATCCATTGTACCAGGAGCCGACCCGAAAACAATGCCTGCGCTAAAAAACCGATACCATAGACCCACCAACTGTTCATCCTTTGTCTTTCACCTCGTAATTAATGTACTTTTTTTTCATCCATAAGTAGGCGAAGCAATCGGATAGCGGTCCAAGCAGGCGATTCCACAATCCAAACTTTGCCGTCCCGGCGATTCTCGGGAAATGTTGCACAGGAACCTGTAAAATTTTTCCATTCTGAAGTAAAATCATAGCAGGCAAAAAGCGATGTAACCCCTTGAACATGGGTATTCTCTTGGCATATGGGGTTTTAATGACTTTGAGTGGACAACCGGTATCGTCCATACCGTCTTTGGTAAAAGCACGACGAATTCCGTTAGCAATCTTTGAAGACATATTTTTTACAAAGGAATCTTTTCGGTTGGCGCGCACGCCCGTTACGAGATCGTATTCACCGATATGTTTCAAAAGTAAGTTGAAATCGGAGGGAGCTGTTTGCAGATCACTATCGATATATCCCACCAACGGAGCTTCCACATGGTCGAATCCGGCTTTGATGGCGGCACTTAATCCACGATTTTCTTTAAATGAAATATAGTTGAACGCCTCGTTTCTCCCACAGATGGCTTGGATTAGTTCTTGGCTGCGATCTTTGGAGCCATCGTTAACGAATAAAATGCTGGTTTTTTTGGAGGCGATTTGGGTATAGGCCAAGAGTTCTTTTTCGACTCTTTCCAAATTATCTTCTTCGTTATAAACCGGAACCACTATGGTGAATTCGTACATATACGTCATGGTTGTTTGCTGCAAAAGTATTTCTTTTTTAAAGAATAAAACAGAAACCTAAAAAAGGTGTTATTTTGCATTAGCAATTTACGCCTATGAAAGTTTTTGTTACCGGTGCTGCCGGCTTTATTGGTTCTCACACGGCCGAACGATTGAAATCTTTGGGTCATGAGGTGATCGCCATCGATAATTTTTCGGGTTATTACGACATCAATTTAAAAAAATTAAATGCTCAGGAACTTTCAACAAAAGGGATTGAGGTGCAAAAGTTCGATTTGAGGGAAGATGATCTTTCAGAAATCATAACCCAAGACATCGACTTTATTTTTCATTTTGCGGCTCAACCCGGCATCTCGGCCAGTAGTACGTTCGAGCAATATTTCAGCAATAATATTTTAGCCACACAGCGAATTCTGGACCGACTCGAATTAATGGAAAAGAAGCCATTTTTCGTGAATATCGCCACATCATCTATTTATGGACTTCACGCCACATTAAGAGAAGATGAGGCTCCTTTGCCTGCCTCCTGGTACGGTGTGACCAAATTAGCCGCAGAGCAGTTAGTTTTGGCTTATTCACGCAGAGATTTATTAAAAAGTACATCGTTGCGCCTGTATTCGGTTTATGGTCCGAGAGAGCGTCCCGATAAATTATATACCCGATTGATCGACTGCGGATTGAACGATAAACCTTTTCCCTTATACAAAGGTAGTGAAGCCCATTTGCGCAGTTTTACCTTTGTGGATGACATTGTCGATGGAATTGTGAGTGTGATGGATCATGCGGATGTTTGTAATGGAGAAATTTTCAATTTAGGGACCGAAGAAGAAAACACTACGGCCACGGGAATTGCCACTGTAGAAGAAATTTTGGGTAAGACCATTCAGAAAGAAATAAAACCTCCTCGTCCGGGCGACCAGTCTCGTACCAAGGCTAATATTGACAAAGCACGCAAATTGCTGAATTACAATCCGCAGACTACTTTAAAAGAAGGACTCGAACAACAAGTGGATTGGTTTCGTAAGAATTTTGTTATGTAAAGTAAATTTTTAAAACTTTCTCCGCCGCTTCAAATGCTGTGGTTTTGTTTTCTGAAAGAAGCTTCATTTGTGTTTTGAGTTCTGCTTTCACCTTGGGATTGCTATAGAAATCGGATTTCAATTTACTATCGATTGTTTGCTGTAACCAGTATTGACTCTGCGCATTTCTTTTCTTCTGAAAATAGCTTGTAGATTTAGATTGTTCAATATAAGTATCGATAAGTTCCCATACTTCGGAAATTCCTTTGTTTTCGGTAGCCGAACAAGTTAGAGTTTTTGGAACCCAGCCGCTTTCTTTTGGCGGATACAAATGCAGCGCCCTATTAAATTCAGTTTTGGCGAGCTTTGCAGCCTTCACATTTTCACCGTCGGCTTTGTTGATCACTATAGCATCTGCCATTTCCATGATGCCTCGCTTGATACCTTGCAATTCGTCACCGGCTCCGGCCAACTTCAGCAATAAAAAGAAATCGGTCATGGAATGAACAGCGGTCTCACTTTGGCCAACACCCACAGTTTCGATCAAAATAATATCATAACCTGCCGCTTCACATAAAATAATAGTTTCACGGGTTTTTCTAGCCACTCCACCTAAAGAATCTCCGCTAGCGGAAGGTCTTATGAAAACGCGTTCATCCTTCACAAGCTCTTCCATGCGCGTCTTATCGCCTAAAATACTTCCCTTGCTAATCGAGCTACTGGGATCTACAGCAAGAATGGCTACTTTATGGTCTTTGGTAGTGAGAATTTTGCCTAAACTCTCGATAAAAGTACTTTTTCCCACTCCCGGAACGCCCGTAATTCCTATTCGAATCGAATGTACAGTTTTTGGTAAGCAAGCTTCAATGATGGTGCGAGCGGCCACAGAATGTTTTTTAGCCCTGCTTTCGACTAGGGTGATACCACGACTCAACGCAGTTGGATCGCCCTTAAAAATGCCCTCAACAATGGATTCGGTGGTCGGGAATTTCTTTCGGCTTCTTTTTAGTTTTTCGGCAGCCGATTGGCTTAAAGAATCGGGCGCCTTAATCCCATCTCTTTCTTTAAGTGCAGTTTTTTTGTTCGGTTTTTTTGCCACACGATTCGGGTTAACGGCTCTTTATTTTATTGCCATGGGTAATGGAACTACAACATTATCCCATGAAAATGTGAGAATCATGGAATTATTTTCGGTTTCCAAAACGTTGATGGTAAAATTTTCTTGAACTGTTATACTTTCTGAAACTTTAGCTTCCGCAACCAGTTCGTCGAATTCGGCTTCACGCATGGCCTTGGAATCCTGGAACCGCACTCCCCAAGGATACATTTTTGTATTAAAGATGATTTTCCAATTTTCCTGATTGGGTATGGTCCATAAGGAGTATTTACCTGCAGGTAAAGTATTACCGCCAATAATTAAATCTTTATTGGTTTCAAAGGTGCTGGCTTCGTTAGCACCTGTTCTCCATACTTCACCGTAGGGCACTAGTTCGCCAAATATTACGCGGTCCTTTTTGGCCGGGCTACAATAGAACAAGTCTATTTGAAGATCATTTTGGGTGTAAGTAATGTTTTGTTCTGGACTGTGTTTCTTGGTATTTTTCTTTAGAATGGGACCAATTACAAAGAAAAATAACAAGGCCAAAACAGCTATGGTTCCCACGACCCAGAGGGATAACTTGACTGCTTTTTTCATAATGAAAGTGTTTGTTCTACGAAAGGTAGTAAATTTAGGAGTTCTTTTTTTGCAACACTCTAATTTTTCTATCGTCTTTAACCCGAACAGCAACCAAAAAAACCATCAAGTTGTCTAACTCATTACTTGTTGAACAATGCAAAGAGCACAATCCGAAGGCACAAATGGCGCTTTACAAGCAATATTGTGACGGAATGTTCATTGTAGCTCAACGGTATATGAAAGACGCAGCCGCAGCCGAGGATGCGATGCAAGATGCTTTTATCAAGGCATTTAGCAAATTGCATCAGTACAAAGGGGACGTCACCTTTGGGGCCTGGCTAAAAAGAATCGTGATCAATACTTGTTTGGATGCGATTAAGGCAAAAAAGATGGAGATGTACCCAATCAATGAAGAGGTGTTGGGTAAAGTCGATGAGGAAGATTGGATGGTTTCCGATGAGGTTTCCACTACGGAAATTGCCGATGCCATCGAAAAACTGGATGACCCTTATCGAATTGTGGTGCAACTATATCTGTTGGAAGGATACGATCACAAAGAAATAACTCAGATATTGGGAATTTCTGAAAGTGCTTCCCGAACCAACTTGTACCGTGGGAAGAACAAATTAAAAGAAACATTAAAGCATTTGCGTTATGGCACAGGATATTAGAAAAATGATGCGGGATAATGAACCCACCAAAACGAAACTAAGTGAAGGGCACGAGGCTCGATTCGCTGATAAGTTGAAGGCAAATTTTCCGCAGAAAAACAAAAAACCAACCTTCTTTTGGTTAAAAATTGCAGCTGCAATTGTCGCATTTGCGGCTATTGGTTATGTGGGTTATCAAAACTTTAAGGGAGAAACGGCTATCGATCCTGAGTTCGCAAATGTGGAAGAGGCTTTGGATAACCAGGAGCCTGCGATTACCCTTGGAGATTTGTCTCCCGATCTTAAAAAGGTTGAAGAGTTTTACTTAGCGGGAATTGAGGTTCAGTTGGCGTCCTTACCGTCCAATGGAGATAACAAAGAACTTATCGATGGTTATTTAAAGCGCCTCGAACAACTCAATAAAGAATATCAACAATTAAATAAGGAATTGAACGAAGTTGGGCCTACAGAGGCAACCATCACGGCTTTGGTCGATAATTTGAAGTTACGTTTGGAATTGCTGTTCAAACTTAAAAACAAATTAAAAGAACTAAAACAATTAGAAAATGAACAGTTTACAGAAATGGATGCATAAACTTTCGGCAGTAATATTACTGCTGAGTGCATCATTAATAACCGCTCAAACCACCTACAAGGAATCATTTAAGGTAGGTGACGATGTACTAGTTTCGGTTAACACATCTCATACCAATGTGGTGTTTGAAACCTGGAACCAGGATAAGGTAGAGGTATACGCCTTTATCGACGACGAAGATCTTTCAGAAAAAGAAAAGGAAGAAATCTTCAAAAATTGGGATCTTGATATCCTTGGAAATAGCAGAAAAGTTGTGATCACTTCTAATCATGGAAGTTTATGGGGAGGTGTAGAATCTCTGGGTAGTTTGAAAGCCTTGGAGCGCATGGAAAGTTTAGAGTCACTCAAAGGTCTAGAGGCTTTGAAGGAGTTAGGAAATATGCCATTGTGGGATAATTTCGGAGATATGGATTGGAATATCGCTGTTCCCGATGTGCCCGAACTGGAGGAGTTCCCCGAATGGCCATTTAGTGGTGATCGCCCAAATTTTAAGAATGGGAATGAGTATAATTATTTTTCAGATCACAGCCATAAGTCTTACACTTTCGACAGAGGAGAATACAAGAGGAATAAGCAGGCTTATGTCGACAAACTCAATAAGAAACACAAGTCCAACGCAACGGTAAAACAGGTAGACAATTGGTTGAATGATGTTGACGAATGGTCCAAAAACATTGAAGAAGTGATGGAAGAATGGGGTGAGAACTTCGGTAAGAAGTTCGACCAGAAGTTTGGTCCGGAATTCGAAAAGAAAATGGAAAAATGGGGCGAGGAGTTCGGAAAAAGTATGGAAGCCTGGGGGGAAGCCTTTGGAGAGAAGTTTGGTGAGGAGATGGAAAAATGGGGAGAAGAATTCGGAAAAGACATGGAGAAGTGGGGAGAAGAATTCGGAAAAGATATGGAGAAATGGGCAGAAGAATTCGAGAAAAATGGTTATAACTATTCTCAGGAAGTCCAAACCGATGAAAATGGCAACAAGTCAATTATAATTCAGGGAAATAAGGGCAGTAAGGGTGGATTATTTCACGACCATGGAAAGAAAGCCAAGAAAACTATCATAATCAAGATGCCAAAAGGTTCTAAAACCGAAATTAACGTGCGTCATGGTGAAGTGAAAATGGCAGACGTATCGAATATAAAAGCTACTTTAAATTATTCGGCTTTTACAGCCAATAGTATCGATGGGGGAGAGTCCCTCATCGATGCTTCTTATGCTCCGGTGATGATCAACAATTGGGTGGATGGAGCGTTGAACTTGAAATTCGTAGAAGATTGTCGGTTGAATAAGGTGGATAAAATAAATGTAATGGCCAATTCCAGCGATGTGAATATTAATAAACTCAATAAGGAAGCCTTTCTTTCGGGTTCCTTCGGAAATTTATTTATTTCTGAAATAGCCGATAATTTTGAATCTGTCGATATCGTATTAGAGAACACAGACGCCACGTTAAACTTGCCAAATTCAGCATTTACTTTTTATTACAATGGTGCTAAATCCAGATTTGAAGCTCCCGCGGAAATAGAAATTACCACAAAAAACAAGAATAGCAACCGAACACATTTAAAGGGATTTCATAAATCCAAAAACACCCAGAAGTCTCTAACGATTAATGCATCCTACAGTAACGTAAAGATGCAATAAAACCATTCCGGAACCTCTGAACAATTCCAAAATGGCTTCTTCTAAACTAAAGGTAACATTAATTAAGTGTCGCTGTTTAATTTCTTCGTTAGGTAAAAACCGGTAAAAAGGCCAACTCCCGACATTAAAAATATTGTCCCCGGGTATGCGACATCTTCATCCACACCCATCGTATCGCTGAGTATAGCGGCGATAAATATTCCAATTCCGATACCCATAAGCAGCAATGCGAAGTTGATAATAAACACCTTCCACATAGGTGTGGCGCGGCGATCACCGTAAAATATGGAGGCATCTGCACCTTTTTCAATAAGTGCTATGCGTTCTTTGTTTCTTGCTGTGATAAAGAGATAAAAAATTCCGAAGACAACGGCAAAAAATACTATTGGTATAATGACTTCTCCTGGTCCCATATTGATTGATTTAAAATGATTATTATTTTTTGTTTGTCCTTAGGACGTCGGATTTATACTTTCGGTTACAGTTCTGTCTAATATATTTTATAATTTGCTGAATATCAGGAGTATTGTTTCAATTAATGTAAAAGAATGACATTTTCCCGATTTTTCGTGTAACCATTATTTATAAATGACCGTCTTACCCATAGCATGACAACCAACACTGACCAGCTGCTCATTCAAAAGACCTTGGAAGGGGATACCCGTTCCTTTGGTTTGCTTGTGGAAAAGTATCAGGCATATGTGTATACTATTTCACTGAGAATGCTGAAAGTGAAGGAGGAGGCCGAAGAGGTTGCTCAGGATACGTTTATAAAGGCATACGCGTCGTTATCAGGATTTAGAGGAGATTCTAAATTTTCTAGTTGGTTGTATAGTATTGCGTATCGAAAAGCCCTGGACAGGTTGAGAAAGAACAAACGATCTCAAACCTCCGAGTTATTCGAAGAAATTACGGAAGGCGATACAGCTTTGGTTGAAAATGCCTTAGACATGCTGGAAAGTAAAGAAAGAAGACAAAAGATAAAAGAATGTATTATGCAGCTTCCCAAAACCGAGGCTGTACTAATAACGCTTTATTATTTTGAAGAACAATCGGTAAAAGAAATCGCTCAGATAGTTGATCTTTCCGAAGAAAACATAAAAGTAAAATTATTCCGCAGCCGTAAGAAATTATTTAATTTATTACAATCTTATGTGATGCCAGAAATACTGAATACCAATGGAAAAGCAGTTTGATCATTTAGAGGAATTTACGAAGAAAGTGATGAAGGAATCCGGTTTGGAACAACCCTCCAAAGGATTCGCCGCTTCAGTTATGAATAAGATTATTGAGGAAGGCAAAACGGTAACCTATACCCCCTTAATTTCCAAACGCGGCTGGTTTATTGCCGCCATATTAATCATAGCCTGTGCTTCCCTGTTTTTCTTTTTGCCAGAAACCGAAGCTAGCTTTATTACAAAACTTCCGAAACCTGAATTAAGTTTTGCGGGAACCTTTTTTAAAGATTTAGAACTATCTAAAACTATGATCTATGGTATTGGCTTTTTGGCTTTGTTCTTAGTGCAAATTCCGTTTTTGAAGCGCCTCTTAGAGGAAAAAGTAAATTAAGACTGTTCAGTTAATATTTGATTAGTTTCAGAGTTCTGATGCTATCACCCGATATTAACCTAATGAAATAGGTACCTACAGATAAATCTGAAATATCAATATGTTTTGTTGAATTTTCAACATCTATCGATTTCAGTTCTTGCCCATGAATACTGTAAATGGAAATTTTTTCTACATGATCTAAGTTTGCGAAGTTCACATACTTATTCGCCGGATTAGGATATACAATATTATTTGATAAGACGCTTTCAGTAATATCAAGTGTCGCATCCACCTCATACATTTTAACATGACCAGAGTTTTCAAATGAATTGTTATCATTCGATGCGCCGGCAATTCCAATTATGAATCCATCTTCACTAATGTCCAATTGTTCTCCAAAAAAGTCATCTTCAGCTTCTCCGTCAATATCTTCACCTATCTGTTGCCAACCACCATTTGCTTCTTTAAAAATTCTAGCACTCCCAGAATTAGTTCCATTGGCATCATTTGCATAACTTCCTGCTAACAGCATAGTTCCATCTCCATTTAGCGCGATTTTTCTACCGAAGAAATCACCTTGAGCCTCTCCTAATAAATCTTCTCCTACCTGCGCCCATTGGTTCCCGTCAAAATCAAAAATTCGTACTCTTCCCGATACAGTACCATTTAATTCGTTT
>JABDKT010000170.1 GCA_013002065.1 Flavobacteriaceae bacterium
GATGACCAGTTTGTCGAGCCGCTTGTTCCAGGGAGAAAATTTAAGTCGGTTAATGTCCTCGATCTTTACGCCCAGAAATTCGTGGTCGAGTAAGGTCTCTCCTTCAAATTTGGTGAAAGGGTAGATAACGAAAGTATTTGGTAATGCTTTGGCGCGATCGGGAATTTTGTAATCGTCTTCATGGAGAAATTCCGAAAGGTAGTGGTTGATATGTTGAAAGCCTTCATTGTTTCTGGCTAGCAGGATAAACTGTTGCTTTGCACTATTTCTGAAATCGATCCCCAGAGACGGTTTGATATTGTATTTAGGGGACAGACGTGCGATTTCCAGGCAGGCCGAAGTGGTGTTGATGTCGGTCAATGCAAAGGCAGACACTCCTAAATCCTGAAACCACTGTAGTAAATCTCTAGGTTTTATAGTGCCATACCGAAGGCTATAATATGTATGTGTGTTTAAATACATTTGGATATATTCCAAAATTATGGAATTATTCCAAATTATAAAAATGTTGTTGATAAGTTTTGTGAGGTTTTAAGCAAGAAGCAAGAAGCAAGAAGCAGGAAGCAGGAAGCAAGAAGCAGGAAGCAAGAAGCACGAAAGCAGGAAGCAAGAAGCACGAAAGCAGGAAGACGGAAGCTAATTGTCACTTCGAGTGTTTTTCTGAAAGAAAAAAGTATCGAGAAGTGTAAGTACATCCCCTCCGATTACTACGTAACCACCTCCCCTTCAAAGGGGGGGCTGTTGAAGTTATGTGATTCTCGATACAATTCACCTGCGGTGAATCACTCGAACTGACGATTATTTTTTCTTGCGAGGCTGGGCGGGAAGCGACATAACGTATTGATAGCTTTCTTCCAAGTATTTGGAAAGTAGCTCCATATCGTCGAACATTTCGTCTGGCACTAAAACATAATCGCGCATAGTAGCTCCATAGGACTTGTAAATGGTGGTGTTGTGTTCTTCTTTGAACTTTTCTTGTGATTCTTTTGAAAGCCGGATACCGAATTCCCCGTCCTTATTCAGTAAAGAAAACATATGTGTGTTGGCCGAAGTATAAGGCATGGTTTTACCCAATCGTTCAAACTTGGGGTTCAATGCGACGAGTTCGTCGTAGCGTTTTAAGTTTTTTTGCCATTTAGAATCCATAATCTATTCGATATAATAATATTCTCGAAATTTGACACCATCTAATTCCCATTGGATTACCGGATAGTTATTGGGGTTATAATCATATTCGTAATATCTTGTAGAATTATTGAGTTGTCGATATACCACATTATTTGTGTTGGTTAACTCATGATCTGGATAATAATTTACGATATTGATATTATATCCCCAAGACAAATGAGTAAATAAGTCAATCCATACCAAATCTTGATATAAAGGATTTTTTAAGGGATTATTCGCTGTGTCGAATTCTAGATGGGCATTGAATCCGTTGCTACTAGAAATTTCAATCAGATTACTATTAGAATAAGTATAATTTGTTATTATTCCATTGTAGATGTACGATAAAACTTTGAAATCATCATCGAACTCAATCTCCCATTGATCACCGGAAATTGTTTCCGTCATATCCAAACGATTCCCACTCCAGACCAAATTAAAATATTGCACAAAAGTTTGACCCAATTCTGTATTGTAAGAAGATGTTTCAATGTTGCTAATTTCATTGTTGGAATTATAAGTGAGCCAGATATCGGAATAAACACCCCATCCCGGTGAACCACCACAGTTGTAATCAATAAATACAATCCTATCACCCTCATACTCTAATTCAGTAGAACATCCGGACGAACCACCTTGGAAATGGTAAGATTTAAGTCTATTGCTTTCGAAGATAAAATTTGCAGAAGTACCACTCCAAAACCTTTCGATATAATCCAAAATTAATTGCTCTTCAACTATGTCGGATATATTAATGATTAAATTAATCATTCTGGTTCCTAAATTGTCTGTGTATTCATAAACCGCTTCTAATTGAGTGTGCTGTTCAAAATCGAAAAACGACCGATCTGCTACTGTAACTTCTCCAGTGGATGTGTCCAAGTTGATTGCTCCTTCATGTTCTTCGGAAATGATCGTGTATGACGATTCTCCTTCTGAATTTTCAACGGTTAAAATTCCGATGGATTGATCGTTCTGTGGATTTTCATCAATTACGAACTCCAAATTGAGATCGAAAATTTCTTCTTCATTATTCTCGTTTTCATTGGAGCTGTTGTCCTCGGTATCTTCCATATTAGAACCGCTATCATCACTTTGACAGGAATACACAATAGCCAAAAACAATACAATGAGTATGATTTTTTTCATAGCGTTAACTTTTCTTTTAAAGATACAAAATTATGCAATGGGGAG
>JABDKT010000175.1 GCA_013002065.1 Flavobacteriaceae bacterium
TTTTTAGCCTTCTAACAGTACTAAATTATAAACACTTACAGCATGTCAACAGTTACAGGAAAAGTTGCACAAATTATTGGCCCGGTGGTGGACGTTGAGTTCGCAAATGGCGCAGAACTTCCAAAAATTTACGATTCGTTAGAAGTACAGAACAAT
The DNA here is from genome assembly GCA_013002065.1 of Flavobacteriaceae bacterium. Lineage (GTDB taxonomy): Bacteria > Bacteroidota > Bacteroidia > Flavobacteriales > Flavobacteriaceae > Aureisphaera. The sequence continues at coordinate 157 of JABDKT010000175.1, forward strand.
GGAAACACTTTGGTTCTGGAAGTACAATCTCATATTGGGGAAAATACAGTTCGTACGATCTCTATGGATTCTACCGACGGATTGAGTAGAGGAGTAGATGCAGTGTCAACAGGAGTGCCTATTCAGATGCCCATTGGTCCTGAAATTTATGGAAGGCTTTTTAATGTAATTGGGGATGCAATCGACGGTATTGGAAACCTGCCTAAAGAAGGCGATGATGGATTACCCATTCACCGTGAAGCTCCAAAATTTGAAGATCTTTCTACCTCAACCGAAGTTCTTTTTACCGGAATTAAAGTTATTGACTTGATCGAACCTTACGCAAAGGGAGGTAAGATTGGATTGTTTGGTGGAGCTGGAGTAGGTAAGACCGTATTGATTCAGGAATTGATTAACAACATCGCCAAAGGACACGGTGGGCTTTCTGTATTCGCAGGAGTAGGAGAGCGTACACGTGAAGGTAATGACTTGCTGCGTGAGATGTTGGAATCCGGAATTATTAAATACGGTGACGATTTCTTGCATTCGATGGAAGCAGGAGGTTGGGATCTTTCAAAAGTGGATAAGACTGCTATGAAAGAATCCAAAGCAACTTTTGTATTCGGACAGATGAATGAGCCTCCAGGAGCACGTGCTCGTGTGGCACTTTCCGGATTGACCATTGCTGAGTATTTCCGTGACGGAGCTGGAGACGGACAAGGAAAAGACGTACTTTTCTTCGTTGATAATATCTTCCGATTTACTCAAGCAGGTTCCGAGGTGTCTGCACTTCTTGGGCGTATGCCTTCTGCCGTAGGATATCAGCCAACACTTGCTACCGAGATGGGAGCGATGCAGGAGCGAATTACTTCTACTAAGAAAGGATCGATTACTTCGGTTCAGGCGGTTTATGTACCTGCAGATGACTTGACAGACCCGGCACCGGCGACAACTTTCGCCCACTTGGATGCAACAACAGTATTGTCGCGTAAGATTGCCGAACTAGGTATTTACCCTGCGGTGGATCCACTTGATTCTACTTCAAGAATTTTGACAGCCGATATCTTAGGTGATGAGCACTACAATTGTGCACAAAGAGTAAAAGAGCTTTTACAGCGTTATAAAGAATTACAAGATATCATTGCCATTCTTGGTATGGAGGAATTGAGTGAAGAGGATAAAATGGCGGTAGGTCGCGCTCGTCGTGTACAACGTTTCTTATCTCAGCCTTTCCACGTAGCCGAGCAGTTTACAGGTATACCAGGAGTATTGGTAGATATCAAAGAAACCATCAAAGGATTTAATATGATTATGGACGGTGAGTTAGATCACCTGCCGGAAGCTGCATTTAACTTGAAAGGTACAATCGAAGAAGCGATCGAAGCCGGAGAGAAAATGTTGGCTGAAGCTTAATTAATCCAAATGTCACCCTGAGCGCCCGCCAGAATGATTTGTCGGACTGGCAGTCGAAGGGTCTTAAAGCAATATCACATGTATTTAGAAATTGTAACTCCGGAAGCATCTTTAGTAAGCGGCGAAGTAGAATCGGTAACCGTACCTGGTGTAGATGGTGAATTTCAAATGTTGAACAATCACGCTGCTATCGTATCCCTATTGGGTGAAGGTAAAGTGAAGTTTCGCGGAAACCCAACCATTGCTGAAGGCTTCGAAAATAAGTTTGAGCAGGTAGATGGAAAATGGGTGTTGGAAATCAACAGCGGAACTGTTCAAATGAGTAACAACAGAGTAATCGTTTTGGCAGATTAAGACCAATTCGAAATCGATACGTAAAACGCCTTCCATTTGGGAGGCGTTTTTTTGTATTATTGTATTATGAGTTCTGAAGGTATCATTAAATTCCATGGTAAACAATCTATTGGAATGTCACTTTTGGCTGCCATATTGTTTACTGCATCCATTATTTGTGGCCTTCGAACATTGGATTCATTAGGAATAATTCAAGGTGATGTTTCTTCCGGTGAATTGTTTCTGTGGGGGTTTATTACCTATATCACTTTTCGCTTTGCTAAAGACCTAGGAATTGTACATGATTATGAATTCGACTTCTATAAAAGGCGCTATAAGGTGATTAAATGTTTAGGGCCTTTCAAATATGGTAAATGGAAGTACTTCGACGATTTAAAAAGCATTTCTGTAAATAAAAGTACGGGTAAAACGTATAAAGTAGTATTTCATTTTAAGCGCTTTGGAAAGAAGATGGTGGTGAAATTTAAGGATCAAAGTTCGGCCAATGCCTTTGCACGAAAGGCAAAGCAACATCTGAACGACCTTGTTATAAACAAGTAAGGAATTTTTTATCGTAGAATAAGAAGGTCCCAATCCTGTCCGCCGGAAGAATACATAGTAATTTGTTTAAAACCCACGGCATAATGCGCTTGAAGCGATCGCTTATTGGCAGTATCGACCTCAGTTATTATCGCTTCGTAAGGTGGAATAAAGTTGTGTTTCATCTGAAAATACAATTCTCTAAAAATTCCTTTTCTTCGGAAATCTTTAGAAATGCAGATTTGTCCCATGACCAAAAAATTGTTCGGTTTTTGAAATAATTGGTCGCTGTATTTCTGAATCTCAGCGAACATGGGTTTTAGCACTTCTATCGAATCGCCAAATTTGGGATGCATGGAAAGAGCGTAACCAATCACGTCTGAGTTATGGGTGGCGATGGTATGTGGACAGGCATCATTCATTTCATTCAATAGGGCGAAAGTATGATTCACAGTAACAAAGCCTTCTTGTAGTTTTTCTTCTTCGGAAATATTAGACGGTAGATTTTCTCGCTGAAGTTCAAGAATTTGTTTCAGTTCCTTTTCCGAAGTGACCAACTTATACCGAATCATACTTCAAGATACGCAATCCTCAACGTTCTTCAATGTCAAAAATAGTCGCATTTTAAGTTTTGCTGAAGTTCTTAAAACGCAAACTTAGGAGAGTTGTAAGTACAACAAGGCTGCAATTATACCACCGGCAAGAGGTCCTATTACCGGTATCCAAGAATAACCCCAATCGGTTTTTTTATTCTTAATGGGAAGTAAGGAATGCACAATTCGAGGTCCCAAATCACGTGCCGGATTAATGGCATATCCGGTCGTTCCTCCAAGGGAAAGTCCGATTGCCCAAACCACCAAAGCAACAGGTAGCGCACCTATAGATCCTAGTCCGATAAGGGCAATTTCTCCTGTGGGCATCGTAAGTTCCGGATCGACAATGTAGAAGACTGCCGTGAGTAGTACAAAGGTTGCGACCATTTCAGAAAAGAAATTAGAAGGAATATTTTTTATGGCAGGAGCATTACAAAAAGTGGCTGCAATAAGGTCGGCGTCCTCTGTTGCGTCATAATGTTTCTTGTGAAAAAGGTAAACTACCAACGCAGCTAGCATAGCACCAATAAATTGTCCTGCGATATAAATAGGAACACTGGCCCATTCAAATAAACCTGCAGCAGCTAATGACACGGTCACCGCCGGATTGATGTGTGCCCCACTATGAGGTCCTGCGACCAAAACGGCTACATAAACTGCCAATCCCCAGCCTGTTGTAATTACGATCCAACCCGAATTATTTCCTTTGGTCTCGCTTAATAATACATTAGCGACCACCCCATTTCCTAATAACATGAGTAAAAAGGTTCCAAGAACTTCTGCGATAAATGGTGTCATTATAAATTGTCTTAGTTGATTATTCTATCCAATTCTGGCTTCGACCCACAGCTTTATGCCATTGATCTATGTGATGCTTTACATTTTCTTGGTCCATTTTAGGCTCAAAAACCTTATCCATCGACCACTGCTCTTGCAGACTTTCCAAATTTTCCCAATACCCAACTGCTAATCCCGCAAGATACGCCGCCCCCAAGGCAGTGCTTTCTAATTGCTTAGGGCGTACCACAGGGAATTCAAAAATATCACTTTGAAATTGAAGCAGAAAATTATTGGCTGTTGCTCCGCCGTCCACACGTAATTCTTTTCCTTCCGTTTTGGCATCTGCTTCCATAGCTTTTACGATATCATACACTTGGTAAGCAATTCCTTCTAAAGTCGCTCTGGCGATATGAGCTTGGGTTGTTCCTCTCGTAAGGCCAACAATTGCCCCTCTTGCATAACTGTCCCAATAGGGAGCTCCTAAACCGGTGAGAGCAGGAACAAAATAAACACCGCCATTATCCTCAACACTAGTGGCCAATTTTTCTACTTCGGAAGCATCATTTATTAATTTCAATCCGTCACGAATCCATTGAACCGCGGCACCTCCTACAAACACGCTTCCTTCCAATGCATAATTCACTGTATCACCAATTTTCCATCCTATTGTGGTGAGCAGATTGTTTTCAGAATAAACTGGAGTTTCACCTGTGTTCATCAAAAGAAAACATCCCGTACCGTAGGTGTTTTTTACCATTCCCACTTCGGTACATTGTTGTCCGAAGAGCGCCGCCTGCTGGTCGCCGGCTATTCCTGAAATAGGAATTTGTCTTGCAAAAAGTCCTTCATAAGTTTCTCCTATAGTTTCGCTACTTCCTTTTACTTCGGGCATTAAACTTTTTGGTATGTCTAGAATATTGAGAAGCTCATCATCCCATTCTAAGGTGTGAATGTTGAATAACAAAGTTCTACTCGCATTACTCACATCGGTAATATGTTTTTCGCCGTTCGTAAGTTTCCAAATAATCCAACTATCTATAGTTCCAAAACACAACTCACCATTCTCGGCTCTCGCTCTGGCACCCTCCACATTATCGAGGAGCCATTTCACTTTGGTTCCGGAAAAATAGGCATCCAAAATGAGCCCTGTTTTCTTTTTAAAAGTCTCCACGTGACCTGCTTCCTTAAGACTATCACAATATTTTGCCGTACGTCTATCCTGCCAAACAATGGCATTGTGAATTGGTTTTCCTGTGCTTCGATCCCAGATTAAAGTAGTTTCTCGCTGATTGGTAATTCCAATAGCAGCAATATCATGACCGGTAACATCGGTACTCACTAAAGCCTCTTGTATAGCCACCCATTGTGACTCCCAAATTTCTTTAGCGTTATGTTCTACCCATCCGGGTTGAGGGAATATTTGTTTAAAATCTTGTTGTCCACTTCCACAGTTTTCGCCGGCATGGTTAAAAAGAATAGCACGGGAGGAAGTTGTGCCTTGGTCTATCGATAAAATATATTGATGGTCCATTTTAAGATTTTTAGTTTAATATGTATGTATTTGCCAATTCAGTGAATTCTTGAATCTGGCGTTCCTGCCACTCCCCGTTTTGCCCCAATTCTTTGGCCATAGTAGCTGCCACTAAATGAGCAGCTTCTATTGCGGCACGCGAATCTAGTAACAATAACCGAATACGTCTTGATAGAAAATCCTCTATGGTTTGGACATATTCGTTTCGAACGCTCCAAACCACTTGTCCTTTGGTATAAGGATAGTTAGGATGAATTTTTTCTGAATACTCTTCATTGGATTTTTCAAATTCTAGATACTCGTTGAGCTGCCCACCGTAAATATATAAATGATTACCGGGCACTTCCGAATTTTGACTCAAATTACCCACCAAAGAGATGCTTTTAGTTTTGCACGGATTTTTCTCATAACCATAAGTTTCAATTACTTTGTCCACTACATCCTCGGCCATTTTACGATAGGTGGTCCATTTTCCGCCCACTATACTCACCAAATTATTGTCGACGATAATTTTATGACTGCGCGAAACTTCTTTTGTGTTGGTTTCGTCCTTCTTTGGTTTAGCCAAAGGTCGTAATCCGCTAAACACCGAGAGCACATCACTTCGTTCCGCTTTTTTGGTGAGGTAATTATTGATGGTATCCAGAATAAAATCTACTTCTTCCTCCAATGGGACCGGTTCGATTTTAGGTTTTTTGATCAAAGTATCTGTAGTACCGGCGATGACTTTGTCGTACCAAGGAATAATGAATAAAACTCTACCATCGGAAGTTTTTGGAATCATTAAAGCAGTATCCCCTTGAAGGTATGATTTATCCAACATTAAATGAATCCCTTGACTGGGGACCACGGTTTTTTTGTGTTTAGGGTTGTACATTTTCAGGATTTTGTCCGTGAAAATCCCGGTAGCATTTATAATAACCTTTCCATTCACCGAAAATTGATTTCCCGTTTCTTGATCTTCAACAATAACTCCCGATATATCGTTGTTATCCGTTTTGTTCAGCTTAAGAACTTTCATATAATTAAGTACGGTAGCACCATGCTGCTCGGCAGTTTGAGCTAAATTTAAGGCCAAACGAGCATCGTCGAATTGGCCATCGAAGTAAGAAACCCCGCCAAATAAATTATCGGTTTTTAAGGTGGGTAACATTTGGATAACCGATTTTTTCTTGACGAGTCTGGAGGGACCTAAACTCAGTTTTTTGGATAGAAAGTCGTAGAGTTTTAAACCGAAAGCATAATAAGGGCCACCCCACCAGTTATAACTTGGAATGATAAACTTTTGGGTTTTGAAGAGATGTCGCGCATTTTTGGCCAACAGACCGCGTTCTCTCAAAGCCTCGGAAACCAGCTTTATATCTCCTTGCGCCAAATAGCGAACTCCACCGTGAACCAATTTGGTGCTTTTACTTGAAGTTCCTTTGGCAAAATCATATTGTTCAAATAAAATGGTCTTAAATCCTCTGCTGGCTGCATCAACGGCAACTCCCAGACCGCTAGCACCTCCGCCAATTACTAAAATATCCCAATTAATTTCAGATTGAAGGGAAGCTAAACTTTTGGTACGATGGTTCAAAGGAAAATAGTTGAATTACAGTTCTGAATCTAAAACTATTAAAAATATATTGGAAATAGCACATTGTTTAACTTCTATATTAAAACCCGAAATTCTAGGTTTAAATACTTTCCACAATTTATAGAATTTCGCATGACGGATTGTATTTTTGACGGATGAATGATTTTCCGAAGAAATTAAGTGAAAAACTCACCAAACGCAAAGACAATGATGCTTTTCGTAGTTTGAAGAATTTCAAAGGAGAGCACGATTTTGCTTCCAATGATTACCTCGGATTTAGTTATTCTTCGGAAATAGCAGAAACTGCAAAAAAACTTCTCAACGAATACAAGCTTGAACAAAATAATGCGACGGGCTCCCGACTGCTCACGGGAAATCATGAGTTGTATCCAGTTGCCGAATCCAGAATTTCCAATATTCACAATGCCGAAGCTGCTCTTATTTACAACAGCGGTTATATGGCAAACGTGGGGTTTTTTGGTTGTGTTCCACAAAAGGATGACTTGGTGTTTTATGATGAATTATGCCATGCGTCAATTCGGGAAGGCATACGCCTAAGTCCCGCCAAAGCATACAAATTTGGGCATAACGATTTTAAAGATCTTAAAGAAAAACTCATTCGATTGACTGCTGGTGGTGATTCCCAAAGTCGGGAAGTTTATGTGGTTACCGAAACTGTTTTTTCTATGGATGGTGACAGTCCCGATTTAAAGAAACTAATGGAACTGCAAAACGAGTTTTCGTTTAGACTGGTTTTGGATGAAGCACATGCTTTAGGTGTCATGGGAAGTGAGGGATATGGCTTTGTTCAGGATTTAAAACTTGAGAACAAATGCTTTGCCCGTATTTATACCTTCGGAAAGGCATTGGGTTGTAAAGGCGCAGTCGTAGTGGGGAGTAAACGATTAAAAGAGTATCTGGTAAATTTTTCTAGAAGCCTTATTTATACAACGGCCTTAAGCCCTTATGACGTAGCGTTGATTGTCGCGGCCTATGAGGAGCTACAAGAAGCTAAAAGTGTGAGAGAAGAATTAAATCGTAATATTGCAATATTCAATCAAGAGATTTTAAAGGCTGAATTTGGCGCCAGTTTTATAAAGAGTGATTCTGCGATACAAAGTTGTATAATTCCTGGCAATTCGAATATAAAATCTCTGGCAACGGAGTTACAGAATCAAGGATTTGATGTGCGCCCTATCTTAGCACCTACCGTTCCTAAAGGAAAAGAGCGTTTGCGTTTTTGTTTGCACAGTTACAATTCCGAAGAAAGCATAAGACAAGTTGTACAACTATTGGCTAAGTTTGTAAAATGAAGGAGACTTATTTTGTAACCGGTATTTCCACCGATGTTGGGAAAACAGTAGTGGCAGCAATTATCACTCAATCTTTAGAAGCAGATTATTGGAAACCGGTTCAGGCGGGGGAACTTGACTACACCGATAGCCATAAGGTTTCAGAATGGATCAATAATGAAACGTCCAAAATACATGAAAGTAGTTATTTGTTGAATACGCCAATGAGTCCGCATGGCGCTGCGGAAATAGATAATATCGAAATTTCATTAAACAAAATAAAAAGACCAAACACACAGAACCATCTCGTAATTGAAGGCGCGGGCGGACTCTTAGTCCCGCTTAATTCTAAAGATTTGGTTATTGATTTAATAAAGCCTACCGACAAGGTGATCATTGTATCCAAACACGAATTGGGAAGTATTAATCATACTTTTCTAACCATTGAGGCACTACAAAGTCGGAACTTAAATATCGCAGGGATCATTTTTAATGGTGATGAAGTAGCATCGACCGAATCTATCATTGCTGAAATGAGCGGAGTAAAAATAATTGGAAGGTTGGATCCCGAACCTTATATCGATACAAATGTAGTTAACGAATATGCCGAAAAATTCAGGAAAGAGCTTACAGGAGCGTGATTTACAAGCGATCTGGCACCCTTTAACCCAGCATCAAACTGCTTCTCCACCTATTGCTATTTCGAAAGCAAAAGATGCCTTGTTTTGGGACGAAGACGGCAAAGAATACATAGACGGAATTGCTTCCTGGTACACTGCTATGTATGGTCATTGTAATGATCATATAATTTCGGCTGTCTCTCAACAACTAAGAGAATTAGACCAGGTGGTTTTTACCGGTTTTACACATAAGCCTGCCGTGAATTTGGCAGAAAAACTTTTAGAGATACTTCCAAAAAATCAGGCGAAGATATTTTTTAATGATAATGGCTCCACGGCCATAGAAGCCGGAATTAAAATGGCACTCCAATATCATTTTAATAAGGGTGAGAAACGAGATGTCTTAATTGCTTTTGAAAATGGATTTCACGGTGATACGTTTGGAGCCATGAGTGCTTCGGGTCTTGCAGTCTACAATGGTCCTTTTCAGGATTTTTCATTAAAAGTAAAACGAATTCCGCCTCCCACCAACGAGAATGTAAGGGAAGTGATGGCGTCCTTGAAATCGATCATGGCAGACAACCTATGTGCTGCGATCGTTTACGAACCTTTAATTCAAGGTGCAGCCGGAATGAAATTTCACGATAAGGAGGCTCTCGAACAGGTCCTGAAAATTTGCCACGAGAATAAAGTGATCACCATAGCCGATGAAGTAATGACCGGCTTTGGTAAAACAGGAAAGCATTTCTCATCCCTCTATTTGGACGTTTCTCCCAATATTATTTGTTTGGCTAAGTCATTAACGGCGGGAATTTCTCCCATGAGTATTACCAGTTGTTCTCAGGAGATCTACGATGCTTTTTTGGATGATGAAATTGGTAAAGCCTTCTTCCATGCTCACACTTACAGTGCTAATCCCGTGGGCTGTGCTGCAGCAATAGCGGGAATCGAATTATTACTTTCTGAAGAGATACAAGAGAACATCACCAGAATTCAAAATGCACATTGGGAATTCAAACAGCGATTGTCTCAACATTCTAATATTTCCGAAGTAAGAACCATGGGTGTGATTCTAGCTATCGATTTAAACGTCGAAATGACTCGGTATGGAAAATTGAGAAATCAACTTTTCAATCACTTCATGGATAAGGGTATTTTTCTGAGACCTTTAGGGAATACAATTTATATTTTACCTCCCTTCGTGATTACTGAAAAACAGCTCAAAAAAATCTATGATTCGATTGAAGAAGCAATCGCATTAGTTTAAATTTGCGGCAAAGTAATCATTCTTGTCAGAACCAATTTTCATTAGTAATATCGCATCCGTTTCGGCCTTGGGGAATAATCCCGATGAGGTTTGGAACTCCTATTTAAAGGCGAAACCCTTATTTTCTAAAACCTCTGTAAATGGATGTGATTGTTGGGTTTCTGAAATATCCACCAGCGTAAAATCCGATCTCGAATTGCTCACTCAAAGTAATCCGAATTACGGCAAACTTGATAGATCGGTGCAATTGGCCATTACAGCGGCTCGACTCGTTATGGACAGAAATGAACTCAATGATAACCGTGTTGGGATCAATATTGGATCTTCAAGAGGCGCTACTCAACTATTCGAAGAATTTCATGAAGATTATTTGAAAGAAGGAAGAGTTTCGGCCTATACTTCTCCAACCACTACCTTAGGAAATATTTCTTCCTGGGTGGGACAAGATTTGGAGATAGGAGGTATCCAAATGGGACATTCGGTTACTTGTTCGACCGCCATGCACGCTGTACTTAATGGAATTGCTTGGCTGCGGTCCAATATGTCCGATATGTTTCTAGTTGGAGGTTCAGAAGTACCTACTACTCCTTTCACCATTGCGCAAATGAAGGCGCTTAAATTGTATTCCAAATTAGAGCGTGAACAGGCTTGCGAATCGATGAAATTCGATAAAAGTAGCAATACCATGGTATTAAGTGAGGCTTCCGCTATGGCAGTTTTGGAAAAGGGAATCCACAAACATTCTAGGGCAGTAATAAGAGGAATCGGTTTTTCTTCGGAAATATTAGAACATGGAAGTTCTATTTCTGAAAATGCAGACTGTTTTCAGAAGTCAATGAAAATGGCCTTGAAAGATGCAAAACTAACTACAGTAGATGGGATAGTGATGCATGCTCCGGGAACTGTAAAAGGCGATGTAGCCGAAATGAATGCCATTGAAATAGTTTTTGTCAATGACACTCCGTTGCTTACTTCAAACAAATGGATGATAGGACATAGTTTAGGAGCTTCCGGAATGATGAGTTTGGAAATGGCCGTTCTAATGTTGAAACACAATAGGTGGATCGGGAATCCTTTTCACAAGAACAGCAAACAAGAAATTAACCATTTGGAGACCGTTTTGGTAAACGCAGTTGGCTTTGGTGGAAATGCTGTTAGTATTATTATTTCAAAACCCTAAATAGGCAAGTATTTTTATATATTTTTGAATCTATGAGCGACATAAAATACAATTGGACCAAGGAAGAAATTCTAGAAATTTATAACAAGCCCATGATGGAGCTGCTTTACGAGGCAGCTAGTGTTCATAGAAAATTTCACAACCCGAATCAAGTTCAGGTTTCCACCTTACTTTCGATTAAAACCGGCGGCTGCCCTGAAGATTGTGGCTATTGTCCACAAGCAGCACGTTACCATACCGATATTGAGGGAAATGATCTTATGTCGGTACAACAGGTAAAAGCTCAAGCGTTGAGAGCAAAGGCGTCTGGAAGTTCTCGAGTTTGTATGGGAGCGGCTTGGAGAAATGTGAAAGACGGAGAAGAGTTTGATCAGGTTTTGGAGATGGTAAGAACCATCAACAAATTGGATATGGAAGTGTGTTGCACCTTAGGGATGATTACCGAAAATCAGGCGAAGCGATTGGCCGAAGCAGGACTTTACGCTTACAATCATAACTTAGATACGAGCGAGGATTATTATAAAGATGTAATTTCTACTCGCGCTTATCAAGACCGTTTGGATACCATAGGAAATGTTCGCAAAACAAATGTCACAGTCTGTAGTGGTGGAATTATTGGTATGGGCGAGAAATTGGAAGACAGGGCAGGTATGCTAGTCGCCTTGGCTTCTTTAAATCCGCAACCGGAATCGGTTCCAATTAATGCTTTGGTGGCCGTTGAGGGTACTCCAATGGAAGAGATTGAGCCCATTTCAATTTGGGAAATGATTCGAATGGTGGCCACGACTAGAATTGCGATGCCTCAAACACAGGTCCGACTTTCGGCCGGGCGAACCGAGATGAGCCGAGAGGGTCAAGCTATGTGTTTCTTTGCCGGAGCAAATTCGATCTTTGCAGGGGATAAACTTTTAACCACTCCTAATCCGGATGTGAATGAGGACATGGAAATGTTTAAATTGCTCGGTTTGGAACCTCAAAAGCCTTTCGTTAAAAAGGCGCAGCCAGAGACCGTTGAAGCGGCAGATTCACAAATAGAAGCAATGGGAGAGAAGCCCAGATGGACTAGACCGGAGCATTCTATTGAGCGAAATGAACTGGCCAAATCCAAAGCACTTCAGAAATAGTATTTCCACTGTAGCACAATTTTTATAGAAAGAAGCTCGTTTTTTAGAACCAGCCAAAAGATTACTTAACTCTAAAAAACCTTTCAATTATGAAAAGATTGCTTCTTTTGGCTGTGGCTTGCACTTTGTTATTGAGTTGTTCCAACGACGATGATGGAACCAACAACAACTGTTCAAAACCCGAAAACATTTCCATCGAACAAATCAATAGTATGTCGGTTTTCTTTAGCTGGGATACCGGAGGGGAATCGGCTTTTGAATTCGAATATGGTGAATCCGGTTTCTCGATTGGTTCGGGAACGGTGGTCCAAACCTCTCAAACCGAATTCCTCGTGGACGGTTTAAATCCGTTAACGGCGTATGAAATATTCCTTCGGTCCAACTGCGGAAGCGATGGATTAAGCGATTATATCTCGGCCCAGTTCACAACTTTGGAGAACGTTGAATTGTGTAACACACCTACAAATTTAGCTTTGGTTTCGGTTTCTTCTACCACTGCTGAATTGACTTGGGATGAAAACAATGAAACTGCCTGGGAGATCGAGTACGGTCCGCAAGGTTTTGTTCTTGGAACGGGAACGACCATACAAACTTCACAAAGTAATTTTGAAATTCAGGATCTTACACCTTCGACGACTTACGAAATTTATGTGCGAGCCAATTGTGGCAGCGACGGATTCAGTGATTACAGCGATCAGCTGGTGGTGACAACAGATTCATAACATATTAGAATATAAGTGAAGGCCGGATACGTCCGGCTTTTTCTGTTTCTAGGCTATTATCGAAAGTTTTGTAATTTTAGCGTTTATTATTTCTGAATGCAGTTAGACAACATCGACAAGGTTGAATCCCTTTCCAAAGAAGAGTT
>JABDKT010000182.1 GCA_013002065.1 Flavobacteriaceae bacterium
TAATACGTGATAACCCAACCATAGGCATAAAACCAAAGCGGTAAAAACCGAAATACTTCTAATGTTCCGGGTAAAAAACGGCTGTATATGGTTCCTTCCGAAGTATAAAACAAGAATTAAAACCAACAGCACTATATCTTTCCAAAAGGACTCCCAGGGCGTTAACTTTAGAGCATCTCCAAAACAACCACAGTCGGTTACTTTGTTGAAATAAGCCGAATAAAATGTGAGGAACGTAAAGAAAATGATCATTCCTAACAGACTGAATAAAGTGAACTTTTTTGCGTAACCCAGAATGATCATCACTCCAAGCATCACTTCGTATATAACCACAAACAAAGCTAGCAACAAGGCGTAAGGAATTAAGAACTCCAAGTTTAGCACTTCCGGAGCAAAGTAATCCTGCAACTTAAATGAAAACCCAACGGGATCATTTAGTTTTATAAGTCCGCTAATAATAAATAATACTCCGACAAATATTCTGGTAATTCCGACAAGTATCTTCATAATTTTTGTTTCAATTTAGCCCAAATGAATTAGCGCAAAAATTGCGTAATTAATCATATCCTGATAATTGGCATCAATTCCTTCACTCACCAAAGTCTTTCCCTTATTATCTTCTATCTGTTTTACGCGAAGCAGTTTTTGTAAAATAAGATCGGTTAAAGAACTTACTCTCATATCTCGCCAAGCTTCGCCATAATCGTGATTTTTATCCATCATTAACTGCTTGGTAAGCGCTACTTTTTCATCATAAAGCGCGATTGCTTCATCCATTTCAATATCGGGTTGTTCCACTACTCCTTTTTCCAACTGAATAAGTGCCATAATGGAGTAGTTAATAATGCCCATAAATTCGCTGGCTTCCCCTTCATCGACTTTGCGCTCGGTATTTTGCTGTAAACTCCGAATCCTTTGGGCTTTGATAAAAATCTGATCGGTTAATGAAGGCAAACGCAAGATGCGCCAGGCACTCCCGTAATCCTTCATTTTATTGATAAATAATTCTCTGCATGTATGTATTACGGCATCGTACTGTTGAGACGTGGCTGACATATAGAAGTGTAAGATTTTGCGTAAATTTCGCTTAAATAAATCAATTTAAAAAATTGTTTACCCTCAATTGTAACGGCAAGCTTATCGACCTTAAAAAACCTAAGGTAATGGGCATCATAAATGTCACTCCAGATTCTTTTTATGATGGTGGAAACACCACAGTAACCACCGAAATTCTCTTCCAAGCCAACAAAATGATTGAGCAAGGTGCCACTTTTTTAGACATTGGAGGATATAGCTCACGACCCGGAGGAGACGATGTTTCAGAAGAAGTAGAAATAAATCGAGTAATTCCGGCTATTGAAGCCCTCCTAAAAGAATATCCCGAAACGCTAATTTCTGTAGATACTTTCCGAAGTCAAGTCGCCCAATTAGCCGTTGAAGCAGGTGCTGTCATGATTAATGATATTTCCGGAGGACAACTGGATGATAAAATGTTTAAAACGGTCGCAAAACTCAAGGTTCCTTATGTATTAATGCATATGAGAGGAACACCAAAAACGATGCAAAACGAAACAGATTACGATCATTTAATGAAGGATATTCTGTCCTATTTTGCTGAAAGATCAAAAATGGCAATCGATGCCGGAATCAATGACCTCATCCTAGACCCCGGTTTTGGGTTCTCCAAAACGATCTCACAAAATTTTGAACTGCTCGATAAGCTGGAAAATTTTAAGTCAATGAATTTTCCATTTCTTGTGGGAATCTCCCGAAAATCTATGATTTATAAAACTTTAGAATCCAAACCGGAAGAAGCTCTAAACGGAACTACTGCGCTCCACGCCATTTCATTACTAAAAGGTGCTTCCATCTTAAGAGTGCATGATGTAAAAGAAGCCGTTGAGTGTGTGACACTGTTAGAAAACTTAAAATCGGACTCATAAAATTTTAAAAATTCAACTACATTTACAAAAACCTGTATTGCCTTGGAGTTATTAGATTTTGCCGAAATACGAATCATCGACATCATTGATGTGGTGCTTGTGGCATTTCTAATGTACTATGTGTATAAATTGGTAAAAGGTACAGTCGCCATCAATATCTTCATCGGGATTGTAATTCTCTACGCCATCTGGAAAGTCACCGAATTACTCGAAATGGAACTGCTAAGTAAAATCCTTGGAGGTTTCCTCGGAGTTGGGATAATTGCGCTCATTATAGTTTTCCAGCAAGAGGTAAGAAAGTTTCTGCTCATGTTGGGCACCACTAATTTTTCAGCACGAAAAAAAGTATTAAAAAGCTTAAACTTACTGTCCGATACCGAAGTCTCAACAAATATTAATGCAGTCTTAGGCGCCGTCGAAAAGATGAGCAAGAGTCTCACCGGGGCCATCATCGTTATTCAAAGAAATAATAGTCTAGAGTTTGTAAAAACCAACTGCGATCGAATGCAATTGGAGGTCAATCAACCCATATTGGAAAGTATTTTCTATAAGAACAGTCCGTTACATGACGGAGCCCTTATTATTGAAGACAATATAATCACGGCTACACGTGTCATTCTGCCCGTTTCGAATGATAAAAACATCCCTCAGAGATTTGGCTTAAGACATAGAGCGGCATTGGGTATTACTGAAAAAACAGATGCCGTTTGTTTGGTTGTTTCGGAAGAAAACGGACAAGTTTCATATTTAAAAGAAGGTGATTTCGTGTTGTTTGAAGATATGCAAGATCTGCGAGCTCAATTAGAAAAAGACTTAAGCTTTTAATACCTATGGAATGTAAAAACTGTGCGTTTCTTTTAAAAGAAGATGATACCTATTGTAATTCCTGCGGAGCAAAAGTGATCCGAAATCGATTAACACTTAAAAACCTTTGGGCCGAATTTATAGAGAAGTTTTTCAATATCGAAAACACTCTGGTAAAAACTTACATTACATTATTCAAAAAACCTGAAGATGTTATCCATGGATATGTATCCGGTATTCGCAAACGGTACATTAATGTGATTAACTATTTCGCATTGGCCGTGACCATTTCGGGTATCCAACTCTTCATTTTATTAAAATGGTTTAAGGACAGAATGGATATTTCTCCATTGGTTGCCAACTCCACCCCTGATGGATTCGTGAATGTAGATTGGATGTATGACTATTATTCGTTGGTGGTGCTTATCAATTTACCTATTTACGCCTTCATCGCATATCTAGTCTTCTACACTTTGAAGAAATATAATTTCACGGAGCACTTTGTGGCCATGACCTACATTTCTGCTCAATATTCGATTACGACTGCTTTTATTACTCTTACGACCTCTGTCATTGGATTTAATTTCTATATAGTAGGTAGTATTTTGAATATTTTCCTAATGATTTATACCGCCTATTGTTATAAACGCATTTTCAAGTTAAGCACTGGAGATATACTAATTCGTACTCTCCTTTTCATTGGAATTGCCATGGTATTTTTAATAATTTATTCTGTATTGCAAATTGGAGTGATGATTTTAACAGGCGATTTTCAAGAAATGATAGAAGCGGAAAAGGCCAAGCGCGGAGTCACTTATATCGCCTCCTCTGTCATGAATTGGACCTCATAAAGGTTCCTGTAGAAACCGTTTTCATTCTGAAGTAATTCTTTGTGCTTACCGGCTTCAACAATCTTTCCGGCATCCATTACTAATATCGCATCTGCTTTTTTGATCGTTGCTAAACGATGGGCAATCACGATAGAAGTTCGCCCCTTGGTTAATTTATCGGTGGCATTCTGAATTAATTCTTCGGAATAAGAATCGACCGAAGAAGTTGCCTCATCCAGCACCAAAATGCTGGGTTTACTCACATAGGCTCTTAAAAAGGCGATCAATTGCCGCTGCCCAGATGACAACATGGAACCTCGTTCTTTTACGTTGTAATGGTAACCGCCCGGTAAGGACATGATAAATTAATGTACACCAATTTCTTTGGCGGCTTCTATTACTTCCTCTTCGGAAATATCTGTATTCCCCAAAGTAATATTGTTCAATATGGTGTCGGCAAATAAGAACACATCCTGCAGCACCACCGCAATTTGGTTCCGAAGCGAAGGCAAGGTATAATCCCGAATGGAGACTCCATCCACCAAAATATCTCCGGAGTTGATTTCATAAAAGCGAGAAAGTAAATTGATAATGGTCGATTTCCCTGCACCGGTAGCGCCCACCAAGGCAATGGTTTGTCCGGGTTCCACATCGAACGAAATTCCCTTAATCACCCTTTCTTCGGGAATATAGCCAAATTCTACATCAAGGAATTCGATATGGCCGTCTGAATTTTTCATTTCCACAGTACCCTCATCTGCTATATGTGATTTTGTATCTAAAATTCCGAAGACTCGATTAGCGGCCACCATCCCCATTTGAAGGGTGTTGAACTTATCGGCGATTTGACGAAGTGGTCGGAATAACATCTGAGTCAATTGGATAAAGGCGGTAATAAGACCTAGTGTTATTGCACCGTTTTCCATCGCATTTAGACCTCCATACCAAACGATAAGACCAATGGCAATTGAACCAGACATTTCAGCAATGGGAAAAAAGATAGAGTTGTACCAAACAGTTTTGATCCATGCCTTTTTGTGCTTTTCATTTATCTCCTTAAAGGCTTTGTATTCGTTTGCTTCTTGTGCAAATACCTGCACAATCTTCATCCCAGTAATACGCTCCTGAACGAAAGAATTTAAATTCGCTACCTGATTCCGAACATCTTCGAAGGCGCTCTTCATAGCTCTTTGGAATAGACGTGTGGCGTACAGTAGAAATGGTAAAACGGTAAAGACAATAAGCGCCAATTGCCAACTTTTATACAATAATACCCCAGCAATTACGAGCATCTTGAGTAGGTCGCTAATTATCATGAACAACCCTTGACTAAATATGCTGGCGATGGTTTCAATATCATTTACGGCGCGTGTGGTAAGTCGGCCAACCGCACTCTTGTCAAAATATTTCATTTTAAAACTCAACATCAACTTGAAGAGTTTTACACGAATATCTTTAATTACATTTTGTCCCAGCCAGTTGGCATAGAAGATAAAGGCAAATTGAAAAATCACTTCTGCAAACAGCACGCCCACCATCAAAGCGATGTAGAAAACCAATCCTTCATAGTCTTTAGGTAGTATAGCATCATCGATGGCAGTTTCCAAAATTATCGGACTCAATACCCCCAAAACCGACATGGCGATGGCGGCAAAAGCAACAAAGTAAAAAGTAAGACGATACTTATTGGTGTATTCCAATAATCGTCTAAATAGTTTAAAATCGAATGCCTTTCCCGATGTATTTGCCATTAAATATGTATTGTTTTCGGATAAACCACTTTAGTTAAATAGAGTCCGTGAGCCGGCACCGAAGCTCCCGCTTCACCTCTATTTTTACTTTCTATAATACGATGCATCTCCTCTACTTGCATTTTCCCCAAGCCAATTTCCAGCAAAGTACCCACGACAGCTCTAACCATATTTCTTAAAAAACGATCTGCCGTTATGGTAAAGACTAGCTTTTCACTTTTCCACTGCCACGAGGCCTGTTTTATATCACAATGATACGTTTTTACATCGGTTTTGCTTCTGGAGAAGCATTGAAAATCCTTATACGTTAATAATATACTTGCCGCTTCATTCATTCTATCAACATCCAATACCTGATGAACCAGAAATGCGTTATCTATTTCAAATGGATTTTTCTCGTTTATGATAAAATATTGATACTCTCTTTGAGTAGCATCAAAACGAGCATGAGCATCTTCTTTTACTCGAAAAATATGCTTAATTGCAATGTCTTTGGGAAGGAAAGAATTTAATCGGAAAATGGCCTCCTTGATATCCTCTATTTGTTTGAAGTCAAAATGTGCAAAGATTTGTTTTGCGTGAACTCCCGTATCGGTTCGTCCTGCTCCTGTAATTTTAATTTCCTTCCGAAAGAAGGTGGTAAGAGTTCGCTCTAATACCTCTTGAACACTTACTGCATCAGGTTGGATCTGCCAACCGTGATATTCTTTTCCGTTGTATGATAATTCGATAAAATATCGCAAAGAATACTGTATTTTTGAAACCCTAAAGATAAACAAACCCGTCGGTTTCACATCTTCTTTTAGCATCTGTTAACAGCATTGAAATGACCAAAATATTACTGCTAAGCGATACTCATAGTTATATCGATTCCAAAATTCTAAAATACGTAAAGGAAGCCGATGAGGTGTGGCATGCAGGGGATATTGGGGATTTAAAAGTAACCGATACGATTAAAGCGCTAAAGCCTCTACGGGCCGTGTATGGCAATATTGATGATGCCAAAGCAAGAACCGAATTTCCCTTAGACAACAAATTTAAATGTGAAGAAGTTGATGTGTGGATTACTCACATTGGAGGTTATCCGGGTCGCTATGATCGCAGAATAAAAGACGAAATACAGCTCAATCCACCTAGAATTTTTATTTCGGGGCATTCCCATATTTTAAAGGTAATGAACGACAAAAAGCTCCAACTGTTACATATGAATCCCGGTGCCGTTGGCAAACATGGTTTTCAGAAAGTGCGCACTATGCTTCGCTTTGAAATAAATGGCAAGGAAATCACGAATCTTGAAGTGATAGAATTTCCGAGGTAAAATAAAAAACCCCCGAATTTGGCATAATTCGAGGGTTTGCACTAATATACTAAGATGTAGTTTTAGCGTAAACGATCTACAGATTTTACGAGATCCTCGTCCCTTTTAATGGCTTTATTGGCCATTACTAGAAAAACGATAGAAATGATGGGAAGTAGCACCCCAATACCCTTCTCCGAAACCAAGGTTTCTCCGGGTAAATTTAGAGATCGATATACGAAAACTCCCAGTAATACAAAGTTTAATATGATCGTTAAGCGGTTCAATACAAACTGCATTTGCCGCTTTTTAAAATTCAATATTGAAATGAACGTCAAGAGAACCGAACCGGCAATTAATCCAATTACCAAAGGTTGCTCATTCGAAATTAATAAATTTCCTGCTTCGTCCTGCAAATTTGGAAACCAAAAATACAAAGCTCCCATCGAGAGGATAGAAATGATCATATAAATGGTCTGAATTCGCTGAAGCATTGTCCTTATTCCCTTGAGATGGCAAAAATAAGCTTTAATTTCTAAAAATAAATACAACTTATAGATTATTGTTGTATAATTGCAGTAACAATTCGTAACCACTTCAACAAAGGTTACTTAGTCTTCAACTTATTTTCAACTAATTTTCCTCTAAAGAAAAGATATTCAATATCACCATAACCCATTACTATACATTAAATGTTTGAAATTTCTGAATTAAAATCAAAAAAGCTACCTGAGCTTCAGGAGCTTGCTAAGACTTTGGGAGTACCTAAGTACCGAAGTTTAAAAAAATTGGATCTTGTTTACCAGATCCTAGACTATCAGGCAGCCAACCCAAAAGCGGTAAAGGCTGTTGCTGTGGAAGAAAAAGCCCAACAAGCCCCTTCAACCGAGTCAACCGAGACAGCTACACCCGCCGAGCAAAAAGAAAAGCCTCAGCAAAACAGGCAAAATCAGCAACGCGACCGTCGTCAAAGACCGAATCGCAATGATAACCGAAAAGATAATCGCAACGACAATCGCAATCAAAAGCCCCAACAGCAAAACGGACAGCAAAGCGACGGTCAACAGCGAAATGAAACCAAACCTTCCGAGGATAAATCAAAAGCTCCGGAAAAAGAGAATAAACCTCAAGAACAAAAACAACAAAAAGGACGTCATCAAAAGCAAGACGGAAATAAACACAGCGGAAGTAAAAACGGAAACAAAGATACTCGCAACCGATACCGTGAACCCGATTTCGAATTCGATGGAATAATCGAAAGTGAAGGGGTTTTGGATATCATGCAGGACGGCTACGGCTTTTTACGCTCCAGTGATTATAATTACCTTTCTTCTCCAGACGATATTTATGTGAGTCAGTCGCAGATTCGTCTCTTCGGACTTAAAACCGGAGATACCGTTTTAGGAGAAGTTCGTCCTCCGAAAGAAGGTGAGAAATATTTCCCACTTATCAAGGTGAGTAAAATTAACGGCCTCAACCCAAATGTGGTGAGAGATCGTGTTTCTTTTGAGCACCTTACACCACTTTTCCCGGATGAAAAATTCAATATAGCCGAAAAGCAAGGTAATATGTCAACTCGTATTATCGACTTGTTTTCTCCTATCGGAAAAGGACAACGTGGAATGATTGTGGCACAACCCAAAACGGGTAAAACCATGCTATTAAAAGATATAGCCAATGGAATTGCTGCCAATCACCCTGAGGTATATCAAATTATATTGCTAATTGATGAGCGCCCGGAGGAGGTAACCGACATGCAACGAAATGTGCGTGGTGAAGTGGTTGCTTCAACCTTTGATAAGGAAGCTGCCGAACACGTTCGCATAGCTAATATCGTTATTGAAAAAGCAAAAAGATTGGTTGAATGTGGTCACGATGTGGTGATCTTATTAGATTCAATCACACGATTGGCTCGTGCGTACAACACCGTACAACCTGCCAGTGGTAAAATATTGAGTGGTGGTGTGGATGCAAATGCTTTACACAAACCAAAACGTTTCTTTGGAGCTGCAAGAAATATCGAAAACGGCGGTTCTTTGAGTATTATCGCTACTGCATTGACCGAGACAGGTTCTAAGATGGATGAGGTAATCTTTGAAGAATTTAAAGGAACCGGTAATATGGAACTACAATTGGATCGTAAGATTTCGAACCGTAGAATATTCCCTGCTATTGATCTTACTTCTTCAAGTACTCGTAGAGATGATCTTCTATTGGATGAAAAAGTTATCCAACGCATGTGGGTGATGAGAAAGTACCTAGCCGATATGAATCCTGTGGAAGCCATGGAATTCATTAACGAGCGTATTAAACAAACAAGAAATAACGAAGAGTTCCTTATCTCAATGAATGGATAGTTTTTCTTCGGAAATTTAAACGGCAAAAGCCCTATGGAAATCATAGGGCTTTTTTTTATAGAATTGGTTGCATAAAAAAGCCTCGCAATGAGCGAGGCTTTAGACTATATATTATATTGTGAGTATCTTATCTCTTAACGATTTTCTCTGTAAGAGCACCTTTAGAAGTGTTTACGCTTAATACATAAACTCCTCTTGAAAGAGCAGATACATCAACAGTACCGTTCACTAGACGAGCTCCGGTATCTTTCCCTAATACATCATAAAGTTTTACCTCTAAGATATCAACTCCTGAAGGTACTTCAACGTTAAGTTGAGTAGTAGCAGGATTAGGATAGATGTTTACCAAATCAGCGATGTTATCACCAACTCCTAAAACAACTTCTTCTCCAACAAGGTTGATTACATACTCTTGAGGATCTGCAACTACAGTGTTAGAATCTGTCCATGGAATACCACATCCAGTGTTCGCACCACCTGTTCCAGTTCCATCAGACTTTAACCAAGCTGTTTGCGTCTGACCTGAAAGGTTAAACCCAGGGAACAATCTTTGGTTAGCCACAGTTCCTTCATCCGGAGCGAAGACCTCAACTGCTACGATCGAACCTGCAGGAATTAAAGCAGTAATTGGATACGTAATTAATGAAAGGTCATCTGCCGAAGATATAGTAAAGGACTCGGAAGCGATTAGTGTAAATAAAGCTACGCTTAAATCTTCAAAATCTACCGTGTAGATATTTACGTCGATAACTTTTCCATCATCCCCAGTACCTTGACCCCACTCTACAGCTTGGATTTCAAAATCCCCTGCAATGGCAAAGTCGGTCGCCAAATCATAAGTACGAGCAAAGGCGTTATCTCTGTATTCGCCATTCGCACTATTCCAACATGCAACCCCACCTGTATCAACCGTAAAAGGATTTACAGAGTGCGATAAAGTCACGGCAGTACCTCTTTCAGCAGGCTGCTGATCTGAGTTGGAACCGTAAGGTGCATCTGGATTCGTACTTAATTGTTGTCCAAACATGAATGTGCCACATAGGAACAACGCACATAGTGTAATTTTTTTCATAATAAATGTTTTAAAGTATTAAAGTTTAATAGTCTTCTAACAAATATATAAAACCAAAACTAGAATAATTCGAAAATATGTTAAAATTCTTAGGGATATAGCAGCACTATTCCCTTCATGGATAAATTATTGTTGTTTAACGATCGTTTTTTCTGAAATTTTAATAATCCCAATATTCTATATTTGTTGAACCAATCTCATTATCTATGAAAACTCTTTTTCTTGCCTTATCCGTATTTATTTTACTAGTGTCATGTAAATCGGTAGAGGACACTTCCAAGTTCGATTTTGAAACGCAATTCGAAAAGAGTGAGGGCACTCAAACAGCCACATACGATCAAGTTATTGAATTTTATCAGAATTTATCCGATGCCTACACCACCGTAGCAATGTATGAAATGGGCCCCACCGATAGTGGCGAGGATTTAAATTTGGTGACTTTTAATCCGAATCGGAGTTTTGAATCGGAATTCCGAAATAGGGAAGATAAAGTCATCATCTTGATCAATAATGGAATCCACCCTGGGGAAAGCGACGGGATCGACGCTTCTATGATGCTACTTCGCGACTTGGCCGAAGGAAAAATAAAAACCCCGGAAAACGCAATCGTAGCAGTTATTCCAATATATAATATTGGTGGCGCATTGAACAGGAACACCGGCACAAGAACCAATCAAAACGGTCCCGAAGAATATGGTTTTAGGGGAAATGCTCGCAACTATGACCTGAATCGGGATTTTATAAAGGCAGATACCAAAAACGCCCGCTCGTTTGCCAAGTTATTCAACATCGTGAAACCCGATCTGTTTATCGACAACCATGTGAGTAACGGCGCCGATTACCAATACACGCTAACTCATTTATTTACCCAACACAATAAAATTGGTGGCAATTTAGGAAAGTATATAAACGAACAATTTATGCCTCAGTTGGAGGATTCACTTCAACAAAAAGAATGGGATATCACACCCTATGTCAATGTTTTTAATCGCAGTCCGGAAAAAGGCTTTTCACAATTCATGGATTACCCGAGATATTCAACAGGTTACACAACCCTTTTTAATACCGTGGGAATGATGGTGGAAACCCATATGCTGAAACCATACAAACAAAGGGTAGAGGGTACTTATGAATTAATGAAAAGTTTTATCAATATTGCCGATCGAGACACCGAACTTATTCGAACCCTTCGCAAAACAAATAACACCCAGTACAACGTTGGTAGCCAATATCCCATTCAATGGAAAATTGATAGCAGCCAAACCAGCACCATTAACTTTAAAGGTTACGAAGCTTCTATGGAGAAAAGTAAGATTACAGGTGCCAATAGATTGAAGTACGATACCACTAAACCTTTTACCAAGGAGGTTATTTATTACGACCACTATACACCAACTCGGTTTGTAACTGTTCCCTCACATTATATTATTCCGAAAGGATATTGGGACGTTATCGACAGGTTGGACCGAAACGACATAGATCTGGAACGCTTGAAAAAGGACACCACTCTTATTGTTCAGGTGTATAAAATTAAAGACTACAAGACTTTTACGAATCCTTACGAAGGGCACTACCCGCACTACAATACAAAGATCGAATTGATGGAGGAAGAAATCACTGCGAAAGTGGGTGATATTATGGTTAACACACAACAAAGAGGGCTTCGATATATTCTGGAGACCTTAGAGCCCGAGGCTCGTGATTCCTTTTTCAATTGGAATTATTTTGATACCCGACTTCAACAAAAAGAAGGATTCTCACCCTATGTATGGGAAGACATGGCCGAACAATTCTTAAAGGATAATCCTTCGGTGGAAACAGAATTTAAAGCCAAATTAGCTAGTGAACCGGAATTTGCGCGAAATTGGTTTGCCCAATTAGACTGGATTCATAAGCAGTCACCAAATTATGAAGAGGCTCATTTACGCTACCCTATCGTTAGGGTGGGTGGTTAAGTATTCCTTCGGAAATAGCAGTTTAATATTCTCATAGGAATCTCTTAGTGCTTTTTGGGTCTTTTCGAAATTCTTCCACTTGGCTTTCTTTATGCCTTCACTTTTTTCAGGCTTTAAGGGACCATCATAGGTGGTAAACATCTCATACCAATAGGTCGCCTTCAGTTTGAATTTTCCGTTGCGTTTAAAAACATGATATGTTTTGGTAATGAACTTTTTTACTACCACATTTTGTAAACCGGTCTCTTCCTCTACTTCTCTCACAGCTGCTTTCTCGTAGCTTTCGCCTTTCTCGATATGTCCTTTGGGTAAGTCCCATTTATCGTTTCGGTAAATAAACAAGATTTCCTTCTTGTCATTATACACCAAACCTCCAGCAGCCTTTACAAAGGGTAATTTTTTCTTTAGAAATTTTTCGATTTTTTCCTCGTTTTTGTGATACAGGTTTACATAAATTAATTTCCCCTTATTTATCTTTTTGATTAATTTCTTGAACCTCGCCAACTTAAGTGGAATCGCTGTATATTGGCTTCCTATGTTTTTCTCGGTTGAGATAATTATAGGAATGTCTTTCACAAAAACTTTATACATTTGCATTATGGTTTTAAACAAAGAAACAGCCCAAAAAACAGCTGAATTATTGCTGCAAATTAATGCAATTAAATTACAACCACAAAACCCCTTCACTTGGGCATCGGGATGGAATTCTCCCATCTACTGCGACAACCGAATAACCCTCTCATATCCTGTAATTAGAAATTTTATTCGTGAAAATCTCGCGAATCAAATTGAAGAACTTTACGGCAAACCCGATGTGATTGCAGGTGTTGCTACCGGCGCCATCGGTATAGGAATGCTAGTCGCAGATTATCTTAATTTACCCTTTTGCTACATTCGCCCCGAACCCAAAAAACACGGGAGGAAAAATCAGATCGAAGGAAATTTGGATCCCAATCAGAATGTCGTAGTAGTTGAAGACCTCATTAGTACAGGAAAGAGCAGCTTACTGGCTGTTGATGCCATAAGAAACGCCGATGCCAACGTAAAAGGAATGGTGGCTATTTTCTCCTACGGATTTGAAATCGCCGATGAGAATTTTAAAAAGGCAGATGTAAGTTTAAATACCTTAAGCGACTATTCTAATCTGTTGGAACAAGCAGAAAAATCGCAATATATTACTTCCGAAGAAGTGAACACCTTACACGAATGGCGTGAAAATCCGTCACAATGGAAGGGTGTATCTTAAAAATTCATAAACATATTCATGGAATTAAACAGTAAAAAAGTAACCGTTCAGAAATCGGCCGAAGAGCTTTGCGCCTTTTTAAGCGACGTCAAGAATTTTGAATTATTAATGCCCGAAAACACAAGTAAATTTGAAGTTATTCGGGAAGATGCCTTTGTTTTTGCTCTTAAGGGTATGCCCGAAATCGCTTTGGAAGTAAAGAAGGTGGAATCTCCCAACAAAGTAATTTTGGGAGCCATTAGCGATAAAATTCCTTTCACTTTGGAAGGTAATATTTCAGAAGTAACCGAAAGTACTTCGGAAATTGAACTCGTTTTTTCTGGAGAGTTTAATGCCATGATGGCGATGATGATTAAAGGGCCTATCT
Source organism: Flavobacteriaceae bacterium (assembly GCA_013002065.1). Taxonomy (GTDB): domain Bacteria; phylum Bacteroidota; class Bacteroidia; order Flavobacteriales; family Flavobacteriaceae; genus Aureisphaera. The sequence continues at coordinate 13,623 of JABDKT010000182.1, forward strand.
CTAAGTTTTTAGAAACACTCACCGATAATATGGCGGCGCTTTAGTAAAGCATTTCAATTTCTTTCAAACCAAAGGTGTTAATCGATTCATCTTCGGTTTCTACTCTTAATTGTCCGTCGTTAGTGACTCCGCGTACGATTCCATTGAAACGAACCTGGTTCCTGTCATTAAATACGGTAATTACGTCCTTCCGAAAAAGTAATGTCTCATAATCCTGCTTTAGATTTTCGTAGCCACCGGCTTTGAGTCTTTCTATTTCAGCAGTAATCCCTTCAACCAAAAGAGAAATGAGTTCAGATATTTCGAATTTCATTCCGTGATGCTGGTAAAGAGAAATTGCCTTTGGTAAATTATGAAAATCGGTATTGTTCACATTAAGTCCAATTCCTATAATACTGTTATTGATAGATCCTTCCCGCAACCGATTTTCGATAAGAATACCACCCAGCTTATGGTTCCCTGCCATAATGTCGTTAGGCCATTTGATTTTTATATCATTCACGCCTAAACGATTTAATGTTTTCTTTACTGCAATGGAAACGGCACAATTAATACTAAATTGCTCGAGAACTTTTGTTTCTGAAAAGCACTTAAACACACTAAAAGTAAGGCTTTTACCTTCTTCCGAGTGCCAGATTGCATCTCGTTGTCCTCTGCCCTGTAATTGACTCTCTGCCCAGACAACGGTATTGTCTTCCAAATGACTCTCATTACTTATTTTTTTTAAGTAGTCATTTGTGGAATCAATGGCACTAAGTTTGATTAATTTCAAGTGAATTAATATTGTGTTAATGTTGCCGAATAAAAACGCAACAAGAAACAAAAAAGTAATAACTTTGCTCAAATAAAATTTTTGAATGATAAAAAAGGAAGTCAGTACAGATCAACTTGTAACACAAATAATTAAAGGAATAGAAGAGGTAAAGGGACAAGACATACAAATCTTGGATCTTCGTGAAATTGAAAATACAGTATGTGATTATTTTATTATCTGTAACGGTACTTCAAATACGCAAGTAAATGCAATTGTCAATTCTGTTCAAAAATTAGTAAGTAAAAGTCTGAAAGAAAAACCGTGGCACATAGAAGGAAGCGATAACGCCGAATGGGTCCTCATGGATTATGTGCATATTGTGGTTCATGTTTTCCAAAAACATATCAGGGAGTTTTATGATATAGAAGGCCTCTGGGGAGATGCAAGAACGGTTAGTATACAAACAACATATTAAAAGAGAAGCCTTATGGCGAATGAAAATAAAAAACCTGAAGTAAAAAAACCCAAATTCAATGCCTATTGGATATATATTGGGATCTTCTTGTTATTTGTAGGGATTCAATTCTTTGGAGGAAATAGTTGGACACAACCCCGAAAAACAACGCAAGCCGAGTTTCAGCAGTTCCTCGAAGATGGCGATGTAGAGAAAATTGAAATTATCAATAAGAAAACTGCGAAGGTATACTTAACACCGGATGCGCGTCAAAAAGAAATTCACTCCAACAAATCTTCGAATACGCTTTTAGCTCCTGGAGCCAATGACCCTGTTTATGAATTCGAATTCGGGGATCTTCAAAATTTTGAGAATAGCATCTATCAAATTAAACAGGACAATGAACTCGACACAAAAGTAGTCTGGGATACCGATTCCAACATGTGGGGTGAGTTATTGCTCACTTTGTTACCATTTGTTGTCATCATTGGTATCTGGATTTTTATCATGCGAAGAATGTCTTCGGGTGCCGGAGGCGGTGCCGGTGGGCAAATATTCAATATTGGAAAGTCCAAGGCTAAACTATTCGATGAGAAAGCCGAAGTGAAAACTTCGTTCAAGGACGTTGCAGGATTAGAAGGTGCGAAAGAAGAGGTTCAAGAAATAGTTGATTTCCTTAAAAATCCTTCAAAATATACTGCCTTAGGTGGAAAAATCCCAAAAGGGGCATTGTTGGTAGGACCTCCGGGAACTGGTAAAACATTGTTGGCGAAAGCAGTAGCCGGTGAGGCAAAAGTGCCGTTCTTCTCATTATCGGGATCCGATTTTGTTGAAATGTTCGTAGGTGTGGGTGCCTCCAGAGTACGTGACCTATTTAAGCAAGCCAAGGAGAAATCTCCTTCTATCATCTTCATTGATGAAATTGATGCCATTGGTAGAGCCAGAGGAAAAAATAATTTTTCAGGTTCTAATGATGAAAGGGAAAATACCTTGAATCAGTTGTTAACTGAAATGGACGGATTCGGTACCAATACCAATGTAATTGTGATTGCGGCAACCAACCGCGCCGATGTCCTGGATAAGGCTTTGATGCGTGCAGGTAGGTTTGACCGTCAGATATATGTAGATCTCCCCGATGTAAGGGAACGTAAAGAAATATTTGAAGTACACCTTCGACCGATCAAAAAAGATGATTCGGTGGACACTGAGTTCTTAGCTCGTCAAACGCCCGGGTTTTCAGGAGCCGATATTGCCAACGTATGTAATGAAGCTGCGCTTATCGCGGCCAGAAACGAAAAAAAGGCAGTAGGCAAACAAGATTTCTTGGATGCGGTAGATAGAATTGTGGGTGGATTAGAGAAAAAGAATAAGATAATAACTCCGGATGAGAAGAAAGCAATTGCTTTTCATGAGGCAGGTCATGCAACCGTTAGTTGGATGTTGGAACATGCTGCGCCGCTGGTGAAGGTTACCATTGTTCCGCGTGGACAATCCCTTGGAGCAGCTTGGTATTTACCCGAAGAGCGCCTCATTGTAAGACCGGAGCAAATGTTGGATGAAATGTGTGCTACGATGGGTGGGCGCGCTGCGGAGAAAGTAATTTTTGATAAAATATCCACGGGAGCATTGAGCGACCTTGAAAAGGTTACCAAACAGGCCAGAGCCATGGTAACAGTATATGGATTAAATGATAAAATAGGAAACCTTACCTACTACGATTCCTCGGGGCAAACCGACTACAATTTTAGTAAGCCTTACAGTGAGAAAACGGCAGAGCTTATCGACAAGGAAATTTCAAATATTATTGAAGCTCAATACCAAAGAGCCATCGATTTGTTGGAAAAGAACAAAGATAAGTTGACCGAATTGGCTAACGAATTACTTGAGAAAGAAGTGATTTTTAAAGAGAGTCTGGAAAGAATATTTGGAAAAAGGCCGTTTCAACCAAGGGAATTGCCTTCCATAGAGCCCAAAATAGCAACGTCTTAAATTTTAAGATGTTTTACGCTTGTGTATCCCTCAAGGATTAAGAGATGTATATCTTAAATTCCTCATAGTTTTTATATCTTTGAGAAATAACGTTAAAACTCCTCAAGAGAATTGTAAATGAGTCTGTTTAAAAGACTTTTAAAATCAAAGGCTAAGTCGGAAGAGAAATCAAAACAATCTGACCACAGCAAATATTTCCCTGAAGAGAAATTACCTATAGACGAAAAATTCACCTACAATTTTAACAAAAACGGCGGGAAGTTCCTGTATTGTGAGAATTGGCAGGAAATTTCTGAAGCTTTTGACAATATTCTATTGGAGAACGACTGGTACGAAAAAGAAGTATTTTGTATCGACGAACAACTCTCAGAGAAGTTCGATGGCTACAACTTAAAATTCAATAAAAATACCCAAGCCTCATTTTTCCTTTCATCCTGCGAATCGCTTGTAGCCAATAACGGTTCCATTCTACTTTCGTCCAATCAAATCAAAGAAAAAAAGCTCCATGAGCTTCCCACCAATTTCGTCATTTTTGCCACTACTAGTCAGTTGGTTGAAAACATTAGCGAGGGACTGCGTATTATAAAAAATCAAAGTCGGCATTCCATTCCGAGCAATATCACCACCATTCAAGACTTCGAAAACGATAAGGAAAAAGATTTCATGAGTTATGGAAGTAGCACAAAAAACCTATATTTGCTGCTTCTTGAAGACTTATAATCTATGAAAGAACTTATTGTTCGGGGTATCTCGGGATTGCTTTATATCTCGATCATAATTATAGCATTATTTGCTTCCCGTGAATGGTTCTCACTACTTTTCTTTCTTCTTGGTATCATAACCATAACCGAATTTCAACGCCTAATTCGACTTAAAAGTTATATTTCTTATCTACTCTTCGCGGCACTATTCTATTTCTTGGGCTATAAACTCATAGATCAGAATGCGATTACACTCTATGCCATTCTAAGTATATTCGTCAATTTATTTCTGCTGAAAGATCTGTTGGTAGTAAGTAAAATTCCCATGTTCGAAAAGAAGAAGTATATCGCACTGTTATTTTATTTGATTCCCGGATTTGTTTTCCTTTCGATTATCCCCAACAGTTCAGGAAAATTTAATCCTTTAATTATTGTTGGCATCTTCATTCTAATATGGGCAAACGATAGTTTTGCATATATCATTGGTAAAAACTTCGGGAAAAAGAAGCTGTTGGAACGAATTTCTCCCAAGAAAACAATAGAAGGATTTTTCGGCGGACTGGCAGGTACCATTCTTGCGGGATTTCTTATCTTTAACTATACTGAACAGTTGTCTCTAAAAATCTGGCTAATTATGGCAGTATTGGTTACTTTTTTAGGCACATCAGGAGATTTAATTCAATCCAAATTTAAACGACAGGCAGGAGTAAAAGACAGTGGAACACTCATGCCCGGTCATGGGGGAATCTACGACCGACTTGACAGTATTATTTTCACAAGTCCATTTATTTATGCGTTTTTAGAAATCATATCCTATGTTTCATAAAGAAGGCCATAAAATCATTGCTATCTCTTTCATCATTGTGGTAGCTTTAGCAGTTGCGACGAATCAATTAATTTCTTTGGAATGGCTAAGAGTTTCTTTACTGCTCGTATTGATGGTAATGTTGGTCCTTATTTTGCAATTTTTTAGAAATCCCAAAAGACACTTTAAACCCGACTCCAATTTGGTCCTTTCGCCTGTTGACGGCAAGGTTGTGGTCATTGAAGAAGTTTTTGAAAAGGAATTCTATAACGATAAAAGGCTGCAAGTTTCCGTATTTATGTCACCTTTAAATGTACATGTAACTCGTTACCCGGTGGGTGGGGAGGTGGTTTATAGTAAATATCACCCGGGAAAATACTTCGTAGCTTGGCACCCAAAGTCTAGTGAGGAAAATGAACGAACTACCGTGGTGGTTAATAACAGTTCCTTCGGAAATGTGCTCCACCGACAAATCGCAGGCGCCATGGCGAGAAGGATTGTGAATTACGCCATAGAAGGATCTCAAGTCAATCAAACAGACGACAGCGGATTTATAAAATTCGGATCTAGAGTGGATGTATTTTTACCATTGGATTGCAAAATGGAAGTAAAATTAAATGACACTGTAAAAGGTGGTCTGAGCGTTTTAGCTAAACGATGAGGTATGAACTCGGAAGAATTAGAAATAGCCTTCAATAAAGCGGTACGAAGTATCAACGAACATACCGAACCATTTCCTGCCGACGTACTTCTGAAATTATATGCCTATTACAAACGAGCCACCAACAATCAATCCTCTCCAAGCAGCAGCAATCCGCTGATCAATGCGTTTAAAACAAATGCCTTATTTCAAGTTCCTGAAATGTCGGAAAGCGAAGCTAAGGAAAGGTACATAGAAACAGTTAATCACTATTTCTTATATCGGAAATAAATTATTCTAAGCTAGCGAGACTTGCCTTTAAAGTTTCAATCTTGGCAAGAGCATCGGCTTCCTTTTGCTTTTCCATCGCAACTACATTCTCGGGTGCATTGTTCACAAAACGCTCATTTTTAAGCTTGCCTTGAACACTTTTGAGAAAACCTTGAGTGTACTTGAGTTCTTCGGAAAGTTTAGCGATCTCTTCCTCTACGTTAATCGCACCTGATACAGGAACAAAATATTCGTTCGATTTTACCCTGAAAGTAAGAGCTCCATCGAGTTTTTCGGAAATGTAATTCAATTCTGAAAGGTTCCCTAATTTTTGTACTACTGCATCAAAGTGAGTGGTAACATTTTCAGCATTAACCACAGAAAGGGAAATCGTATCTTTAAAAGAAATATTCTTTTCCTTACGAATGGTTCTTATACCAGAAATTACTTCCGAAGCAAACTCAAAGTCCTTAATCATTTTTTCATCAAAGCTCTTTAACTCCGGCCAAGTGGCTACAATAAGGGCTTCTTCCGGTGTTCTTTCAGAAATATGCTGCCAAATTTCTTCGGAAACAAAGGGAACAAAAGGATGGAGTATTCTTAAATTATTTTCAAGAATGGCAATGATACTTTTAAACGTTTTTGCTGAAATAGGCTCGCCATATGCGGGTTTCACCATCTCCAAAAACCAGGAACAGAAATCATCCCAAACCAGCTTATAAGTAGCCATCAAGGCATCGCTCATTCGGTATTTCCTGTAATGATCCTCAATTTCGGCTAGACTTTTCTGGAATTTATGTTGGTACCATTCAACCGCTATTTTCGCCGATTCGGTCTCAGGCTGCTCTTCCGAAATTTCCCATCCGTCGATCAAACGGTAGGCATTCCAGATTTTGTTTACAAAGGCACTCCCCTGCTTACATAAATCCACATCGAACATCAAGTCGTTTCCGGCTGGTGAACTCAAAAGCATTCCTACCCTAACCCCGTCGGCTCCATAAGTCTTCATTAATTCGATGGGATCTGGAGAGTTTCCTAATGATTTGCTCATCTTACGACGTTGCTTATCGCGAACGATCCCGGTAAGATATACGTTAGAAAAAGGTTTTTCATCTCTGTATTCGTATCCGGCGATAATCATACGGGCTACCCAAAAGAATAATATTTCGGGAGCGGTTACCAGATCGTTGGTGGGATAATAGTATTCAATTTCCTTATTATCGGGTTCTAAAATACCATTGAACACGCTAATGGGCCATAACCATGAAGAAAACCACGTATCGAGCACATCAGGATCCTGATTTAAATCGCTCGCCTGTAAATTGGCATTCCCCGATTTTTCTCTTGCGAGATCCAAAGCTTCATCGGCACTTTCGGCTACGACGAAATCCTCTGTTCCATCTCCGTAGTAATAGGCAGGAATTTGATGTCCCCACCACAACTGACGGCTAATGTTCCAATCTCGGACATTTTCCATCCAATGGCGATAGGTGTTGATGAATTTTTCAGGTACTAGATTTACATCTTTCTCGAGGACGGCATCCAGCGCCGGTTTAGCCAAATCCTTCATTTTTAGGAACCATTGATCACTCAACTTAGGTTCTATTCTGTC
>JABDKT010000188.1 GCA_013002065.1 Flavobacteriaceae bacterium
AAATACGGGTGCCGATACGCCTTGCGAAATTCTTCCCGAAAGCAGCGCCGATTTCAACTTACAACCGGATCAAAATTTGATTGCGGCCTATTTATATTGGGCAGGGTCTGGAGCAGGAGACTTTGATGTGACATTTAATGGCAATGCCATTACTGCAGAGAGAACTTTCAGCTTCACCTTGAGTGAAACCAATGTCTATTTCGCCGGATTTGCCGATGTAACTAGCATTGTAAACAGTACCGGAAACGGGACGTACACCCTTTCCGATTTGGTCCCCGACCTAAACACCGAAATTTATTGCGGTGGTACAGGTAACAGCGGAAATACAACCAACTTTGGTGGCTGGGCAGTTACTGTCATCTATGAAGACGCTACGCTTCCTCTCAATCAGGTGCTTGTTTTTGACGGAATGGACGGGGTGTTTTTATTCAATCCTACGATCGATATCGTTTTGGAAAATCTGAATGTACTGGATAACACCGGAGCGAAAATTGGATTTCTCGCCTGGGAAGGTGATGCGGTTTTAGCCAATAACGAAACACTTCGGATTAATGGAAATATTTTAAGCAATCTGCCTTTGAATCCGCCGGACAACGCATTCAACAGTACCAATAGTTTTACAGGTTCCAGCGAGCTTTACAACATGGATATCGACTTCTACGATATAGAAAACAACATCAATCCCGGAGATGAGAGTGCTACCATTAGTCTTACTTCGAATCAGGACTTGGTGATGGTAAACAACATTATCACGGTCTTGAACAACGAACTTCCCGATGGAACCATTGTAATGGATAATATCGTTGGAGGAACTACCTGTGGGGATCGAGATCTTACCATCGATTATACTGTGTCCAATGTGAATAGCACCGATGCTTTACCCGCGGGAACTTCCATTGGTTTTTATGCAAATAATACACTCATAGACCAAACAGAAACTGTGGCCGATATTCCGATTGACGGTTCCGAAAGTGGCACAATAAATCTTACCGTTCCCCTTGGGGTTCCTGCCGATTTCTTGCTTCGTGCATTTGTAGATGACGAGGATGAAGTAACCGAGCTAGATGAGGAGAATAATGAGGATAATACACCCTTCAGTTTGCTAGTTTTTCCTGAAATAAGCGGTGTTGTAGATCTTGAGTTGTGTGATGTGGTGGGCGATGAAATTTTTGATTTAACAGAAGCCACAAGCGACGTTGATCCCACAAATACTATTTCTTATCACAATTCTGAAGCAGATGCTCAAACAGGTGACAATCCGATTTCAGATCCGCTGAATTACGAAAATACTGAGAATCCTGAAACCATTTGGATTCGGGTGTCAAACACAGCATGTTTTGTGGTAGGAAGTTTTGAATTGGAAGTGATTATTTGTCCGCTACCCGATGCTACCATAGAAATAGATAATGAAATTTATGCTTGTCGGATGAGAGATCTCGTGATCGAATATACCGTATCCAACACCGATGGCACAGCTCCTTTACCGGCCAACACGCCTATTTCATTTTACGCCGATTTAGAGCTCATTGCGCAATCTGCCACTTTTAGCGAATTGCCAATTGGCGGAAGCGAGTCGAATAGCATTACTGTTACCCTTTCCGAGGAAATACCTAACACCTTTGTGTTGTTTGCTGTGGTGGACGATACTGGCGATGGTTCCGGAGTAGTAGAGGAATTAAACGAGTTTAACAACGAATTTAATATTGTGGCCGAGTTTGGAACCATACCTCCAATTACGAATTTACCTGATCTTACTGAATGTGATCAAGGATTCGAAATGGCTCCCTTCAATCTAAATGTTCAGGATGATTTGATCACTCAAAATACTTCAGGCGTGTTCAATTATTTCTTGACGGAAGAAGACGCTTTGGCAAATGAGAATCCGATCTTGGATACGGGCCAATTTCAGAATACATCCAATCCGCAAACTATTTACGTCCGACTTGAAAATGAAATCTGCTTTACAACGGCTTCTTTTAATTTGGTCGTGGAACGATGTCCACCTGTGGTTTACGAAGGACTTTCACCCAACAATGATGGAATGAACGATGTGTTTAACATCAACTTTATCATTGATGTTTTCCCCGATTTCAATCTGAAAATATACAGCAGGGAAGGAAATTTGATCTATGAAGGTCGTAACGAAGACGGATTATGGGATGGTATTCCAAACACAGGTTTACTTTATGCCGAAAAAGTGGTACCCACCGGAGTGTATTACTATGTATTGGTTTTAAACGATCCTGATTTTCCAGAACCTATTTTGGGTAATATTTACGTAAATTATTAACAGAACTGTGAGAAGTAAATAAATTTTTGCAATTTCACAGATGCTATGAAAAAACATTTAACCCAATTATTGCTATTGGTATGTCTCACTGAGGCCTATGGTCAAAATACCAGCGAGGAAAATCAAGATTCATTACAATTCAAAATCACAGAAAGCGCTTCGATCACTTTCAATGTTTTTACTCCATTTATGGGGAATACCCCTAGATATCGTTTCGGATATATTCAACCCATTTCGGGGCGATGGATGGCCGGGATTGATGTTGGATATGGTGCTGAAGGCATTGTGATCGATTTTGGCTCGGATGGACTGGAAGATTATCAACTTTACGAGTTAAGAGGCGAACTTTACTATTTGCTGGATGTGAGAAGAAAGGGAGATCATTATTTATCGTTTGAAACACACTATTTAAATCATACTCAAACCTTCTTCAACGATGCGATTGAGTATCAAGACGACCGTCGCAAAGAACTGTACGAACGTACCGATTACGAGCGTGATCGGATTGCCTTTACTATAAAATATGGCACTTTTTACTATTTCTCTGAACAATTCGGCATCAACATTTATTATGGGATGGGATTGAGAATTCGAAATAATACTTTTAGTAACACCGTTTCTTATCCTCCTAGTGATTTTCCGGACATTTCTAACGAAGATGGAGATAGTGGATTTTTTGTTGATGATGATGAGGCCTTTGATTTTGGGGCGAATAACTATACCCGAATAGAAGGTCGAGCCTATGGCTTGAATATTTCTCTCGGTATAAAATTGTTTTATCGTCTTTAATTAACCTTCTGAAATTACTTTTTTACTTACATTTATAGAGCTTTCAATCCAAAATAAATGAAGGAAAACAATGCCTATATATTAGGAACCGACACCGAGGAATTACATCGTTTGGGTATCCAACACCAAGTTTGGGCAGAAGAGGCTCAGCACGGTTGGAATTTAGCGCAATTTAAAGCGGGTGAGAC
>JABDKT010000193.1 GCA_013002065.1 Flavobacteriaceae bacterium
ATACTACTATTTTAAGCTTGCAATTGCAATAGCTCATCGGCAATTTTACGGTCGTTGGAAAGTCGAGGTATTTTGTTCTGTCCCCCAAGTTTCCCTTGCGATTTCATGTAATTGTGGAATGATTCCTTCGGAAGTGAAGTGATTTTTAAAGATTGCAAGATCTTCCCTTCAATCAAATCCAAATAATAAGAGTTTTGGCGCATCATTTCATTATCGATGAATTGGGCAATTTCATCAATATTTGCAGGTTTGTGGTCAAATTCGACAAGCCATTCATGATACGGCAACACTCCATTGTCGGTCTTGGTTTGTGGTGCTACGGTGAACTCTGAAACCGAAAACTTGAATTTCTCTATGGCCTGTTCCATCGCTCGCTCTACTTCCTTTCCAATTACATGCTCACCAAAGGCTGAAATAAAATGCTTAATTCTTCCGGTAACCACCAATTTATATGGTTTTAGAGAGGTAAACATCACAGTATCTCCGAGGTTATAAGCCCATAATCCGGCATTGGTAGAAATTATCATCACATAATTTACATTCAGCTTAACTTCGCCTATAGGAAGGCGTTCAGGGTTTTCATCGAAAAAGGTATCGGCCTTTATGAACTCATAATAAATCCCGGAATTCAACTGAAGCAACAAGCCTTTATCCTTCTGCTCATTCTGAAAGGCAAAAAACCCTTCCGAAGCAGGATATAGCTCTACGCTGTCCACCTTCCTGCCAATTAATTTCTCAAAACGAGCTTTGTAAGGTTCGTAGTTCACACCTCCATAAATGAACAATTGAAAATTCTCAAATAACTCTCCAATTTTCTTGTCGGTGGCCGCTATAAGCCGTTCAAAGTACATTTGAACCCAAGATGGAATACCACTAATAACGGTCATATCCTCGTTTTTTGTCTCTTCCACAATCGCATCAACTTTGGTTTCCCAATCATCGATGCAATTGGTTTCCCAGCTTGGCAATCTATTCTTCTGAAGATAGGAAGGCACATAATGAGCGACAATGCCCGAAAGCCGGCCCACTTGCACGCCATTCTTTTCAGCGAGCACGGGACTTCCCTGAAGAAAAATCATTTTGCCATCCACAAAGTTAGTCTCCCCGGTCTCATGGATATAACACAAAATGGCATTCCGCGCTGCATCAATATGACCCGGCATGGATTCTTTGGTTAGAGGAATAAATTTCGCTCCGGAAGTAGTCCCGGAAGTCTTTGCAAAGTACAATGGCTTGCCCGGCCATAGAATATCCTTTTCACCCGCTACTGCACGATTTACATAAGATTTTAATTCTTCATAATCCCTAATGGGTACCCTGTTAATGAAGTCGGCATGAGAGTTGATTTGCGAGAAGTTATGATCTTTACCGAATTCAGTGTTTTTGGCTTTTTCGATTAGATCGTTTAATACAGCTTGTTGAGTTTCCACAGGCTTTGAGGCCCATTTTGAAATTTTCTTTACAACCTTCTTTGCCAGTAGTTTTGCGCCAATAGATTTTAAAGACATATTATTCGAAATCTATAAAGTTTCTCGGATTAATGGGATACCCATTACTCCAAAGTTCGAAATGTAGATGTGGCCCGGTAGTAAGCTCTCCCGAATTACCCGCCGTGGCAATCACTTCTCCGGCCTTCACCAAATCTCCTTGTTGCTTGCTCAAGGAAGCATTGTGTTTATAGACCGAAATTAAATTGTTAACATGCTTTAAAATAATCACATAGCCTGTATCGGCCGTCCAACCGGCAAATATCACCGTGCCGTCTGCCGTGGCCTTCACCGGACTGTCTTTTATCGTAACAATATCAACCGCATAATGCTTAGCTTCGGGATCATAATCTTCAGAAATAGGGCCCTTAGCAGGTGCGAATAACACAAAGTTTAGGGCTTCATTATCGGCTAACGGATTGTACTTATCCTCTTGAGAAACCACTTCCCTTAGGATGGAATCCTGTCTTGATGGCGATAAATCGGGAGTTTCGGTATCACGTTTCACAGCCTCTAATACAGAGTCTTTATTAAACTCAACCGTCTTTACATCTCCCGTAAGAACTTTTTTAATTGAGGCGAGATACTGTTCGTTAACTTGCAATGCCTGTTGTAGGGAATCTGTTTTAAAAGATAGATTTACCGCTTGCTTTTTAAGGGCCGTTGAAGAATAGCCGGGAATGTATTCCCGTAAAGGAGTAAATGCTATCAAAATAGTAGTGGCCGCAATAAGAAAAACAGCAAAAAGAGTGCTGAATACAAATACATTAAGGCGATTCAGTTTAAAAGAAAAGCGTTCTTCAAAAGTAGCTTCATTAAGCACAACCAAGCGATACTTATGTAGCAGCTTTTTCTTGATTTTTTTACGTCTGTTTTCTTTTTTCTCCATCCTCTTTCAGAATCGAATACAAAGGTAAGGGTTTCGTTCAAACTTCTTTCTGAAAACGTTATTTGTAAGGAATTCTTGTTACCTTTGTATTATAAATTTATTAAAAATGGATGCATTAGTATTACCTTTAGCTATAGGCCCTTGGCAAATTGTTCTTATCGTAGTAATTGTATTATTACTATTTGGAGGAAGAAAAATTCCTGAACTGATGCGCGGACTAGGAAGTGGAATTAAAGAATTCAAACAAGCTTCCAAGGAGGATGTTACTGATGAGAATCAAATAGAGGATAAGAAATAATTATTCTCAACGATATAAAAAACCCGGAACTAAAGCAGTTCCGGGTTTTTCTGTTTTTATTGAAATTTTGTCGTCTTCAAGATCGACTCTAATTCGAATTGTAAGTCTCGTTTTTCAACCGAAGGCGCATACGTAAAGCCCTCGAGAATGAGGTAACGATTGTTTTCTTCGTCTCTAACAGCATAATTCAAGAAGGGTCCGGCCATGTATTGATCCTTTACCTCCCAAGTTCCTTTGGTTTCGTAGGCAAATTTTCCATCAATAGTAGTAGCAAATAAATAAGGCGCATAGGCTTCTTCAGTAATAAACATACCTTCATCTTCCACAGGTAAATAACTAGAGCCTATAGAATCTCGCATCCTAACAATATCGCCGATCACAGCCGTATCTGCTCCAATGGTGGACAACGGAACTTCATAAATTAATAGGTTGGTAGTACCCGATTTAAGATCTTTTCTAATCCAGTAAAAATCGTCGCTGGCAGAGGCAATTCGGTAAGCGGCAGGGATCTTCATACTAATCCCAAATCGCTCTCTTAAAGAATCCACATCCAGTAAAGCGATGCTTGTGCGGCGTTGTCTTTCCCTTAACTCCCCATCCTTAAATGTACTCACTATTCTCTCTTGCTCTGCATTGATGAGTTCCACTAGTTTTTCTTCGGAAGTACCCGTGACGAACACCCCTAGCTGTGGTTTGGCATAGATGTTCTTTTTATACTTTACAGTATCTTCTTTACCCAAGCTTATATGAAGAAACGAGCGATAGGTGCGTGCAAAGCCATCGTAGGCTTCAGGGTTCATCTGATTAATTGAAAAAATCGGTTCCTGCTGCGGCAAACCGTCGGTTAAAGCTGCAAAATGCTCACGAACTTCTTCACCCACGGGACCGTTCCATAAATCATTGCTTATAACCACTTGCAAGCCGTTAATTCTACCTACCGAATCGGTTAAAAAAGAAGTGTCTCTTTTGCCCGATGAATCTCCGCAGGAAACAAGAATAAAAGAAAAAAGAACTGAGAAAGTAAGAATCGATTTCATTGAAAAAAGATTGCGGAACTACCCCTTATTGATTTTGAGTTTCATTCCTGGTTTTAATTTTGTACCACTAATATCGTTCCACTTTTTTAATTGTTCCACAGTAATTCCGGGAAACTTTTGGGAGATGCTCCAAAGTGAATCTCCATTTTTCACCGTATAGGTTCTCGCATTCGTATTCGCGCCGCTACTAGCAGTACTCTTCTTGGTAGATTTAGATCTCAATTTCCTTGGATAAATAGTGAGCCGCTGACCGATTCTAAGTTTAGTACTTCGCAGTCCGTTCCAGCGCTTTATCTGACTTACAGATACTCCATATCGATTCGCAATTTTTCCGAGGTAATCACCACTACGCACTCTGTAGCGAATCTTATCGCTTTGCTCTTGAAATTGTGGCAAAGGTTTTTCTCTATTATTAAATTCGGCAGATGCGTAGGAGTAAATGGCATCTTCATTTTCTACGAATTTCCCAACAGCAGAAACAGGTAATCTCAACACATAATTTTCATCTTTAACAACCGGAATGATGCCCAATTTGTAGGAAGGGTTCAAGAATTCAATTTCCTCCAGATCGAGATTAGTGACCTTCGCAACCTGTTCAAACGAAATCATCTGTTTCACTTTGATTGTATCGGTCGCGATATATGGATATTTCGGTCCGTTGCTTTTAAAACCGTGCTCCTCGGCATATTCAAAAATATACATGGTAGCAAGGAAAGCGGGCACATAGCCTGCTGTTTCACGAGGAAGGTGCTGTCGGATGTTCCAATAATTCTTATAACCTCCCGAACGTCGAATTGCCTTGGAAACGTTTCCTGGTCCCGAGTTATAAGCCGCTAGAGCGAGATCCCAATCCCCTAAACTTCCGTAAAGACTTTTTAAATATTTAGCTGCAGCTTCTGTTGCCATTAAAGGGTCGGAACGTTCATCGACATAAGAGTTTACTTCCAGCCCGAATATTTTTCCGGTACTAAACATAAATTGCCAAAGTCCGGTTGCTCCTACTCTAGACTGCGCTCGTGGATTGAGGGCAGATTCCACTATAGCCAAGTACTTCATTTCCAATGGAAGCCCTTGACGATCCAATTCTTCTTCAAACATGGGAAAGTAGAAATCACTTATTGCCATAAGTCGCGACATGGTGCGTCTTCGATTCTTCAAATAGCCTCGAATTACACTTTCCAGAGAAGGGTTGTATTCCACATTAAATGGAGTGCGTTTGTTGAGTTCTTCAAGCCTTACTTTTAAGACTTCGGTAGGCAGTTCCTCATAGTCCACAGGCTCGTAGTCCATTTGAATAATAGACCCATAAATTTCCTCAAACAACTCGTTATTGTAGAGTTCTTTCATCCACAAAGAATCGATCTGTCGAGCCAACGGATCATCTTTTAAATCGAAAACAAGACTGTCCTTGGATTTAGTAGTAACGAGCCGAACCGGAAGGTCGCCTTCCATTTTCTGAACCACAAGGGTATCAACTAATCGAATTGTTTTAATAGGAAGTGTATCGCCAGATGTAGGTTGTGTGGATTTTACAACATCTTCTTGGGCAAGTATTCCGAAGGAAAATAGAAATAATAAGATTTGAAAGGCTTTCTTCATAAGAATTAGAACGAGTCGTAAACTGCTAAATTTTGCTAAAAATAGGGAATTGGCGAAAATGGGCAACTTTTTAACAAAATACGTAGTCTTAATTTAAGATAGCTTCAACGCCTGGTAGCGATTTCCCTTCCAGCATTTCCAGCATAGCGCCACCACCGGTAGAAACATAGCTCACTTTATCCGACAGCTTAAACTGTTTTACCGCTGCAACCGAATCGCCTCCTCCCACAAGAGAAAACGCACCATCTTTGGTAGACTGGGCAATCGCATTGCCAATATGGATGGTTCCTTCCGCAAAACTGGGCATCTCAAAAACACCCACCGGACCATTCCACAGAATCGTCTTTGACTTTAAAACTACATCGGCAAAAAGCTTATTTGTTTCAGGTCCTGCGTCCAATCCCATCCAGCCATTGGGAATGTCATTGATAAGTGAAGTTTTGGTCTCTGCATCATTAGAAAACTCATTGGCAATAACCGAATCGATAGGTAAATGTACTTCGACATTCTTTTTAGACGCTTGATCTAAAATCTCCAGTGCTAACTCCATTTTATCATCCTCAACCAAAGAATTCCCAATACTTCCGCCTTGTGCTTTCACGAATGTGAATGCCATTCCGCCGCCAATGATAAGATGATCGACCTTATCCAGGATATTTTCAATAATCGTGATTTTCGAAGACACCTTGGCGCCGCCAATCACAGCGGTTATGGGTGCTTGCCCGTCTTTCAGAACTTTATTTACATTTTCAATTTCTGAAGCGAGCAAATTTCCGAAGCATTTATTCTCAGGAAAAAACTGAGCAATTACAGCTGTGGAGGCATGTGCCCTATGAGCTGTTCCAAAGGCATCATTTACATAAATATCCCCAAGGGCAGCAAGTTCTTTTGCAAAATCCTCGTTGCCTTCTTTTTCTTCGGAATGAAAACGTAAGTTTTCTAGAAGAAGAATTTCACCTGGCTGAAGGCTCTCAGCCGTTTCACGAACCGATTCGCCTATACAATCTTCAGCAAATTTTACGTGCACCCCTAAAACTTCAGAAACTTTTGGAACTATGTGTCTCAGTGAAAACTTTTCTTCCTTGCCGCTTGGTCTACCCAAATGAGACATCAATATACAGCAACCTCCATCTTCTAAGATCTTAATTATTGTAGGCTTCGCAGCCTGAATTCTAGTGTCGTCTGTCACTTGAAGGTTCTCATTCAAAGGAACATTGAAGTCCACACGAATAAGAGCTTTCTTGTTAGTAAACGCAATATCGTTTATAGTTCGCATAGGTTGAAAATTGAATGACAAATATAACTGATTTTGAACTGCACAATCCATAAGTATTACTCATAAATTCCGAATTAAATTTATGTAGTTTTGCGTATGGATTTTTCTGAAATCATTGGTCACGAACATATAAAATCCCACCTAAAAACCACTTTACAAAAAGGTCGGGTCGCCCATGCCCAATTATTTACAGGTTTGTCTGGAAGTGGTTTACTCCCACTGGCAATTGCTTATGCCAAAGAATTACTCTGCGAGCAATACGACACAGGATCGCTTGAATACGAACGATGTGCTAAAAATGTGTCGGCTTTTACACATCCTGATTTGCATTTTGTTTATCCGGTAAACACCAACGATTCTGTAAAGAAGAACGCTGTATCTAGTTCATTTTCAGAAGAATGGAGGGATTTTCTTCGCCAAAACCCCTATGGATCCTTGCTCAATTGGTTTCAGGTGTTGGGTATCGAAAACAAACAAGGAAATATTAGTGTCAAAGAAGCCGAGGAAATCTCTAAAAAATTATCATTGAAGGCTTATGAAGGAGGATTTAAGGTAATGATCATCTGGATGGCCGATAAAATGAACGTCGAATGCGCCAATAAGATTCTAAAACTAGTAGAAGAGCCTCCAGACAAAACCGTGCTTATTTTATTAAGCGAGCATGAAGAACAAATAATTAATACCATTAGATCGCGCTGTCAAATACTTCATATTCCTTTTCTATCTGAAAAGGATATCGCTCAAACCTTAGTTCAACGACACGGGTTGTCTCAAAATGAAGCAAACAAAATAAGCCATAGGGCGCATGGTGATTATAATAAAGCCATTCATATAATGGATAATGACGATGCTGATGGTATTTTTGAAGAATGGTTTGTTTTGTGGGTGAGAACTGCCTTTAAAGCCAAAGGAAATAAGAAATCCATACAAGAACTACTAAATTGGAGCGATTTGATGGCGGCTAAGGGACGGGAAGTACAGAAAAACTTTCTTGCTTATTGTGTAGAATTGTTTCGGCAAGCTTTGCTGCAAAATTATAAGGTAAATTCACTGGTCTACTTTGAAACGAAAGATCAAAAATTTTCAATTGAGAAGTTTGCCCCTTTCGTTCATCAGAATAATGTTTTTGAAATTGTCGAAGCTTTGGAAAATGCGATTTATCATATCGAACGAAATGGAAACGCGAAAATAATTTTTACCGATTTGTCCATTCAACTTACACGACTTATCCATCGCAAAGAGCTAGCATAAGAAAACCTTATGGTATTTAATATTTCCTATAGCCATCTCTTATTTAAATAGAGACGAATTAAGGCTCTCTGAGGCCTCTTCTCTTTTCAGCCATAACATTTACTGACCTCACGATATAGGAGCTTCTAAGAGGCCCACAATTAGCTAATTGGGCTTTTTGAAGCAATAGATGAGGGAAGAATACTCACCGGTGCGTTTTGCAGACCAATTCGAACGAAAACCAACCCAAAATGCTTTTAGTGAAAACTTCTTTCCCGTTTTATATTTTTCTGATAATAAACTAACATAAAACGAATCAAAAATCATGGGTTTAATTTTTTCTAAAACCAATTGAGGGGTAAAAAGTGTTTTGATCGTATGTTGAGAAAAATGCCATAAGTGTCTGGGTACATCATAGGCAGCCCAAAACTCTTTATAGTAATTTGCGTCGTAACTCTTATAATTGGGTACAGCAATAATTAATACTCCACCTTCTTTCAACAACGAGTGCAATTTGTGAATCACCTTATCCAAATTTGGTAAATGTTCCAAAACATGCCATAGGGTTATGGCATCAAATTTTATATTTTCCATCTCGTCCAAACTACTATAAATCCTTTTTACTTTATTAGACGCAAGTTGAGCAGCTTCTTTGTTGGGCTCAACACCCATTACTTCCCAACCATCGCTTTTAGCCGCTTTTAAAAACTCGCCAGTGCCAGCACCTACGTCCAACAATAAACCTTTCTCAGGTTGAAGACCAGACAATAGTTTACATTTTTTATTAATTGAATAAGACTTTACCTTTCGATAAAGAAAGGCCATTAATCCCTTTTGTGAATCGGTGTGGGAAATATATTCTGGAGATTCGTAATATCTGGCTAGCGCATTTTCCGAAGGTTGCGGAAATGTTTCGAGCAACTGCAATTCTTCATTATACTTAAGCTCAAATTCTTCTCCGGTTAACAGAAAATCTTTTGTTTTTAAATAGGTGTTTAATTGTGATTTCTGGCTCAAACTGATAATTGTTCCACGTGAAACATCATGCTATTTTTAATGATTATCGGCCCATATAAACCAATAATACGGAAATATCATTTGGTGATACGCCGCTTATTCGAGAAGCTTGAGATACCGAAGTAGGTTTAATCGAGCTTAGCTTTTCTTTTGCCTCAAACGACAGTGATTTTAATTTGGAATAATCAAAATCCTCGGGAATTTTAATACCTTCCAATCTGTTTAATTTGTCAGCATTATTCTTTTCCTTTTTGATATATCCCGAATATTTAACCTGAATTTCTGTTTGTTCCAGCACTTCAGAATCCAATTCATGTTCATGAATATACGACTCAATTTCCGGGATTTTACGCATATCATTCATGTCTAGGTTTGGGCGAGAAAACATCTTAAATATCTTATCACTTTGCTTCACCAAAGCCGAATTATTTTCTTCCAATATCGGATTTATAACCTCAGGTGCTACACTGGTTTTCTTGAAAAAAGCAATAAAGTCCGCACTTTCCTTTTGCTTTTTCTCCATCTTTCTTAATCGGTCTTCTGTGGCCAAACCAATCTCGTAAGACTTGGGTGTAAGGCGGAAGTCCGCATTATCTTGTCTTAAAAGCGTTCTGTATTCGGCTCTAGAAGTAAACATTCGATAAGGCTCTTCCGTCCCTTTGGTAATTAAATCATCGATCAAAACACCAATATATGCCTCGTCCCTCTTAAGAATAAATGGATCCTTTTCAGCAACTTTCAAATGCGCATTTATCCCTGCCATTAGTCCTTGAGAAGCTGCTTCCTCATATCCCGTGGTTCCGTTAATCTGACCCGCAAAAAACAAACCCGAAACTAATTTTGTTTCCAGAGTGTGTTTTAATTGCGTTGGTGGGAAATAGTCATATTCTATAGCATAACCCGGTCTAAAGAACTTTACATTTTCAAACCCGTCACATTCTTTTAAGGCTTTAAATTGAACCTCCTCAGGCAACGAAGTAGAAAACCCGTTAATGTAATATTCTACCGTGTTCCATCCTTCAGGTTCCACAAATAATTGATGTCTTTCCTTATCGGCAAACCGATTAATCTTATCTTCAATTGAAGGACAATATCGAGGACCAATGCTTTTTATAGAACCATTAAACATGGGCGAGCGATCAAAGCCTTCCTTAAGCAATTCATGAACCAACGGACTCGTATAGCTCATATGACAGGCCCTCTGATTATCTAAAGG
>JABDKT010000200.1 GCA_013002065.1 Flavobacteriaceae bacterium
GTGGTCCATTAGGCATTGACAATGATGACTGTGAATTTTTATGTAAATTAAGGAAATGAGAAAATTAATCTTTCCAATTTTGATGTTGATTTGTTTTCCTTCGGAAATATCTTCGCAACTTTCCATGTCTGAAATAGTTGAAGATAAATCTGAAATGGCAGACAACTATTACGGTACATTCAAACATAATGGTGAAAAATATACGGGTGAAGCCATCGCTTACCATGACAATGGATTCGTAAAAACATTAAGGAATTTCAAAGATGGAAAATACCATGGCCTTTGGACCGAATGGTATGCAAATGGCAATCGGAAATTTCAAGGTGATCGCTACGAAAATAAGGGGCAAGGGCTCACGCGTTGGTGGTTTGAAAACGGTCAATTGAAAAAACAACTCACTTACACTAAAGACCAACGCCAAGGTGTTCAACTTTATTGGTACCCTAATGGCAACATAAAACAAATCCGTTATTTCATCGATGATTCCGCATCGGGACCATGGAGTACTTTTACCGAGAATGGTGAGGTCCTCGATGAGGGAAACGATGACAACCTTTATTATCAACCTTTCTTTGGAAAAAATCTGGCGCCAAAGGGCTTTGAGGAAACTTCCCCTTCGATCACGGCCGATGGAAAAACGGTAGTTTTTGCCCGTTATACTGATTGGGTTAAAAAAGTCCCCTACATAGCGCATTTCAGAAATAACCAATGGAAAAAATCTCAATTGCCCATTACGGACACCCTATACAACCTTGCTATATCGCCAAACGGACAAAATATCGTCTATAAAAAATATGAAGTTACCTCTGGCGGTGAAGTGAGCAAAACCTATCTGGTAAAAAAAGAAGGGAGTTCTTGGGGCAAATCGGTAGAACAAACCAATCTATATAATATCAATGCAGGTTATTTCCAATTTACACCAGACGGAACCCTCTTTATGTTCGCACGAAAACCTAAAACCGGCATCTATTATGCAAATCTCCAGGCAGATGGGGAATATTCCAAGCCAATTTGGTTGAGCGACGAAGTCTCGTTTGATGGCAGTGTATCCTTTGATGTTTGTGTTCATCCTAATAAGGACAAATTAATCATAACACAAGAATATAAAAGAAACAGACAAGGAGAACTGGGCGATATCGGATTTTATTATTACCAAAAAATTAAGGGAGTGTGGAAACGCATCCAACGACTGCCACTTGCCTATGGATGGGGAGCCAATGTTACTCCAGACGGGAATTTTATGTTTGTAAGAAATGGAAATATTCAATCGATTTCATTAAATGAAGTAGGAATTGATTGGTAAAATAAATAGTATGAAAAAATTGATTTGCATTGCCGTTGTTTTTTTAGCACTTACTAACCTTTTAGGACAGGAGAAACAAACTACTTTTGAAAAAATAGAAGGACATTGGGAAGGCGCATTTATTAAGGCCAATGCCTATCAAAGGTTCGATGTCCAATTCTACAAAAAAGATACGGCCTATTTTTCACTTCAAATTATTGAAGACTGGCATCCACAATTTGGGGAATTCGAATTACCGGTCACCATTGATTCCGATGGAAAAATAACTACCAATACCGGTTATGGCAAAGCCGTGCTTAATCTGGATGAAAAAAATTTGGAAATTCTCGGATTTATTGAAGGCAGTGTCCCTTCCATTAGTATTAATCTGAAAAAAGTACCGGAGCCACCGGCTCCCGACTACAATACAGAGGAAATAACAATCCCAAATGGAGATATCTCTCTCCACGGACACTTACACTCACCCATTTCAAAAAACACAAACACTGCGATTATTCTCGTGGGCGGGCGTGGGTGCTACGCCGGAAGTACGAAATACGATCTCTACGCGAAAGTCTTAAGGAAATATGGAGTTTCTGTGTTGGTGTTCAACAAACGAGGTACCGGAAAATCCACCGGTGATTGCGCTTTAGCAACCATTGACGATCTGGCGTCGGACGTGATTGCCTGCAAAAAGTTTTTGGAAAACCACCCTAAGAATTTTGATAAAATTGGCGTATTAGGAAGTAGTGCCGGTGGTTGGGTGATGGTAAAAGCAGAGGAAGATACAGACTTCGATTTTATGATTAGTGTGGTAGGGCCTGCCACTTCGGTGAGGGATCAACAAATGCAGTCGTTGAATTATGGAATCGATTTCTATAAACTTTCAGAAACTGCACGTACTCAACTTACAGATTACACCAATCTTTTGTTCGATGCAAAACCAAATAAGACAAATTTTAATCGAATTCAAGAACTTCTGAAAAGTGCTGAAACTGAGGACTGGCGAAAATTGTTGGACGATACCGATGTCCCTTCTAGTATTGAAACGATGGATGAACTCTGGGTGCGAAGACACAATTATAATCCGGGGCCGCAACTTTCAGAATTCGATAAACCCTTTTTAGGTATTTATGGGGAAATAGATTGGATTGTACCCTATAAGGAGAATATTGATAGACTTAAAAAATTATTTACAGGAGATAGAAATAAGTTACTCAAAACCGTCGTAGCCTATCAGGCCGAACATGGAACCGAAGTAAAAGGAAAATTTACCTCTCTTTCGGAGGATAAGTCTTACTGGCGATTTTTCAGAATTTCTCCTCAGGTTCTTATTGAAATAGTTGACTTTTTGAAGACACATAATCTGATCGATTGACGATTGCCTACAATTTCAATGACCAGGACTTACTATAAAAATTAGTACATTACGACATGTGCTACGATATAAAAGCAAGTCTGGAAGCTCAACTCATGAGGGCTCGTAGAAAGGGCGATGAGCAGGCAGTTCAGGAAATAATTGAGAAATTGGTTCCTCTTTCCGATTTGCCCATTTACCACGCTTCGGGATTTCAACACCCCAAATTACTAATCTACACCCATGAGGAGCCCGATATTCCGGTGGTTTCAACTTGGGGGCTAGTTCCACATTGGGTGAAGGATAAGGATCAGCTCAAGAAATTCTGGAATAATACGTTGAATGCCAGAGGTGAGACCATCTTTGAAAAACCTTCTTTTAGACAATCGGCGAGAACCAACCGCTGTATCCTTTATGTAGATGGTTTTTATGAACATCATCATTTTGAAGGCAAGACATACCCTTTCTTTATACATAAAAAGGATAAATCTCCGCTAGCTATTGCCGGATTATGGAGTGAATGGATTGATAAAGAAACTGGAGAAATCCTCAATACTTTCTCTATTGTCACTACTGAAGGTAATTCACTTTTGTCCAAGATTCATAACAATCCGAAGTTAAAAGGACCTCGCATGCCCTTGATTCTCCCTGCGGAAATTGAAGACAAATGGTTGAATCCCATAGAAGATGATGTCGATATTCAAGTCATCAACGAATTAATCCAATCCTACCCCGATGACGAATTGGACGCTTATACTGTTTCTAAGTTAAGAGGAAAAGAATACCTAGGCAATGTAAAAGAAACGGCAGCACCAAAAGAATACAGCGAATTAAAGTTTTAGTTCTTTTCTGAAAGCAACCTGTCTAGTAAAGCTCGCACCTTCTGGCTATTCCAATTGGCCGACCCTGTTTTATCGACAACTATTTTCCCTTGTTTCGAAACAATATATGTGGTTGGAAAAGAATAGGCCGAAAGGCCCTCCGGTAATTGTTTTTTGGGTATATAAACCGGCATCTCATATCCTTTCTTCTCCATAAATGACGTCAACTTTTCTGAAGACTCCATGGATACCAAATAAAAATCAACCTTATCACCATAATCATTGAACAATGACTGCAGTGATGGCATTTCAGCTAAGCACGGAGGACACCAAGTGGCCCAAAAATTAACCAGAGTTACTTTTCCTTCGGAAGCGGCAAAATTGGCTTTTTCATTTGAAAGTGTTACTAATTCCCAATTGTAATTTTTTAGCTGAGTTTGTTTTTCTTCGGAAATTTCCGAAGGACTAAAAGAGATCATTCTATTTATAAAAACCTTTATGGGCATACCCGTTTGGGGTATGAGTAGAAATGCAACAAAAAGTAAGATAAGTAGAGTACTCCAATGCTTCGTTAAAAATCGCTTCATGAATAGCTTATGAGATAATTTTAAAAGTAAGTAATCCTATTAGCAGAAAAAAATATTATGGGAAATTGACATTCTCGCATGTTTTTTACCCCTTTCTAAACAATATCTCCTCTTAAATGTTAAAATAATATGCTTTTAAACGATATTATGTGTTTTTCGTCGTAAAATGTTTATATTAGAACAACTCCCCAGATTTATTAACTCAAAACATTGAAGTTATGAATTTGACCTTAACCTACTTAGTTTTTTTAATTTCCACTGGTATTTTCGCCCAAGTTGGAATTGGAACCACTGCACCTACCGCAACTCTAGATATCGATGGAAACTTAAGAGTTCAATCGATTCCAGAGGAAATTTCTGTTGAATCTGTCAAAGATTCGGTACTAATTGTGAATGATGGCTTTGTTAAAACAGTTTCGGCCCTAGACCTTGTGGATAAAAGTTTACCTACACTTGTAAAAGGTTCTTTTAGTGGAAGCGGGCTTGTAAATCTTTCGCTCTCAACCGGTACGCAAACAATTCCATTTGATAATGAAGAATTAGATAACAACGACGAATTCGATCTAACTACCTACACTTTTACAGCAAAACAAGATGGCGTCTATATGGTTAAAGTCCAGATTGAGGCCGACGCAACTATTGGAATTGCAAATAAGTTTGGAGTGATGATAGTTAAGAATGCCATTGTAGAAAATAGGAGCAGCTATGCAAACATAGGTGTGGCCGGGGTCAATGTGACACCTCCTGTGAGAACTACAGACACTGTGGTTCAACTTAATACAGGAGAAACACTAAGCTTTCAGATTGAGGGTGATATCGCGCTCGGGTCTGTAGACTTGTTAGGTGATTCGGAGGATAGTTTCTTTTCAATTCATCAGGTGAAGTAACAACCATATCTTTTCATAATAGTTTTTCTAATTCGATGATTTAGTAGGAAATGAAGAATTGAATACGAATCGGAATTAAGAAAAAAACGTACTTTTAGATAAAGTAAAATCTATGAGTACCCGAAGACAATTTGTGAAAAATACTGCCTTGATTGGCACCGGTATTACGCTTGCACCTCATCTTACATTTGCAAATTCCTCAACTCAGAAAATCCAAAACTTAAAGGTTGGATTAATTGGCGTCGGACTTAGAGGCACCAATCACCTCAACAATCTCCTTTTAAGAGATGATATCACGGTTACAGCTATTTGTGATATCGATGATCGAAGAAATACGATTGCACTAGAGCTCATAAATAAAGCCAAACAACCTAAGCCCAAAGTATTTAATAAGGACGAGTATGATTATCGCAATCTTTTGGAATTGGAGAATGTGGATGCGGTGATCATTTCAACTCCCTGGCTATGGCATACGCGAATGGCCAAAGACGCCATGTTAGCAGGGAAATATACAGGTTTGGAAGTTTCGGCAGCAAATACGATGGAAGAGTGTTGGGATCTTGTGAATACTCATGAAGAAACTGGATCGCATCTTATGATTTTAGAAAATGTCTGTTTCCGAAGAGACATCATGGCGGTTTTGAATATGGTAAAACAAAACGTTTTTGGTGAACTCGTACATTTTAGATGCGGATATCAACACGATTTGCGATTTGTGAAATTTAACGATGGTAAAACTCCCTACGGACTAGGAGTCGAATTTGGTGAAAAAGGAATTTCAGAATCGGCCTGGAGAACGCAACATTCTTTGCTTCGAAATGCCGATGTTTATCCTACCCATGGCGTAGGTCCCATAGCCGTAATGTGTGATATTAATCGTGGGAATCGATTCGTTTCCATGACCTCAATGGCATCTAAAGGAATCGGCCTTCACAACTATATCGTAAAACATGGCGGCAAAAACCATCCGAACGCAAAATTGAAGTTCAAACAAGGGGATGTAATCACCTCAATGATAGAAACCGCCAACGGAGAGACGATTATCGTCACTCACGATTGTAACTCGCCACGACCCTACTCTCTCGGATTTAGAGTTCAAGGGAGTGAAGGCATTTGGGAAGTGGATGGCAACCGCATTTATATAGAAGGCAAAGCCGAAAAGTCGCATCGCTGGGACGATGCCAGTTCGTGGATTAAGCGCTATGATCATCCGTTATGGCAAAAATTTGGTGAGTTTGCAGCCGGCTCCGGACATGGAGGTATGGACTTTTTTGTTTTGAATGCTTTCGTAGAATCTGCCAAGAAAAATATTGCTCCACCTTTGGATGCTTATGATGCCGCTGCTTGGAGTGCCATTACACCACTTTCGGAAGTTTCAATTGCTAATAATGGAGAGCCTCAGGATTTTCCAGATTTTACCCGTGGAAACTGGGTGAAACGAACACCTTATGAGTGGATGAACGATACCTATTAAACCTATGTATAACTTCAGTGCCCCGGGACGAATCTGCTTATTTGGAGATCATCAGGATTATTTAGGCCTGCCTGTTATTGCTTGTGCAATTAACCGTTGGGTGTATTTAAGGGCAAGACCTATGCAAGGTGATTATATTCACATTCATCTACCGGATATTTCCGAAGAAAAAATTATCAAATTCAACAAAGGCAAAAAGAAATTAAAACCCGGAGATTATTACAATTCAGCAATTCGAGTAGTTAAGCGTTATGGATGCAAACCCAATAAAGGTTTTATAGTTCATATTAACAGCACGATACCTATAAATGCAGGGCTATCAAGTTCTTCGGCAATAACGGTGGTATGGATTCATTTTCTGCTGAAAACCTTTGGTTGTGATATGGAAATCACACCGGAATTCATTGCAAAACTGGCCTTTGAAGCAGAAGTAGTTGAACACAATGCACCTGGTGGAAAGATGGATCAATACACGATCGCATTAGGTTCTATCTTACATATCAACACGGGAGAACCGTTCACCTTTCAGACATTGGGTGATGAATTGAAAGGCCTTATAGTTGCAGAATCCGGGACTCCAAAATCTACTTTGGGAGTTTTGAGTAAATTGAAATCAAAGGCATTGAAAGGGATTCTTGAAATATCAACGAATTTTGATGGATTTAGATTAGACGATGTAACCGAAAATGACTTGCCAAAATACCTTGAAGTTGTATCCGATAAGTACAAGATCTTTGTGGAAGCCGCTGTAAAAAATCATTGCATTTCTCAAAGGGCTTTAGCATGTTTTCAAAAAGAGTTTATAGACTATAAACTTTTGGGGCAATTGATGAACGAACATCACGAAGTACTAAAAAACTTACTTAAAATCACCGTTCCAAAAATTGATAAAATGATTAATACCGCAATGAATAATGGTGCTTACGGTGCAAAAATAGTGGGCTCGGGAGGAGGAGGCTCTATAGTGGTGTTGGCTCCGGAAGACAAAAAGTTGAAAATCATTAATAAACTAAAGGAAGTGGGCGCCAAAGATGCTTATGCGACTTGGGTCGTTTCCGGAACAGTGGATAATTTAAATGACTAAGAACATTGTCATACTAGCAGCAGGAGCCTCAAGCCGAATGAAAAAGTCGGAAGTGACAGCAGGCCTAAGTTCTCAAGAAATTGATGCTGCCAACCTGCAAAGCAAAGCACTTATTGAAATTGGAGACTCGAAACGTCCCCTACTCGACTTCATTCTTTTAAATGTAAAAAAGGCTGGGCTTAAAAACGTAATCCTTGTAGTGGGTGAGTCTTATGAAGGATTCAAAAATTTCTATGGAAAGGAGCTTCGGAATAATTCCTGGAACGGTCTCAATATTTCTTACGCCATTCAAAAAGTACCTGTGGGAGCCCTTAAACCTATGGGTACGGCAGATGCTTTGCTCCAAGCCATGCTTCAATTCCCGGAACTCTCGAAAGCGTCTTTTTTGGTGTGTAATGGTGACAATTTGTATTCTGTGGAAGCGATTCAAAATTTGGTGAATTCAAATTCGGCTCAAGGGATGATCGCTTACGATAGAGACGGTTTAAAATTCGATAGCGAACGTATCTCAAAGTTTGCCCTTTGCAAATTGGACAATCAAAATAATTTGGTAGCGATTTCAGAAAAACCCGAAGCGCATAAATTTGAAGCACATGCCGATGCGCAAGGTTTTCTTAGCGTAAGTATGAATCTCTGGAAATTAGATAGAAACATTCAGCCTAATTTGGAAAATTGCCCAATTCACCCTATTCGGAAAGAAAAAGAATTACCAACGGCCATTTTAAAAATGATTAGAGAAGGTACTGCTTCAGTCACAGCAATTCCTATGTCGGAACATGTGCCCGATCTCACTTCCAAGGCCGATATTATCGTTCTTAAAGAGTACTTAAAGAATTATCCTAATTAAAAACTCCCGCCGAAGCAGGAGTTAATTTACTTGAATAATCGTTTTTTAAGAGGCATTTTCCTTTTTAATTAGGTTCAATGCAGACCCTTCTCTGTACCACTCAATTTGAGAGGCATTGTACGTATGATTTGCCAAAATAGTATCCTTGCTACCATCGCTATGCACTACTTCAATAGTCAATGGCTTGCCTGGTGCGAATTCGGCAATATCCACAAAGTTAAAAGTATCATCTTCTTGAATTAAGTCGTAATCGCTTTCGTTGGCAAAAGTCAAGCCCAGCATTCCTTGTTTTTTCAAGTTTGTTTCGTGAATACGTGCGAACGATTTTACTAATACTGCAGCTACCCCCAAATGTCTGGGCTGCATGGCTGCATGCTCTCTAGAAGATCCTTCACCATAATTGTGGTCTCCTACTACTATTGTCTTGATCCCGGCTGCTTTATATGCTCGCTGCGTATCCGGAACTCCTCCGTATTC
>JABDKT010000241.1 GCA_013002065.1 Flavobacteriaceae bacterium
GGTAAAGTGTTCTTTGAATTCGATACCATAGGTAGCGAGTTCTTCAAGGATGGGTTCATACACTTCTTTTGTAATGGGAATCTGAACACCGGGAGTTTTTATTTCCCCGTTTAAAATTCTAAGTGCCGCCATGGCCACTGGTAATCCTACGGTTTTTGCCATGGCCGTAAAAGTTTGATCTTCCCCAATAAGTACCATATTGCTGTCGATCTGTTTACGTTTACCATCCAGTTCATATCCAAATTTGTGATACATTACGATCATGTCCTTGTCTTCCGGCTTTAAGGTCCATTTGTCCATTAATATTTTCTGAAGGGCTTTAGCCGGAGTCGCATTTTCGATTCCTATTTTTTTTTCGGCATTAAAAATATCAAGTTCCACCAGCTTGTCCCAAAGCACATCGTCTTGGTCTATCTTAAGATTATGACGAAGCTTTAATTCTACCGAATCGGTGGGAGAGTACGGTAAAAACAAGTTGATAAATTCACGATAGGTTAAATTTTCAGATTTGGGAATTGTATAACTGTCGTCTGTCATTCCCAATTGAACAAAAATATTCCAGGCCTTGCTAAAACCAACTCTACGCATAGTACCTCGGTATAACGTAAGTACATCGTTTAACCCGTAAATACTGCGATATTTCAATGAATTTCTATTAGCGTAGGCCTCAAATCGGCCGTATCCTTCAATATCAAGAAATTCGGTTCTTCTAAATAAGCGATGGTAGGGAATGTATTTATAGGTTCCTTCTTGGATAAATTCGGCAGCACCACCTTGTCCTGCAATTACTACATTTCTAGGATTCCAAGTAAACTTATAGTGCCAGAGGTTATCATCGCTTTCCGGGGCAATAAGTCCGCCGGTAAACGATTCAAATAACAATATTTTTCCGCCATTATCACGAATTCGATCGATTACCTGCATGGCACTCATATGATCGATACCCGGATCCACTCCAATTTCATTCATAAAAACAAGCCCTTTCGTCTTTACTTCTTCATCTAAGGCTTGCATTTCTTTACTCACATAGGAGGCCGTCACTAAATTTTTACCAAACTGAAGACAATCTTTAGCAGCTTCAATGTGAAATCGTGCAGGCAACATTGAAATGACCAAATCGCTATTTTTAATAGCTTCTTTACGTTGTTTTTCGTTAAATACATCCAATACGATTCCCTTTGCATTTGGATGACCTAGAGTGAACTTTTTAGCGTTTTCTTCGGAAATATCACCGATGGTGAGAAACAGCTTTTCTTCTTTCGATTTGTCTAACAAATACTTAATTAAGCTAGTGGCCGAACGACCTGCTCCTATAATTAAAATATTCCTCATCTGCCGTTATTTCGTATTTTTAAGGGTTCGTTTTCGATGGAGACGAATGTACTAAAATGTAATCGTAACCATGAAGAAATTCGACAAAAAAATTTTAGCAACAGCTTCCTTTTTAGGGGCTCTCACCATTGGAATTGGTGCTTTTGGTGCACACGGTCTGGAGCGTTTGGTGGATGCCGAAGCCGTATCAAGCTTTGAAACTGGAGTTCGTTATCAGATGTTTCACGTTTTAGCCCTACTGGTCTTAGGTTTTGCCTCATGGATTAATCATGGAACAAAAAAATGGACATTTTGGTTTTTTGTGTTGGGAATGCTACTTTTTTCAGGTTCTATTTATTTGTTGTCACTGGATTCGATTTTAAGTATGAACACTAAAGTACTTGGTCCTGTGACACCGGTGGGAGGATTGCTTTTTATAGCTGGTTGGCTTCGACTAGGTCTCGGAATTATTAAGTTAAATGCAAAGAATTCTAAGGAATAAGAACTGTTATCATCAATAGTTTTTTTATTTTTGCAACACAACAAAACCAAAGTTATGGTGGACAACAACCAAACTGCGAAAACGATTTCGTTGGAACCCTATAAGATTAACGCCTCTAAAGTTAATTATCAGCTAAGCGCTCGGGAATTACATCAAGAAACTTTACTAAAGAAACAAGGAAAACTGGCCAGCAGTGGTGCACTTGCGGTGAATACCGGTGAATTTACCGGTCGCTCACCAAAAGACCGTTTTATAGTAAAAGATGATATTACCAAGGACAGAATTTGGTGGGGTGACATAAACATACCTTTTGAATCTGATAAATTTGACGCTCTTTACGACCGTATTACGGGTTATTTGGAAGACAAAGAAGTATATGTTCGTGATTGTTATGCATGTGCCGATGTCAATTACAAGTTGAACATTCGAGTGATCAATGAATATCCTTGGAGTAACATGTTTGTTTTTAATATGTTCCTAAGACCTAATGAAGAAGAATTGGAGTCCTTTGATCCAGAATGGGTAGTAGTAAATGCTCCCGGTTTTATGGCAATTCCAGACAGAGACGGAACAAGACAACACAATTTTGCCATCTTAAATTTTACCAGAAAGGTTGCAATTGTGGGAGGAACGGGATATACGGGTGAAATTAAAAAAGGAATATTTTCTGCCTTGAACTTTATCCTACCGGTTTTCAAGAATACTTTACCCATGCACTGTTCGGCAAATGTGGGAGAAGAAGGGGATACAGCTATTTTCTTCGGACTCTCAGGAACGGGTAAAACGACGCTATCTGCAGATCCAAACCGAAAACTAATTGGTGACGACGAACATGGTTGGACCGCCGAAAATACCGTGTTCAATTTTGAGGGAGGTTGCTATGCTAAGGCAATAGATCTTTCTGAAGATAAGGAACCGGATATTTATCGCGCGATAAAACCAGGTGCCATACTGGAAAATGTTATCATGGATGAGAATGGGGTTGTGGACTATACAGATAGTTCAATTACTCAGAATACTCGAGTGAGTTATCCGATCTACCATATCGATAATATTCAAATACCTTCCATAGGACACAATCCTAAAAATATATTTTTCCTAACGGCAGATGCTTTTGGTGTTTTGCCTCCAATTTCAAAATTGACTCCTGGTCAAGCTGCTTATCACTTCATAAGTGGTTACACGGCAAAAGTTGCGGGAACTGAAGAGGGAATTGACGAACCATTACCGAGTTTCTCTGCTTGTTTCGGAGCACCCTTCATGCCCTTGCATCCAACAAAATATGCCGAAATGCTAAGTGCGAAGATGCAGGAGGCAGGAGTGAATGTATGGCTTGTGAATACGGGATGGACCGGGGGACCATATGGTGAAGGGAAGCGTATGAAATTAAAATACACCAGAGCCATGATTACGGCCGCGATGGAGGACCAGTTGGAAGATGTGGATTACGTTATGCACCCTATTTTCGGACTTAATGTTCCTCAATCTTGTCCGAATGTTCCATCAGAAGTATTGAATCCGAGAGACACTTGGGGTGATAGAGAAGCTTACGACAAAAAAGCACAAGCGTTGGCAAATTCTTTCAATGAAAACTTTAAGCAGTTTGAAGAATTTGCAAATGAAGAGATAATGGCCGGAGCACCAAACTCCTAGTCAGATAATGATAAATAAAAAAAGGGTTGCCAATAGCAACCCTTTTTTTATAGAAATTATTCTAATTATTTTTTCTTATTTACTTCTTTGATATACTTTTCAAGAGCCATTGTCATTGAGGGAGTTTCGGGCGTTGGCGCTTGAATATCTACTCTCAATCCTTCATCTGTTGCGGCTTTTACTGTGGTATTACCAAAAACGGCAATACGAGTGTCGTTTTGTTTAAAATCCGGGAAATTCTTTAATAAAGATTTAATTCCACTCGGACTAAAGAACACCAAGATATCATAATAAACGTTTCTTAGATCGGAAAGATCACTTACCACAGTCTTGTAAAAGGTAGCTTGTTTCCAATTTACACCTAAATCATCCAAAATGGCTGGAACCGTTGGTTTTAGCTTGTCCGATGACGGAAGTAAGAAGGATTCGGTTTTGTATTTTTTGATAAGAGGAGAAAGTTCGGCAAAGGTTCGTTTACCCACGTAAATTTTTCGCTTTCGGTAAACAACATATTTCTGAAGGTAATAGGCTACCGCTTCACTCTGACAAAAATACTTCATTGTGTCCGGCACCTTAAATCTCAAGTCTTCTGCGATTCTAAAAAAGTGATCCACCGAATTACGACTCGTAAGAATAATGGCTGAATAGTTGGTTAGATCTACCTTTTGAGTTCTAACTTCCTTACTGGAGACTCCTTCAACGTGAATAAAAGGTCTAAAATCTATTTTCACCTTTTGTCTCTCTATAAGATCGAAGTAAGGAGAATTCTCAACTTTAGGCTCCGGTTGAGAAACCAAAATAGTTTTCACTTTCATATACCGCTCAATTTATTTGAACCCCGCCTTAAACCAGTATTTTATACAAGATAATATAGGGTGCGATTTCGAGAGCGCAAAGATACAAAATAAAATAGAAGAAATGTCTTAAAATTGTTGTCCAATTTCGTTTGTAACTTGATAATAAAGTGATAAGGAATAACACGCAAATCACTACAGCAAAGCCCTTGTACAGTCCAATTTGGGCCTTAAAAATATAAAAAAACAGCGTATTTCCTATCAGAATAAAAAGAGCTAGTAAACTGGCATAACACAATTTTTCGTACAAAAAACGATCGATTAGCTTCTCCATATTGAATAAATTCCCAATAATTTTCTCTATTAGGTATTTAGCCAGTATAAAAACGGAGATCCCTGTAATGAGTTGAAGAAAAAACCAAGGGTTCTCGTGAGTTGTCCTATTGGTAAATAGCTGAGAAGCGAAATAAAAAAACAACGAAAAAGAGACCACTTGGATCACTAAAAAGAGTACGTTAAACGGGTGGTTTAACTCATATCCCTTGCCCTGAAGTGTGAAATATCGATCTGTTATTGGAAGTAAAATAAACTCTTCGAAGCGCTGCGGATATAGATATCTGGTTATTGCCAGTAAAATGAAAAGACCTATAATTACTAGGCTAATCCAGTCGTTATTCTCAATATTTCTGAGTGTATATTCCAAATTCTGAAGTCTGAAGGTAAAAATAGTTTAAAATTTTCCTAAGACCCACTTTCTATGAATCCATATTTTCAAAAAAGAGGTACTTTTGCTCAAAACGGGAACATGACGAAAGCCTTAGTGGTTATTCCTACTTACAACGAAATTGGAAACATCGAAAATCTGCTAAATGCCATCTTTTCGTTGCCGCAAAATTTCGACGTTTTGGTGGTGGATGATAATTCGCCCGATTTAACTGCTATGAAGGTAAAGGAACTTATTCCAAACTTCGCCAATCGACTTTTTATAGAAGAAAGAGAAGGTAAATTAGGCCTTGGCACTGCCTATATACATGGTTTTAAATGGGCACTGGAGAGAGACTATGACCTAATTTTTGAAATGGATGCCGACTTTTCTCACGATCCTTCAGATTTACCCCGTCTGTTCGATGCTTGCAGCCAAAATGGATATGATGTGGCAATCGGCTCTCGTTATAAAACTGGAGTAAATGTGGTGAATTGGCCCATTAGCCGAGTTTTATTGTCTCTAGGGGCCTCCAAATATGTGCGATTGGTCACAGGAATGAGAATTTACGATACCACCGCAGGTTTTGTGTGCTACAAACGAAAGGTGCTTGAAGCCATTAATTTGGACAAAATACAGTTTGTTGGGTATGCCTTTCAAATTGAAATGAAATACAAGGCTTATTTAAGCAAGTTTAAAATAATTGAAATTCCGGTAGTTTTCACCGATCGGAGAGTTGGAGATTCCAAAATGAGTTCAGGGATTATTTCCGAAGCGATTTTTGGTGTTATTTCTATGAGAATTAAGAAAATGTTTAAAAAATTGGAAATATGAGTAGGACGGTGCTAATTAAAAATGCCCAAGTAGTGAACGAGGGAGAAATTTCTAAACTCGATGTGTTGGTTGAGGGAGATATTATTGCCGAAATCGCCCCAAGTATAAGCGTTAAATCCAGTGAAACAAGGGTAATTGAAGCAGACGGCTGCTATATCTTACCCGGAATGATCGATGATCAGGTTCATTTTAGAGAGCCCGGACTTACTCATAAAGCCACCATTGAAACCGAATCAAAGGCGGCTGTGGCAGGCGGAATCACCACCTTTATTGAAATGCCTAACACGGTTCCTCAAGCAACTACCATTGAGCTTTTGGAAGAAAAGTTCGCGAGAGCAGCCGAGACTTCTTGGGCCAACTATTCTTTTATGTTTGGTGGCACAAACGATAATATTGAGGAAATATTAAAGGTTGATGAACAAAAAGTCGCGGGCCTTAAATTGTTTTTAGGGTCCTCTACAGGAAATATGTTGGTCGATGATCCCAACGTGCTTGAAGAGATTTTCAGCAAAACGAATTTGTTGATTTCCGCGCATTGTGAAGACGAGGCCACGATTAGAAGGAATCTGGAAAAATTTAAGTCGGAGTACGGAGACGATATTCCAATTGCCTGTCATCCTGTAATTCGGAGTGAAGAGGCGTGTTATCTTTCTTCTTCCAGGGCCATCGAATTGGCAAAGAAAACAGGTGCAAGATTGCATGTATTTCATCTTTCTACTGAAAAGGAAACGCACCTTTTCAGCAATAAAAAGCCACTTTCAGAAAAGAAAATAACTGCCGAAGTTTGTATTCATCACTTGTGGTTTACCAATGATGATTATGCTGAAAAAGGAACTAAAATAAAATGGAATCCGGCGGTCAAAACGGAAAAGGACCGCGAAGGGCTGTGGAAAGCACTTCTTGACGATAGAATCGATGTTATAGCGACAGACCATGCTCCTCATACTTCGGAAGAAAAAGCAAATGTTTATACCAAAGCGCCTTCGGGAGGACCGTTGGTTCAACATGCGCTGGTTGCCTTGTTGGAAATGTATCACAGCGGGAGGATTACACTGGAAAAACTAGTGGAAAAAGCTGCGCATAATCCGGCGATTTTGTTTCAAATTAAAGACAGAGGATATATTCGAAAAGGCTATAAAGCGGATTTAGTTGTTGTGGATCTAAATGCGCCATGGGCTGTAAATAAAGAGAATATCCTTTATAAATGTGGCTGGTCCCCATTTGAAGGCACAACCTTTAAATCGAGAGTAACACATACATTGGTCAACGGAGTAATTGCCTATGAAAATTTGAAATTTCCGAATAGAAGTAAAGGAGAACGTATAAGATTCAATCGCTAATGAAGTACACTTTGTTGATCATATTGCTTGTCATTGTCGGTTGTCAGGAAGTCACACGTCCCGAAAAGCCGGAGAATCTTATTCCCAGAGATAAGATGATAGAGATTTTAGCCGATGCTTATATAGGAAATGCCGCAAGAAGTGTAAATAATCGAATGTTGCGCACTAAAGGGATTCAACTAGATTCTATTCTCTATAAAAAACATCAAATAGACAGTTTGCAATTCGCAAGCAGCAACGCTTACTACACCTCCAATTTAAACACCTATACCGAAATGATAAAGGAAGTGGAGCAGCTTTTAACCGATCGCAAAACCTTGCTCGACAGTTTAATAAAAGTGGAGAAAGAACAAAAGGAAGCCTTAAAAGATACGGTTACTGCCGATTCCCTTACTCAAAACCCAACTCTCATTGAACCCGCTCAAGACTTGGAAGAATAATTCTTGGCTACACGCTCGAGAGTTTTCGCTATGGGGATGAATTCAAAGTTGTGTTCTGTTTTAATTTTTTGAGAACTGTAGGTGGTATTTGACGTCAATGATTTGATCATCGACTTCAGTAGTTTTCGTTTTGTACCGAACAGTTTACTACTTAGCCAATCCAATCTTGCAATCCATTTTAGCGTTTGAGCTCCTATGAGTTTTTGTGGTGGCTTCACTTTAATGTGATGAGAAAGGTCTGTGAACAAATCCTTGTAGCTCATATTTTCTGCAACCAAAACATATCTTTCATGGGATACTTGAGCTTTCATTAGCAACATCATGGCTTTTACAACATCACGCACGTCAACGAAACCTGAACCTCCTTGGGTGTAGTATTTTGACCCTTTGGCAGCGTTCCGAATAATGGTTCCGCTACCGGAATACCAAAATCCTTCTCCCAAAATAACTCCCGGATTCACGATTACGGCTTTTAAACCTTCTTGCATTCCACGCCAAACTTCCATTTCGGCTCCATATTTAGTAATGGCATAGACATTATTATCTTCCTCCGAGTTCCAATGTATTTCCTCATGTACCGGGTCATCATTTGTGACCGAACCTAAAGTAGCGATGGAACTCACATAACACAGCTTATCGATTCCATACTTCAAACAAAGGTTAACGATATTGGCAGTACCCTCTACATTGGTTTTTCGAAGTCCTCTTAAGTTTTTCGGATTAAAACTAATATAGGCAGCGGCGTGATAAACATGAGTGATACCTTTAAAGGCGGTATGTAAAGAGGGAATATCGGTTAGATTGGCTTCTACCCATTCAATTTTATTGTAGAATTCGTCAGGCTTATCGGTGTAGTAGGAAAAAACATCTTTTATATATTCAAGGTCACTGCTTTTTCGATGAGTAGCCCTAACAAAGGAGTTTTTTTGTAAAAGATAGTACAACAAATGAGCACCTACCAATCCTGTACCTCCCGTAACTAATATCATATCGCTAAATTAATGTATCTGAGTGAGATTATTCCGTTTTAATAATTGTGAAAATCTTGGGATTTGAGAATTGTTAAATTTTATATCTTTCCAAACGCTATGTTAAAGATAACCAACTCATGAAGAATTTTTACCTTCCTTTATGCCTGTTACTGTTTATCGGAAATTTTGTCTATGGCCAAATAGTTAACATTCCCGATCCGGCTTTTAAAGACACATTAGTAAACGATCCTGTCGTCGATTTCGATATGGATGGTACCCCAGAAGCCGACGTCGACACCAATAATGATGGCGAAATCCAAGTTTCTGAGGCTTTAGCCGTCGAGGTTCTTATAACAGTAGGTCAAAACATTACTTCGGCAGTGGGTATTGAAGAATTCACCAATTTAAAAACCTGGTTTTGCAGTTATAACGATCTAACCGTTTTAGATTTCTCTCAAAATCCGAATTTGGAGGAAATGGTATGTGCTTTCAACGAGCTCACTTCCATTGATGTGACGAATAATCCGCTGTTGAAGCGTCTGGATTTGGATATAAATCACTTACAAGAGTTGGATGTTTCTAATAACCCGAATTTAGAGAGATTATGGGTGTCTTTTAACGAACTGACAACTTTAGATATCACTAACAATCCCAACTTGAAGAACGTAAATATAGACTCCAACTTTTTAACTTCCATCGACCTTTTTAACAATCCATTACTGGAACTGCTAAGAATTGATCAAAATGAATTGAATGAGATCGATTTGTCGAACAATACAGCGCTCTATTTTGTAGAAGTTTATGGAAACAATTTGCAAACTTTGGATGTGTCTAACAATCCGAATCTAGAATTTTTAACCTGCCTAAATAATAATCTAAATTCGTTGAATATTAGTAACGGCAATAATGTTGCTTTGGAAACTTTTAATGCCATAAATAACCCTGCGCTAAGTTGTATTCAAGTCGATAATGTGCCTTACGCCAATAGTCGAGACGATTGGCAAGTGGACGAAGGGATAGATTATAGTGAAAATTGTCTTCTGGCTGTTGGGGATTTTCTAAACGCAACCGTTCAAATTTTTCCAAATCCGGCGAAAGACCAAATTCAAATTAGTTTTAGCGATCTTGTTGAACCGGAAGTATTGGAAATATACAATGCCTTAGGAAAACAATTACTTCGGAAATCGGCTACATTTGAAACTATCGATGTTTCATCTTTTGCGTCTGGAATATTATTTCTGAAAATTTACACTTCCGAAGGAAACGTCATCACCAAAAAAATAGCGAAAACTTAGTTTTTTAGTTTCTGTTTTTCTCTTTTAATGCATCGACTTATCTTTACCAAAATTATGTAAAGAACCACACCTTGAAAATTAAAAACTTTGTCGATGAACTCACCTGGAGAGGGATGATTCACGATATCATGCCCGAAACCGAAGACCATCTCAACGAATCCATGAGGGCTGCCTATATTGGTTTTGACCCCACAGCCGATTCACTTCACATAGGGAATTTAGTTCCCATCATGTTATTGGCCTTTTATCAGCGATGTGGACATAAACCGGTTGCTTTGGTGGGCGGAGCTACCGGAATGATAGGCGATCCTTCGGGAAAGTCATCGGAACGAAATTTATTAGATGAAGCTACGCTTCGGCATAATCAGGAATGTGTTCGTCAACAATTAGCGCACTTTTTAGACTTTGATTCCGGCGCCGAAAACGAGGCAGTGATGGTGAATAACTATGACTGGATGAAGGAATTTAGTTTTTTGGATTTTATTAGAGACGTTGGAAAGCACATCACTATCAATTACATGATGGCAAAAGATTCTGTAAAGAACAGGATTACTGGAGAAGGTACAGAGGGTATGTCCTTCACGGAATTTACATACCAATTGGTTCAGGGATACGATTTCTTACATTTATTTAGAGAGCACGATTGTACTTTGCAAATGGGCGGAAGCGACCAGTGGGGTAATATCACCACAGGTACCGAGCTTATCCGACGTATTGGTGGAGGCAAAGGTTATGCGCTTACTTGTCCGTTAATAACTAAAAGCGACGGTAGTAAATTTGGAAAGAGTGAAGGTGGAAATGTTTGGTTAGATCCAAAACGAACTTCACCCTATAAGTTTTATCAGTACTGGTTAAATACCAGCGACGAGGATGCCGAAAAGTATATAAAGATTTTTACGTTCTTAGATCAAGAGACCATAGAGAACCTTATTTCTGAACATCAAGAGAGTCCGCATATGAGGCTTCTTCAAAAACGACTGGCCGAAGAAGTGACTGTGACGGTGCATTCCAGAGATGAATTTGAGAATGCTGTAAAAGCTTCTAACATTTTATTTGGAAAATCTACTTCAGAAGACTTGAAAAACCTGGATGAAACTACCTTCCTTGACGTATTCGACGGAGTTCCTCAATCGGAAGTCGCTCTTTCAGAAATAAAAAATGGAATAGACATCATTGGTGCTTTGGCCGAAAAAACGGGTTTTCTCAAATCTAATGGAGAGGCGCGCAGAGCTTTGAAGGAGAATTCAATTTCGGTAAATAAAGAAAAAGTGAATGAAAACTTTTCTATTTCCGAAGAAGACCTTATCAATGATCAATTTGTTTTACTACAGCGAGGAAAGAAGAACTATTTCATCATCAAAGCAATTTAAAAGAAAACCCCGAGCAAGTGCTCAGGGTTTTCCAACTAACTAACCAACCAATTATGAAGGGTCTTAACATCCCTTTTTCATAACATCGATTAAGTCGGTTAAATAGTAATTTCCTTACACTTTTTATAGAAAGTTTGATACCTCCGGATAGGGGATCAACGAACTAACCAACAAGGCAATGCTTTCTTTGACCAGAATGGTGATACTAAGCAAGGTAGCTACGACTAGAATTGCCACCGAGACATTATTTTTCTTAATCTCCTGAAATTCATTAATACCTCTTGTAAGTAAGGAGAAAAGGAAGAATACCGAAGCATTAATTATAACGGCGGCCACAAAACCAATAAATAAATAAAGTCCCGAATATTGGATGAGAGTTCCGGTGTCAATACTATTCTCTTGTGTAGTCGCAAGTCTAACAATGTTGGTAATAGAGGGTAGAATTTCGCTCAGAATGAGTCCGATAGAAAGGATAATACCACCTGTAAAAACCGTAAAAGCCGTATTACCTCCTTTTAGGTCCAGATTCTTAAAAAAGAGACGATGCAGAATACTGTAGGAAACATAAATTATCACCACCGCAATTATGATGGAAAGTATGGTTTCGAAAAGTGCCAAGGTAAAAAGTTGTTTGTTCATAGTCGTTTATTTACTGGTTAGAACGACGTTCCAATGTGTAATGTCGTTAAAGTTAGTGGGTAATTCTCCCACTGTGAAATATTTTGCCGTGGTCTCCCAGACCACATA
Organism: Flavobacteriaceae bacterium; assembly: GCA_013002065.1. Taxonomy (GTDB): domain Bacteria; phylum Bacteroidota; class Bacteroidia; order Flavobacteriales; family Flavobacteriaceae; genus Aureisphaera. The sequence goes on from JABDKT010000241.1 coordinate 11,961, forward strand.
TTTTTTTCCGTAATACACCTTGTTAATTCCTTTTGCAGGAAGGTTGATTCCAAGAATTGAGTGACGATAAAAATCGCTGTTTAGAATGGCAACATCGTATCTAAAATGTTTGAGAATGCTATAAATCAATACGGTTCGTGTGTCGCAGTCACCTTTTAAATTCTGAAGAAATGACACCGGATTTTGTATTCCATAGGCTACATTTCCTATGCAACACTCAGGACAGGATTCCAAGATGCGTCGTATCGAATCTTCGTAGTTATCGGGTTCGAGACAATCTCCTTGGAAAACAAACGAATAAGGAATATCCTGAATACAGCTAACTACCATTTCGGCGAATTCCATCTGGTTTAGTAGTTTTTCTTCATGAATCTCTTCAAAAGTTTTCATGACTAGATCTAAAGAAGGGGTATCGGTACGGTCGATATAATCGTATAATTTACCCCAAAAATTTCCTCCTCTTGAAGGCGAATAAGAATCGATATGATTGCGCAATCGGTTGAAATCGCGTTCGCGAATAGGTAGGCTTGCTTCGAATTGATTTCCGTAGTTGTCCTTCCAAATGCGATGACTTGCATACACCGAAACAGTGTCCTCATTTTCGACTATATACTCTTTTGTCACTCCTTCTTCCTTGACAAAAGAGATTTCGGGATTCAATTCATGTACCACATTCTCAAATAAGCTTCCCAGAAATTTTAAGATCATGATAATGAGAAAAACAACCACCACATTTGTAATAATTCCTTTGGCAGAAGGTTTTCCTAACCAACGATTGGTGAGGTAAACGGCACCAGTCATTACAATTGTTATGGTGATAAGTATATTTAATCCGAGGAAGGCATCGAGAACAGCAACTCCGAAGAAAACCATCATACCGAAGATGAAGATCCAAAGACAACCGCTTGTATTTTTTTTTGGTTTACTCATTACAACACCATAAGATTACAGCCTCGAATATCGCTGTGATCAAATCTACCTAAAATTTGAAAGCTTCCATCTTCGTTTAATTTACCTAAATCTTGAGTGGCGATAAAAGAACATGAATTTAAGTTGGCCAGATCAATTATATTAATTCCCCCAGATTTCTGAATCCAGGAAAGTGCATCTTCGGGATCGCGGATAAGGACTTTCATCCAAGGCGGACAGACAAAATCTCCGTTTCCTTTCGAATAGGCCTGTGAAAGTATCTCGGTCATTCCATATTCGCTATGAATCTCAGCCACACCAAACCCTCTTTTCAGAATTTCATGTAGTTCTTCTTTTACCATTTCTTTCCTTCGACCTTTCATCCCGCCGGTTTCCATCACCACCGTGTGTTTTAAGTCAAATTGATGTTGCTCCACCAAATCCAGCAATGCATAGGAGACACCGAGAAGCATTGTTTTTTCTCCAACCGATTCCAAATAATTGATCTTTTCCACAAGACCAGTCATGTCGTTGAGGTAAAATCCGCTGTGAGAGCTGCCCGTCTCTTTAATTAATTTATCAACCATATAGACCAGAGAAGAATCTTCTCGTTCCAAATAAGATGGGAGTAAGGCTAGAATGGTCCATCCCGATGATTCTCCGTATTGAAGTTGAAAGGTTTTTCTAAAGCTTTGTTCGTAAAGATTTAAGTTGGAGACTAAATGCTTACTGGGAGTTTGGCCGGTTGTTCCACTACTAAAAAATGTAATCTGCGGTGTTTTGGTTTCAGCGATAACGTCTTCTTGTTTAAAGAACTCGATGGGAAGGAACGGAATCTGCTTTATATTTTTTACTGAAACCGGATTCACTTTTAAGAATTCACAAAACTTCCTGTAAATCGGTACTGTATTGTATTGAAGTTGGAATACTTCAAGAGCAAGAGCTGCGAATTGAGCATCTGAATTAATCTGAAATATCTGATTTTCGAGCATTGTACTTTTCCGAAGAACACTCAAAAATAGAGAATAAAAAAAGCTTCTGCGATAAACAGAAGCTTTTTATTTGGTAACGGAAAGAAGCTTACTTTACTACTAGTTTTTTAGTAGAAGTAGCATTTCCTTGTGTAATTTTTACAATATAAACACCGCTAGTTAGTCTCGAAATGTCTAAAGTATCTGTGTTTAGCTCTGTGTTGATCACTAATTTTCCAAGTACATCGTAAACGGCAACCAACTTCGAACCAGCTTCTGTTGAGGCGATGTTTACGGTGTTGTTCGCCGGATTAGGATACATTGAAAAACGATTGTTGTCTTCATCATTCACCCCCAAAACACCGTCAAAAAAGATATTGTCGAAGTAAAAAGCTTCAGAACCGGCATTCATA
>JABDKT010000254.1 GCA_013002065.1 Flavobacteriaceae bacterium
ATGAGTGATAAAGAATTGACTTCCATTGGTCCCTGGACCTGCATTTGCCATGGACAATACGCCCGGGCCATCGTGTTTTAATTCCGGATGAAACTCATCATCGAAGTTATAACCGGGTCCGCCGGCACCGGTTCCTGCTGGATCTCCACCTTGAACCATAAAGTCTGGAATCACTCTGTGAAATTTGAGTCCGTCGTAATAAGGAGTCCCTTGGGCTTTGGCTTCATTTTCTAAGTTACCTTCGGCTAGGGCGACAAAATTACCGACCGTTCCCGGAGTTTTGTCGTATGTTAAATTGATAAGAATTTCGCCTTTTTCAGTAGTAATCTTGGCGTAAATACCGTCTTGCATTGCTCTAAATTTTAAATGAGCCGCAAAAGTACGATTTGATTTTTGAATAGACTAAAGCTAAGTGAAGTAAGTATGATGGTAGGTCTAGTTCGCCACCTCACTAATAAATTTTATGCGAAACAATCGCAACTCTTCATCGTCGTAGTCACCATCGAATTCTTCCATGGCTTCATCGATTTTATCAGTTTCGGCTTCGAGGAAATAATCGTGCAATTCCTCTTGTTGGTCCTCATCAAGAATTTCATCAATCCAATAATCGATATTCAATTTGGTACCACTGTACACAATGGCCTCCATCTCTTTTATAAAATCGGGCATATCCAAACCCTTGGCATTAGCAATATCGTTGAGTGATAATTTTCTATCCACATTTTGAATGATGTACAACTTCAAAGCACTATTAGTTCCAGTTGACTTCACCACAAAGTCATCGGGACGCACAATTTCATTTTCCTCTACATAATTGGCAATAAGTTCCACAAAGGAGGTCCCATATTTTTTTGCCTTTCCTTCTCCCACACCATGAACGTTCGAAAGCTCCTCCATATTTACCGGATATTTTAGAGCCATATCCTCCAACGAAGGATCCTGAAAAATCACAAAAGGAGGCAAACTAAGTGAGTCTGCTACTTTTTTACGTTCTGCTTTCAGCAATGAAAATAATTTCTCGTCGGCTGCAGCACCACCGCCCTTCTGCTGAGTAATAATACTATCATCATTCGCTTCTTTGAAACTATGATCCTCCGTCATCATGAAAGAAACAGGATTTGACAAATATTCTTCGCCGCTTTCGGTTAGTTTAATCACCCCGTAAGTTTCGATATCCTTCTTAAGATATCCTGCCACTAGAACCTGTCGTAAGAGGGCCATCCAATATTCTGCAGACTCATCGTTACCAATTCCGAAGAAATCTTGAGTATCGGTTCGATGGGACTTTATTAAAGCGTTCACATTACCCACCAAAACATTCACAACTTCTTTGGACTTATACTGCTGATTGGTTTTTTCTATTACTGAAAGGAGCGTGCTTACTTCTTCCTGGGCTTCATGTTTCTTCTTCGGATGGCGCATATTGTCGTCCATATCACCACCATCGCCGGTTTCATTATCGAATTCTTCACCGAAATAATGTAAAATAAACTTCCGTCGCGACATGGAAGTTTCAGCGAAAGCGACCACTTCCTGAAGCAAGGCATGTCCAATTTCCTGCTCGGCTACAGGTTTTCCGCTCATAAACTTTTCCAGCTTTTCGATGTCTTTGTAACTGTAAAACGCCAAACAATGCCCTTCTCCCCCATCACGGCCTGCTCTTCCCGTCTCTTGATAATAACTCTCTATACTTTTCGGAATATCATTGTGAATTACAAAACGAACATCGGGTTTATCGATACCCATTCCGAAAGCGATGGTTGCTACCACCACATCGGCATCTTCCATCAAAAACATATCTTGATGCTTCACACGTGTCTTAGCATCTAGCCCTGCGTGATATGGCACTGCTTTTATACCATTGACCTGAAGAGTCTGTGCCAATTCTTCAACTCGTTTACGACTAAGACAGTAAATAATCCCACTCTTTCCCTCATTTTGCTTTACAAATCGGGTAATATCGGAATCAACATTCTTGGTTTTAGGTCTTATTTCGTAATAAAGGTTGGGACGGTTGAAAGAAGCCTTAAAAGTGTTGGCGTCTTGTATTCCAAGGTTTTTAAGTATGTCTTCTTGTACCTTCGGAGTGGCTGTTGCGGTGAGTCCAATTATTGGGATATTATCGCCAATGCGTTCGATTATTTTTCTTAAGTTTCGATATTCCGGCCGAAAGTCGTGACCCCACTCACTAATACAATGCGCTTCATCTATGGCGACGAAGGAAATAATCACAGATTTCAGAAATTCCACATTTTCTTCCTTGGTGAGAGATTCTGGAGCTACATAAAGCAATTTTGTAACGCCATCCCGGATATCACTCTTAACCTGTTTGACTTCAGTTTTGTTGAGTGATGAATTAAGTACGTGTGCTATTCCTTCCTTTGCAGAATGAGCCCTTAAGGCATCCACCTGATTTTTCATAAGTGCTATCAAGGGAGATACGACAATGGCTGTTCCTTCTTTGATAAGTGCAGGTAGTTGATAGCAAAGTGATTTGCCTCCGCCTGTTGGCATAATGACGAAGGTATTTTTATCCTGAATAATACTGGAAATTACTTCCTCTTGAAGCCCTTTGAATTGCGTAAACCCGAAATAATTCTTCAGGGATGCGTATAAATCTATTTCGCCCACGCTTTCATTAATTAATTTCTATCTAGCCGCAAAAAATTAAAATTGTAGGAACTAGAGAACAATTGTAATTTAGCAACCTATTTGGTCTTGTTGTATCTTATAGTTGTGTATGGGGGACACGAGCAGTTACTTGCTATTTTCCATTACTAAATATAACAAATTCTGAACGAGTTACAAATTAATAAAAGTGTAAAATTTTGAACATACAGGACAAGATTATCGCTGTCGCCAAAAAAACAATTGAAACTGAAGGAAATGCAATCATTCATTTGTCCAGTTTAGTTTCCGAAGAGTTTGCAAAAGCCGTAGAATATATTTACCAGTCGAAAGGAAGGGTTATTGTAACCGGGATTGGTAAAAGTGCTAATATCGCAACCAAGATCGTCGCTACTTTGAATTCCACAGGAACACCAGCGATTTTTATGCATGCGGCAGATGCCATTCATGGTGACCTCGGAATTATTCAAGAAAATGACACCGTAATTTGTATATCCAAAAGTGGGAATACTCCCGAAATAAAAGTGCTCGTCCCACTTATCAAAGCAACCGGCAATAAACTAATTGGCCTTATTTCAAATCGAGATTCGTTTTTAGGGAAACAATCCGATTTTGTACTCGATGCCTATGTGGAGAAGGAAGCCTGCCCAAATAACCTGGCGCCAACTACTAGTACAACAGCCCAATTGGTGATTGGTGATGCATTGGCCATGTCTTTGTTGGAGTTACGCGGATTTTCAAGCCACGACTTTGCGAAGTTCCATCCAGGTGGATCACTTGGGAAAAAACTGTATATGCGAGTGAGTGACCTCACTTCTCTGAATGAGGCACCACAGGTAACCCCAGACACTGGTATAAAAAAGGTGATTGTAGAAATTTCTGAAAAATTATTGGGTGTTACCGCAGTCGTTGAAAATGAAAAAATCGTCGGGATCATCACCGATGGGGATTTACGTCGAATGTTGACTAAAGTTGATAATATCGCTGGACTCACCGCCAATGATATTATGACCAAAAATCCGAAAGTGATTGATAACGACGCCATGGCAATCGAAGCTATGGAAATGATGGATAAGCATGGAATTACCCAAATTCTAGCTGAAACCAACGGGAAATACTCCGGAATTGTTCATATCCACAACCTAAGTAAAGAAGGAATCATTTAATGTCCGAAGCAGCCAAAAATTCAGATAAAGAAATGTCCTTTCTCGATCATCTTGAAGAATTGAGATGGCATCTTATTCGGTCCACTATCGCGGTGGTGCTTTTGGCTACCGTAGCCTTCATCTTTAAAGATTTTATTTTCGACCAGCTTATTTTTGGCCCAAAAAAAGCGAGTTTTCCAACGTACAAACTATTATGCAAATCGGCTCAAATGTTAGGCTTCGATAGTTTTTGCTTCACCGAATTACCCTTCCGGGTGCAAAGTAGAACCATGGCGGGACAGTTTTCGGCCCACATTTGGACCTCTATTACAGCAGGATTTATCCTGGCGTTCCCTTATGTTTTAAATGAATTCTGGAGGTTTGTTAGTCCGGGCTTAAGATCGAACGAGCGCAGATCGGCAAGAGGATTCATTATCGTGGCATCTCTACTGTTCTTTATTGGGGTATTGTTCGGTTACTATGTGGTAACCCCTCTTTCCATAAATTTTCTAGGTACATATCAGGTGAGTGATCAGGTTTTTAACGACTTCGACTTGAGTAGTTATATAGGTTTGGTTCGGGCCTGTGCGCTTTCCAGCGGACTTATATTCGAACTGCCTATTATCATATATTTCTTAACCAAGGTCGGATTAGTGACACCACAGTTCTTGCGGAAATACCGAAAATTCGCATTGGTTATTGTATTGATCATTTCAGCAATAATTACTCCACCGGATATCGCCAGTCAGATCATCGTGGCAGTTCCTGTGGTAATACTTTATGAGATAAGTATTTTTATTTCGAAAGCAGTTATTAAAAGACAAAATAAAGAAGCGAAAACCCATGGCTGATATTGTAGAAGAATTTAACGCCTATCGTTCAAAAATGAACGAAAAACTTCTGGCAGACAACAACAAAGTTGTAAAGCGAATTTTTAATCTGGATACCAATGCCTTTTCGGAAGGCGCCCTTCCGAAGAAAACCAAGGAATTGATAGGTTTGGGAAATTCATTGGTCTTGCGATGTGATGATTGTGTTCGTTACCATCTGGAAACTTGCCATAAATTGAACATTCCTAAGGAAGAAGTGGTAGAATCTTTGAGTATTTCACTTCTTATTGGCGGAACTATCGTAATTCCACATTTAAGAAGAGCTTATGAATATTGGGAGGCCTTGGAGGCAAAATAAAATGTAACTTTGACTTCAATTTGACAATTACGAATGCAGTTAAGAGCCGAAAATCTTGTAAAATCCTATAAGGGACGTAAAGTAGTTAAAGGAATTACTTTGGAAGTTAACCGTGGCGAAATCGTAGGGTTATTGGGACCCAACGGTGCCGGTAAAACCACGTCTTTTTATATGATCGTAGGCCTCATTAAACCAAATGGAGGTAGAATCTTTCTCGACAATACCGAAATCACCTCCTATCCAATGTACAAACGTGCCCAAAATGGAATTGGCTATTTGGCGCAAGAAGCATCGGTTTTCCGTAAGTTGAGTATTGAGGATAATATTTTAAGTGTACTTCAATTGACCAAACTATCGAAGAAGGAACAGGAAATGAAAATGGAATCCTTGATCGAAGAATTTGGTTTAAGTCATATTCGAAAGAACCGTGGTGACCTATTGAGTGGTGGGGAACGCAGAAGGACCGAAATTGCTCGTGCCTTGGCCACCGATCCTAATTTTATTCTACTGGATGAGCCCTTTGCAGGAGTAGATCCGGTTGCAGTAGAAGACATTCAAAGAATTGTCGCAAAACTCAAAAATAAAAACATCGGTATCTTAATCACAGATCACAACGTTCAAGAGACGTTGGCCATTACAGACCGAACCTATTTGATGTTCGAGGGAAGTATTCTAAAACACGGTGTCCCGGAAGAATTGGCCGCAGACGAAATGGTTCGAAAAGTGTATTTGGGTCAAAACTTTGAACTTCGGAAGAAAAAATTGGAGTTTTAGGTTACTTCGGAAATATTCTTATCCCGCCAAAATAAGCTCATTAGTAAATACAAGCCCAAGATTACAGGAATCCCGGCGAATTTCAGAAAGAAAAGAATCACTACACTCAAAAGCAGGAAAATATAACGCTTGGCGTTTTCCTTAAATCCCCAGGACCTAAATTTCAAGGCAAAGAGGTTTATTTCGGCATTTAACAAAACGCAACTCAATATGGTGATTGCCAATAATACCCATGCGTTTAAGATGATCGATTCCACCCAGGCAGAATATTGAAACTCCAATATTAAAGGCAGGCTTAAGATTAGTAAGGCATTGGCAGGAGTTGGTAAGCCAATAAAATGATCTGACTGTCTTTTATCAACATTAAATTTTGCAAGTCGATACGCAGAGCCCAATACAATAAGCAAGCCTGTGAGCGGAAAGAGGGAGGCCTTACTGGCATTCCAAGCCACTTCGGTAGTAGAACCCCCAAAATATTCTAATCCGACCCCAGAGGAAGCTTCTGTCATTAGCTGCATCATCACAATTCCGGGAACAAGTCCGCTGGTGATTAAATCGGCCAAAGAATCAAATTGTTTGCCCACCTCACTTTGTGCATTGAGTAAGCGCGCTGCCAGTCCATCGAAGAAGTCAAAGAAAATCCCCATAAACACAAATACAGCAGCCACAATTAAATCGCCGGTAACAGCGAATAAAACTGCTACACAACCAGAAAGGAGGTTGAGTGAGGTGATGATGTTCGGAATTTGTTTGATCATTTATTGGTTGGTTTATGTAAAAATAACAAAGTATTTGCGTCTATACCTAGTAACATACAATATGTATTTAAAATTATAGTTTAGTATTGTGTAAAATAGTGAGATATTTGCTGAAATTTTATAGCTTGAAAAAGACACTAATTGTCGCATTTTTACTAGTCTCTTTTACCCATATCGCTCAAACTACACGAAAGTATTCGAACGAATTTATGAATATTGGTGTAGATGCTGCGGCATTTGGTATGGCTAACGCCGTGACGGCTTCTACCGGAGATGTAAATTCAGGCTATTGGAACCCTGCCGGGCTATTAAATTTAGAAGACAAGCAGCTTTCACTAATGCATGCCTCATATTTTGCGAACATTGCTAATTACGACTATGCCGCCTTTGCCATGCCTTTGGATAAACAAAGCGCTGTGGGTTTGTCGGTGATACGTTTTGGAGTAGATGACATTTTAAATACTACGCAGCTTATCGACGATCAAGGAAATATCGACTACAATCGAATAAGCCTTTTTTCTACAGCCGATTACGGAGTTACTTTTTCTTATGCTCGTTCTCTACCTCTCGACGGATTAAACCTGGGAGTAAATGCCAAGGTAATTCGTAGGATAATTGGAGATTTTGCCACTTCATGGGGTTTCGGCCTCGATGTGGGAGTAAAATTTATAACGAAAAGCGAGTGGAAATTCGGACTTATGGCCAGAGATATTACCACAACTTTTAACGCTTGGAGTATCGATGAAGGCAAATTTGCAGAGATTTCGGGCGCTGTGGAAGGTCAGAATCAGGAATTGCCTGAAACTACCGAGATCACCATCCCTAAATTACAATTCGGTATTGCCAAAAGATTTGACTTACATTCCGATTTCTCACTCATGGGAGAAATGGATCTCAATTTCCGCTTTGCACAAACCAACGACATAATTTCTACTTCCTTTACTAGTATTACGCCGGCTGTGGGACTGGAGTTCGATTATATAAAAATGGTGTATGTGAGAGCAGGCGTAGGGAATTTTCAAAATATAACTCAGTTGGACGGTAGCGAATCGGTTGGATTTCAACCCAATATCGGTGTTGGATTTAAATACAAGGGCATTCAGGTTGATTATGCTTTAACCGACATTGGTGATCAAAGTGCTGCGTTGTATTCTAATGTTTTTTCACTTAAATTGGACTGGAGTCTTTTTAGATAAATCGAGTGAAATATTTCTTCTTCTTCCTAAGCTTATTACTACTGAATTTTTCAGTAAAATCTCAAACAGAAACCACCGAAGCTGTCGAAGTTAGTATCCTAACTATTGGCCCGGGAGCCAACCTCTACGATAAATTTGGGCATAGTGCATTTCGCGTAGCGGATAAAAACAACGGAGTTGACTATGTTTTTAACTACGGAACATACGACTTCAATACTCCTAATTTTTACACCAAGTTCGCACAAGGCAAGTTATTGTATTCTTTGAGTGTAGAGACCTTCGACAATTTTTACGCTCGTTATGTGGCTGAAAATCGCTGGGTGAAAGAGCAGAAATTAAATTTGACCGTCGATCAAGAAATAGAAGTCTTTAATTTTCTGAAAAACAATTCTTTGCCCGAGAACCGAAAATACAAGTACGATTTCTTCTACGATAATTGTGCAACGAAGATGAGAGATGTATTGGTAGAGGTTTTGGGTACCAAAATAAAGTATCAAGACAGTTTGCCGTTCGAACCAAAATCTTTTCGCGAGCTTATTCAGCAGAATGTTTACTATAACAGTTGGGGAAGTTTGGGAATGGATGTTGGAATTGGCGCTGTTACCGATGTAAC
>JABDKT010000136.1 GCA_013002065.1 Flavobacteriaceae bacterium
GCTTTTGCCCCCTTTATATTTTCAGAATAGCTTCTGAAACTGTACAAAGAAAAAGCTACCCTTTAGTTTTTCATTGGTCACCACAACAACACAACAACACTCGTTCGATCACCGAACGAAGACCAAAATTAACGACATTCCCAAGCAATAGTGCAGGAATGTAAATGAAAAACAATTAATAATGATACCTAAAGTATTTAAAGAGGTCATTGACCTAGGCGACGGGCGTACAATATCGCTTGAAACCGGAAAATTAGCAAAACAGGCACATGGATCTGTGGTTGTGCAATCGGGCAATTGTATGCTCCTTTGTACCGTAGTTTCTAACTACCACCAATCCGATGTAGATTTTCTACCCTTAACGGTAGATTATCGTGAGAAATTTGCTGCAGCGGGTAGATATCCCGGAGGTTTCTTCAAAAGAGAAGCACGTCCTAGTGACGGGGAAATTCTTACCATGCGATTAGTGGATCGTGTTTTACGCCCACTTTTCCCTAAAGATTATCACGCCGAAACACAAGTAATGATTCAATTAATGTCTCATGACGACGAAGTGATGCCAGATGCTATGGCAGGATTGGCAGCTTCGGCGGCAATTCAGTTATCCGACTTCCCTTTTGAATGTTCTATTTCAGAAGTAAGAGTAGGACGCGTTAACGGGGAATTGATCATCAACCCTTCAAGACAACAATTGGCAGAAAGCGACATCGATATGGTTATTGGTGCTTCCGCAGATTCTGTGATGATGGTTGAAGGTGAAATGGATGAAATTTCCGAAGAGGAAATGACAGAAGCCATCAAGTTTGCACACGAAGCCATTAAAGTACAATGTGCAGCTCAAGAAAGATTGGCCGAAGCATTTGGTAAAAAGGAGGTTCGTGAATACGAAGGGGCTCAAGAAGACGAAGCCTTGGCTAAGAAGATCTACGACATGGTTTATGATAAAACCTACGCGATTGCGAAAGCTGGGTCTGCCAAGCAGGAGCGCGGACAAGCATTCAGCGAGATAAAAGAAGAGGTTTTTAATTCTTTTACTGAAGAAGAGCAGGAAGAATTAGGAAAAATGATCCACAAATATGTGGCTAAAGCTGAAAAAGAAGCTATCAGAAATCTTACACTTGAAGAAGGTTTACGTTTGGATGGTAGAAAGACAGATGAGATCCGACCTATTTGGTGTGAAATCGATTATCTGCCTTCTACACATGGATCGGCCATCTTTACCAGAGGTGAGACTCAGGCCTTGGCAACAGTGACTCTTGGAACATCCAGAGAAGCCAACCAGATTGACATGCCTTCGCACGAGGGAGAAGAAACTTTTTACCTTCATTATAACTTCCCTCCTTTCTCGACGGGAGAGGCAAGACCTATTCGAGGAACCTCGAGACGTGAAGTGGGACACGGTAATTTGGCCCAAAGAGCGTTGAAAGGAATGATTCCTAACGACTGTCCTTATACCGTACGAGTAGTAAGTGAAGTCTTGGAATCTAATGGATCGTCATCCATGGCAACTGTTTGTAGTGGTACGATGGCAATAATGGATGCCGGGGTTCAAATGAAGAAACCTGTTTCCGGAATTGCGATGGGACTTATTAGCGGTGAAAATGGTAAATATGCTGTTTTAAGTGATATTCTTGGAGATGAGGATCACTTAGGAGATATGGACTTTAAAGTAACAGGAACGGCCGACGGAATTACCGCTTGCCAGATGGATATTAAAGTAAAAGGACTTTCTTATGAAATTCTAGTGAACGCTTTAAAGCAAGCTAGAGACGGAAGATTACATATTCTTGACAAGCTTATTGAGACAATTGCTCAGCCAAATACCGACGTGAAGCCTCACGCACCTAAGATGGTAACTACTACCATTCCGGGTGAGTACATTGGTGCTTTGATTGGCCCAGGAGGAAAAGTGATTCAGGAATTGCAGAAAGAGACAAAAACAACTATTGTTATCAACGAAGATCCTGTAACAGAGGAAGGAATTGTAGAAATTCTCGGAACCGATCAGGATGGAATTGATGCCGTACTTGCGAAAATTGATTCTATCACCTTCAAACCTGAGGTTGGAAGTGTGTATGAAGTGAAAGTAATCAAGATACTAGACTTTGGAGCTGTGGTTGAATATATTGATGCTCCCGGTAATGAAGTATTATTACATGTTTCTGAATTGGCCTGGGAAAGAACCGAAAATGTTACCGATGTAGTGAACATGGGTGATGTATTCGACGTTAAGTACTTCGGAATTGATTCCAGAACCCGCAAGGAAAAGGTTTCAAGAAAAGCCTTACTACCAAAACCCGAAGGTTATAAGGAACGTCCACCTCGTCGCGATAACAACAGTCGCGGAAGAGATAATAGAAATAGAGATAACAGAAATAATAAAAGAGATTAACATCTATAATTTTCTTACATTTCTTAGAACATCAATAAAACCTCCCAATGGGAGGTTTTTTTATGATATTATTATGTTAAGACTGAAAACAAAATAATCTTAAAAACTCACAAAATTAGAGCTCATTTAATTCTGCACATTAGATTCGTATAAACATTTAAGGGTTTGCGTATGAATAGAAGTACTTCAAATAACTATAATTATGAGAAATACCATCCTAACCATCGAAAATACCAAGCAACCCTATTACAATTCGGATGCTGTCTCTGACAAACTTGGAATAAATGTATTAAAAGCTACTGCCATATTGGTAGTGAATATATACGAAAACATGGACGACTTTGTCATAAAAATTACCTCAAGCGGTTATACCAGAGAGAATTTTGATATACATGTATCAGGTAAGACTTTAACTATACATGGCCATCAATTAAAAAATTCCGGTCTAATCAATAACATGTCCCAATCCATTGGAGTAAACACATTTTCTAAAAAATTTATTATTCCTAAACAAGGGGACACAAATAGAATAAAAACCAACTGTGTAGATGGAGTTCTTACCATTCAAATTCCCAAGCGTTAATCTATTTTGTGCTATTATTTATCCTGAAATAAAGTTTAGAAGCATCCGTTTGTAGGATTTTTTTTACACTATATCGAATAATTTATCGATCCTTAGGTAGATACACAGATTTTTGTACTTTGGTTTCTTGAAGGAAAATTCCTTCATTAAATAAGCCCCCATGAGTACACTTATTAGTCGCCTATTTGCTAAGGACGAATCTATTGACGTCGTCCATGAATTAATAAAGGAGAAAAGAGACTCCTTTCTGCAGTATTTTATTAGTAAAAGTTCTTCCACGAAACAAATCGAAGAATTAAAACTTCGAATAGAAAATCATCAATATTCTGAAAACGAATTTTTGGCGAATACCGAAGTGGTTTTCTTTTATTTGGAATTAGAGCAATATTTGGTTTTCAAAGATCCCAGGTATATAAACACTCAAAAGAAACTAAGAGAAGAATCATTAGCAGCTCATCCTGAATTATTTAAATCGGAGCCATTTCTTCCCCTCTTAGAAATAGAGAAAAAACAGGACACACTATTTGCTTATTTATTTCTGAAATATTTACTGAACAAACTATATCTGAAATCGGAAACCCGGAATTACGCCAAAAGAATGCTTGCATCTCGAGAACTTCAGGAGGCACCGAGCTCGACTTTAAATATAGTAGAACGCATTAATTTAATTCAGAAATACAAAAGTATCTCTGAAAACGTCAAACAAGATATCGTACCTCTACTAAGTGCTCAGGTAGTAGAAGATATATATCAAAACTGCTACTTTCAGTTTAAAAAATCTTATCCTCGTTTCAAAACACTACGCGCAATTGACGATTTGATTCCTTCGGAAGAAAATACCGTTATCACCGAAACACCGGTCCGTAAACTTGTGGCCATTAATGCAAATTCGAATCCAAAAAGCGACGATGAAAGTATCATTGAAAGGAATAAGAATATTTTTGAAAATATACTCGACGGATTTATTCTTATCAATCCGCTTGGAAAAATCCTTTACGGAAATAACACCGCCCTTAAAATTTTAAATTGCCAACGCAACAAATTTAAGGGTCAATCGATTCTCGACTTGCTGCCTCGCGAATTTTCACAACGACTGAACGAAGATTTGCTGAATTCAAATTCGGCTAAACCCAATGTTGTGATCGGCAAACGCAGTGAGATAATTATTAAAAATCAGCTAGAGGATGTAGATTACGAAATTTCAATTACAACCAACTATTCGGAAGAAAATCAAACATACAGTGTGTTTTTGAGAAATATTAGCGATAAGAAAAACATGCTTGAGACTATACGCGAAGCTCAGCTACAAGCTGAAAGGACCGCAAAGGTGAAATCAACTTTCTTATCGAACATGAGTCATGAAATTCGGACTCCTCTTAACGTGATTTTGGGCCTTACCGAAATTATTAAAGACGGAGACTTGAAAGACGAAACAATGCTCTCCAAGAATTTAGATGGTATCGATTTTTCAGCTAAAAATTTATTATCCATTGTAAACGACATTCTCGACTTCTCAAAAATTGAGGCTGGGAAACTTACATTGCAATCCATTGATTTTAATCTTCGTAAAGTGGTTGAAAATTTGACTGACGGATTTGAAATCAAAGCACGTGAAAAGGGACTCGATCTAGTGACCAAAATTCATGAAGATGTCCCTGATATCGTTATTGGTGATCAGTATAGATTGAATCAAGTATTGAACAATCTTATTGGTAATGCAATAAAGTTTACCAAGCGAGGTGCTATTTATGTTGATGTAGAATTAGTTTCTTCAGAAGAAGAAGAAGAAGAAGATATTAACTTGCGCTTCTCGGTACGAGACACGGGAATTGGTATCACTAAAGACGATTTGGATAGAATTTTTGAAAGTTTCTATCAAGTTCAAAATAGTGACAATGCCGGAGGAACGGGACTGGGCTTAGCCATTACTAGAGAATTGATCTATTTACAAGACGGAACTTTCGATGCTGAAAGTGAATTAGGAAAAGGCTCAACCTTTAGCTGCTCCATACCTTACAAGAAAAGTATGTTGAAGAGTATGGCGCATTCGGTGAAGACCTATGTGAAAAAAGATAAAAAATTGGAAGGCCTCAAAGTACTGGTTGCTGAGGATAACCAGATGAACCAATTTTACATCAAACAATTACTAAAGAAATTAAAAGTTGAAGTCGATATAGCGGAGAATGGAAAAGAAGCCGTTGATATCGTAAGCAATAAAAAAGATGAATACGACCTTATCTTAATGGATATGCATATGCCGGTGATGAGCGGTATTGAAGCCATTGAGCATATTCGAACCTTAAACCACCAATCCATCAAAAAAGTTCCAATTGTAGCTTGTTCGGCCGATGTGTTCCCTGAAGCGCGTAAGAATGCAATTAAGGCTGGGATTGACTTCTATTTAACCAAGCCCTTGAGCGAGGACGCGATTAAGGAGGTTTTGTTTTGGCTTATTTCCGATGAAGCCATCGAACCACGAAATAAAATCGAAAATCAGGACGGAATGATGGATATCCAAGGCAGTAAAAACAAAAATGTCGCTTTGAATATGTTGTTGGAAACATTCGACAACGACCATGATTTTATAGTTTCACTTCTAGAAGTATTTATCAATACTACGCCCGAAGATTATAAAAGTTTACGTAAGTGTATCGATAGAGAATACTACACCAGAGCGAGTTCCTTAGCACATAAACTCAAGTCGAGCTTTATGAATTTGGGAATGACGGTTCACGGACATCATTTGCAGCAAATCGAGAGCAATATCATTAAACGCGACGGAGTTGAAGAAGCTAAAAAGCATTTAAGTGCTTTTAACACCCTTTATACAAAGGCTCTTTTAGAAGTAAATCTTCTCCTAATCGAGTTGAGAAATAATTAACAATTATTTTCTGGTTGAACTAGTTTATTCCTTGCTACACAAACAATTAGACAGATTTTTACCACATTTCTCCGAAAAACATTTACACTTTTGTAACATTTGGGTAACATTTTGCGTATAACCAAGTACGAAAGGAAAATTTTAACTTAAAGCAAGGAGAACACCTTAATGAGACAACTTAAAATTACGAAGCAGGTTACCAATAGAGAAACTGCTTCATTAGACAAGTACCTACAGGAAATTGGAAAAGTTGACTTAATCACCGCAGACGAAGAAGTAGAGTTGGCACAACGCATTAAAGCGGGAGACCAACGCGCTTTGGAAAAATTAACCAAAGCAAACCTTCGTTTCGTTGTTTCGGTAGCAAAACAATACCAAAATCAAGGACTTACCCTTCCCGATTTGATCAACGAAGGAAACCTTGGGCTTATAAAAGCCGCACAACGTTTTGACGAAACACGTGGGTTTAAATTCATTTCTTATGCTGTTTGGTGGATTCGACAGTCGATTTTGCAGGCTTTGGCCGAGCAATCCCGAATTGTACGTCTCCCATTGAATAAGATTGGAAGTATTAACAAAATTAACAAGACTTTTGCCTTCTTAGAGCAAGCGCACGAACGTCCGCCATCTGCCGAAGAAATTGCAAAAGAATTGGACATGACTATAAACGACGTTAAGGAGTCTATGAAGAATTCCGGGCGTCATGTATCGATGGATGCACCTTTAGTAGAAGGTGAAGATTCTAACCTATACGATGTATTGCGTAGTGGAGAATCTCCAAATCCAGATCGTACGTTGTTGCACGAATCATTGCGCACCGAAATTGAAAGAGCTTTAGAGACATTAACACCTCGTGAAGCCGATGTAATTCGTTTGTACTTTGGTTTGGGTAATCAACATCCAATGACTTTAGAAGAAATTGGAGAAACCTTCGATCTTACTCGTGAGCGTGTAAGACAAATCAAGGAAAAAGCGATTCGCAGATTGAAGCATACTTCGAGAAGTAAGATACTTAAGACTTATTTGGGATAAATTCCAAATGACCACAACAAACAGTTAAAAATAACTGTTCGTTTTTTGATTGATGAATGACCTCCGGCTGATTACCGGAGGTTTTTTCTTGGTACAATCTCTCCTCTTTATTTCTGAAACCTCAGCAAATCTTTTCTTACTTTTGTAGCAAACCAACACCATGAGCCAAACTCTAATCGCACCTTCCGTTTTAGCAGCCGATTTTGCCAACTTACAACGAGATGTAGAAATGATTAATCGCAGTGAAGCCGACTGGTTTCACATCGATATCATGGATGGAGTTTTTGTACCCAATATTTCCTTCGGAATGCCGGTACTTCGCGATATAGTGAAACATGCCACAAAGACCATCGACGTTCACCTTATGATCGTAGATCCCGACCGATACATTAAAACTTTCGCTTCCTTAGGCGCCAATGTATTAACCGTTCACTACGAAGCCTGTACACATCTTCATAGAACTTTGCAGGCGATAAAAGCGGAAGGAATGCAAGCAGGAGTTGCGTTAAATCCGCATACTCCGGTTGCGTTGTTAGAGGATGTGATTAAGGATATAGATCTAGTTTGTTTAATGAGCGTGAATCCAGGGTTCGGCGGACAAAGTTTCATCGAGAACACCTACGACAAAGTAAAGGCTCTTAAACATCTAATTTCTGAAAAAGGCGCCTCTACAAAAATTGAAATTGATGGTGGGGTTACCAACAAAAACGCTCGTGAACTAAAAGATGTAGGTGCCGATGTATTGGTTGCTGGGAGTTATGTGTTCAAATCTGAAAACCCCACAGAAACCATAAAAGGCCTTAAGGAAATCACATCCTAACCTTACCGCTCCCGAAAAGGTTTAATATTATAAAAATTTACCCTTGTTTTTTGAATTGTTGTACCTTCAATTCATGGACGCCATGTTGCAAGCTGCACCTTCGCTAGATACTTGGACCTCGGTATTTTTGTTTGCCGTTGCCATGGGAATCTTCTTAATTATTATGCTTTTTAGCAGTGGCAATAAGAAGAACTACCCCATCGCATTTTTAGTGATGGCTTTTAGCATAATTCTATTTCAGTATGTGTTATACTGGACACGTTATGAAGAAGTTTTCCCCTATTTGGTGATAATTCCTCCGGTGTGCTATTATGTTACGGGACCCCTACTGTATTTGTATTTTCTGAATTTATACCGAAAAAAAGTACAGTTTAATTACGCACTTCATTTTCTGCCTGCCTTTATTCTTCTTATCCCAAACATCATTCTGTGGCTGAAATATTTAGGCTTTACAGAAATGAAAATTCATTTGCTTTGGTTGGCTCAACAACATTGGTTTATAGTGGCGCATATGAGTATTTATACCGCTCTCATTTTCCGCCTTAGTTACAAATCGGAAAAGCAGCAAGGTGAATTCCATAGAATTAGGTCTATATGGAGCAAAACTCTTGCTTCATTTTACACAATTTTTATACTGGCCTATGCTTCTTATTACATCATGGTAAAACTACCCTTCTTTAGCAGTGAATGGGATTATGCTATTTCTATCACCATGAGTGCATCGATCTACGCCATAGGCTATTTTATTTTTAAGCAACCACAAGTATTCGATGGTGAGTTTTATGCTCAATTGTTTCTTCCAAAGCGTATCAATACCGATGATTTCGAAAGATCGTTGTTAGACGAACTTTATGAGAAATTGACGACCTATATGGTGGAGAAAAAACCTTATACCGATAACGAACTCCGTTTGGTACATCTGGCCGATAATTTAGGGTTCTCTACTCATTTATTATCCAAAGTGATCAATAAGAAATCGGGTAAGAATTTCAATCAGTTCGTTAACGAATACCGTTTAGAAGAGGCGCAACGATTGCTGGCTGAGAACAGTTCAGAAAGTATCAAAAGTATTTATTTCGATGTAGGGTTTAATAACAAAGCTACATTCTATAACGCTTTCCGAAGAAAATTTAAATGTACGCCCCTTCAATACAAACAGCAATTACTGGAGTCTTGATTCTTCAATAATGTGTCTATTATTATAATTGTAAACCCGTTTCCAAACCCTAATATTGATATTAGAGTTAAATATTAAAATTATAACACTATGAAAACTATAAAATCGACTTTAATCATACTCTTGCTTATACTTTCGGCTGGAGTGTTTGCACAACAAACCTATATCTATGTGAGCGATGCTGGAGGATTTAACAACTCTCCATGGCAAATTATGAGATACGATGTGGATGGAAGTAATCCGCAGATTTTTATTCCTAATACTTTTTTTGTTACTGAAGGTGTAGGCTGGCCTCAGGACATTGTCTTTTTGGAAGATCAGGAGGTAGTTTTAATATCTAACCTCGTTGGTGGAAGAATCACAAAACACAACGCAACCACCGGCGCATATATTGAAGATTTTGCAGCAGTAGCCGGCGGTCCAACCCGAATGAAAATTGGAGCCGACGATCTTCTCTATGTCTTACAATGGAGTAATACCGACAATAAAGTGTTGCGATACGAACAAGACGGAACCTTCGTAGATGAATTTACCAGCGTTGGTGTAGTACAAAGCATTGGACTCGATTGGGACAGTGCCGGCAACTTATATGTCTCTTCTTACGGAGGAGGAACCGTGCGAAAATTTGATCCTTCCGGGAACGATATGGGATTATTTATTGATACTGAACTATCCGGACCCACCAATATTTGGTTTAATTCGGGAGGGGAATTGCTCGTGTTGGATTGGACAGCAGGTGATATTGAAAGATTTGATGCTTCTGGAAACTATTTAGGAACCTGGGCTTCCGGACTAGCTCAACCCGAAGGAATCGCGGAATTACCTAACGGAAATTTGCTTGTCGGAAATGGAGGGCTAGCCCAAGTAGATCAGTTTTTACCGAGTGGAACATTCTTCGAAACTACTGTGACTAGTGGTTCCGGCGGACTTATACAGCCCAACGCTGTCGTGTTAAGGGATGCGATCTTAAGCACATCCGATTACGAATTGAATCGAATCCTAGTGACTCCAACAATGGGAACACAATTCGAGTTTACCCAACAAGCCATCTCTCATTTCCAGGAAATACAGATTTTCGATGTTCTTGGAACCTTAGTGGACTCTGTTAGTATCGCTGAAGGTTCGATTTGGGATGCACAGCGCCTTTCTGAAGGAATTTACTTTATGGTGGCAACGGGAGAATCGGGATTAAAAACCACTCAAAAAATTGTGGTTAAAAAGTAATTCTATAGCTAAAATTACGAAAGTCCAATTCAATATTCTGAATTGGGCTTTTTGTATCTTTACGCTAAACTTTTCGCATTGAATAAAGTATTGGATGTTGTTATTATTGGAGGAGGACCTATTGGTATCGCCTGCGCCCTAGCCTGTAAAAAAAGAAACTTAGAATATGTGGTTTTAGAAAAGGGTGCATTGACTAATTCGCTTTATAATTATCCGTTGAATATGACTTTTTTTTCCACTTCGGAAAAGTTAGAAATCGACAATATCCCTTTTATCAGTAATAGTCCCAAACCCAATCGGGACGAAGCTTTGGAATACTACCGAAGAGTGGCAACTTCGAATGAACTGAACATTAACTTATTCGAAAAGGTAATTTCAGCAGAAAAGAAAGAGGATTACTTTGAAGTAATTTCCGAAAAATCAACTTATAAATCCAAAAACATCATTGTTTGTACTGGCTTCTACGATATTCCGAAATTATTGAATGTTCCAGGAGAAGACAGACCTAAAGTAACTCATTATTTTAAGGAAGCTCATCCTTATATAATGCAAAAAAACATAGTGGTTGGAGCGAGCAATTCGGCGGTGGACGCGGCACTTGAAATATGGAGAAAAGGTGGCGAGGTAACGATGGTGGTAAGAGGTCCCGACATTGGGGAACGAGTAAAGTATTGGGTGAGGCCCGATATTATGAATCGAATCGAAGAAGGTAGCATCAAAGCTATTTATAATGCTGAAATTTCAGAAATAAAAGAAAAAGAGGTGGTCATTCAAACTCCTGAAGGCACTATCACTTTAGAAAACGACTTTGTGATTGCCCTCACAGGCTACCGACCCAATTTCGAATTCTTACAATCGTTGGGTGTGGATCTTTCCGAAGAAAATGAATATATCCCAAATTACAACGAAGAAACCATGGAGAGTAATGTACAAGGCTTATATCTCGCGGGAGTGATTTGCGGTGGGATGCAGACTCATAAATGGTTTATAGAAAATTCGAGAATTCACGCCAATATTATCGCCGATTCGATTGTTGAGAAAGTCAATATCCTGCAAAATTAAAATTCAGCAATTTTTGAGTGTAGCTGTATAACTTCGGAAAATGGAGCTTAAACTCTTTGGGCGACTCTATAAAATATTCAGTTAAGACAGCCATAAATTCATACTGATTTGTGAAAGCATAAGCTCTAAAAAATCGAGTTTCATCCAGCTTGTCTTTTACTTCTTTATGAGTGAGTCGCTTTAATATGTTCTGAAATTGCTTGGCGAAACGAGTAGAATCCAAATCCCTACTTTTCCTGGCTTCCATTTGCATGGCGTGCATAAATTCATGAATGCCTAAGTTTCTATTATCATTGGTAATTTCATAACCTTTTTCAAAATCTTTCCAAGACAATACCAATGCTTTACCATGGGGGTTAAACTCCCCTTTATGCAACGCCTCATTAATGTTACTGTAAAATTCATCGGGATAAACTAAAATATAATCGATCAAACCATAATCGTAGTTCTTTCGACCAAAACTTAGCATGCAACCCACAGCAGCGATGAGTGTTTTCATTCGTTCGGTAACCTCAAGACCGTCGCGACCTACGAATTTTTTTTCCGATATGAATGTGGCAATACGATGATGAAATTGGCGCTTTTCCTTCTTGGATAGAAGGGGATAAAAAGCGAATTCCTTTTCAAGAATATCAATTTGCTCCTGACTAATTTTCCGGTAAACGAAATAATGCCTATACAAAGGTTTATCAAATCTTCCGGCATACCAGTTTTCAAATACTCGAAACAAAAAGAAGCCAAAGCCCAGTAAAACAATAATGTAGGCATAAGGTGCCAGCCATGACACGTTCTCGTCTGGTTGTAAAAATATCATCATACAGGATAGGGCATTCTAAGATAGTGATTATTTGAAAAACGCCTGATTATCAGTTTAAAACGAAATAATTGGCGTCTTTATTACTCACTAATCTCGAGAAAGAATACTTAAGATATACCAAAACAGAAGCATCAAGGACGCGAAAAGACCCAAGGAAGCAGCGACATATTGATCTTCACTGTATTTATGAACCATATTCGACGTTTGATACAGTATGGAACCTCCTGCAAGCAATACCATACCTACACTAAACCAAAGTCCCAGATTAAAGCCAAATGCAACTCCGGCGACTATAAGCCCGATAGCGATAAAGAATCCGACGGCCAAAGCCGATTTAAGAAATGAAAAGTCTTTTTTTGTAAGCAAAACAATAGCCGAAAGTCCCGAAAACAATGCCAAGGTCATAATTGCAGCCTGATTTAGGATATGAAATCCGCCATCTCCTGCATAGACCATTCCAATATAAATGAGGGGAATAAAAATAAAGGCTTCAGCGATGACATAGATCAATAGTGCTATGTATTGTTTGTTTCGGTCGTGAGACGACAGTGCCATTTTTTCTGCATAGTTGGTCACTAGCATAAATGCACCTAACAACATCAACCATGTCCAGCCTTGAGTGAGCGATAAGGCAAATTCCAAGACGACTGGAATCTGAAAGAAAATAATTTCAACAAGTATGAATAGTAAAACGGCTAGCGCGACGTGCGTATATGTTTTCCTATAAAAAGCGGCTCTCGCTTCGGTGGTTAAAGACCCTATTGAAGCGTATTGAGGTTGTTGAATTTCGTCCATAGTGATTTATTGGTTATTAATTAAGGCCAGTTATTTTTTAGAACCTTCGCCTTTAAATTGTTGTGAATTGTTCTTGAATAAAACATTGAAGGTAGTCAAGCTACCGTAACATCGGGTTATGTATTGCTGAAGGTCAATCTTATCTTGTTCTTCAAGAACCTTGCTACTGTTAATTTTTTGTTCCATCACGCGAAGTCGATCTCTAAGCATCACGATTTTATGAAAAAAGGTGTCGATTGGAATCTCCTTATCTGAAAGCGAAACATCTTTAGGTTTGAGTACCAAAGTTCCACCTTTATACTTATCGGCAATGGGAACAATTTCGGTCACATCGCTCCAACGCTTCAGAATATCCCTTAAACTTTTTTCGACCTCATAAAAACTAACGGTGTCCAAGTCGTCGTCGGAAGCTTCAATAACCTCAATTTCTTCATCTAAATCGATTGTTTCCAATCCCGAATCAATAAATGTAACCCAATACATAGTTGGGGATACGTTAGTAACAACTCCTTTGCCATATTCGGAGTGATTAATCCTGGAACCTATTCCTAATATTTTCTTCATAATTTTTTTTGAAAGTTGAAAATACAAATTTTTTTTAGGTTGTATAAAGCAATCATCTCCAATTTACTTAGAGCCTCTTTTTTCTATCTTTAAACAATTATGCATCTTAAACGTTCCTCACAAAGCTCCGCTTTGAAAGCCGAAAAAAGAGAGCGACGCTTCCTTTTAAAAAAAAAGAAGCGAGCTTCATTTATGAAACTCGCTTACTTTCAACCTTTTTTCGGCTTATTCGTGACCCCGGGAGGATTCGAACCCCCAACCCTCAGAGCCGAAATCTGATATTCTATCCAGTTGAACTACGGGGCCATTATATTCTTCTTTCTCCATCTCCTGCCTGCTGCTGATTTAAAATACTTTTCTCTATCTCTTG
The DNA here is from genome assembly GCA_013002065.1 of Flavobacteriaceae bacterium. Classification (GTDB taxonomy): domain Bacteria; phylum Bacteroidota; class Bacteroidia; order Flavobacteriales; family Flavobacteriaceae; genus Aureisphaera. The sequence goes on from JABDKT010000136.1 coordinate 13,718, forward strand.
CTTCCTTTCTATTACCAAATAATTCATGATAGACCAATTTCCACGGTACGTATGGTTTCGTCGACTGCATCTTACCGGTATTATGCTCTAACAATCTTTCATTGATTCGCTCAGTCATACCAATATAATATCGGTTAAAACTTTCACTAAAAAGAATGTAAACATAAAACATTTACTCCGAAATATGATATTCCCCGCCCGAACGTACCAACGGTAGTTCGGTACGGGCGGGTATCCAGTTGAACTACGGGGCCAATTGATTAATTACTTAATCTTGATTTTACGATGCTCGAAATGGTCTTTCCGGCTGCTCGACCTGCCAATCGTGTGCTGGCCATTCCCATTACTTTTCCCATATCCTTCATACTCGAAGCTCCAGTCGAACCTATGATTTCATCCACAACTGTGGCAACTTCGTCCTCACTCATCTGCTCTGGTAGAAACTTTTCAATTATCGCTGCCTGAGCTAATTCCGGCTCGGCTAAATCGTTTCTGCCTTGTTCCGTAAATATGGTCGCACTGTCCTTTCTTTGCTTGACTAATTTTTGAAGCAACTTAATTTCATTTTCTTCACTCAGTTCTGTAGTAGCGCCAGATTCTGTTTGTGCCAGAAGGAGTGCCGACTTAACCGCTCTTAAGGCCTCTAAAGATGTAGTA
>JABDKT010000137.1 GCA_013002065.1 Flavobacteriaceae bacterium
GATATCGAAGTATGGTTTAAGACAGGTTCTTTTGTAGGTTTTGAAACCGATCCCGGTCCATGGACCTTATTAGATACTGCAGTAGGGATTACCTCTGCGGGAGACGGAGTACCTACACCACTGAACCTTTCATTAGGTCAGTCAGTAACGGCTGGTGAGACCGTAGCTTTCTATGTAACTACTACCTTAGGAGGTACGATGAACTACACCAACGGTACGGCCGTAGGAGCTGTATTTGCCAGTGATGCTAACTTAGAGTTCCTAGAAGGAAACGGAGGAGGATATCCTTTCAGCGTAACCTTTAGCCCAAGAGTATGGAATGGTAACATTCACTATACTCCAGGTGGAGGAGTCTCTACCACACTCGATTTCGACTGTTCTAACTTAGGAGCTAATGTGATTGAGGTAACGGTAACCGATCCAAGTGGAAATGCTTCTACTTGTATGGCTACGGTGAATGTAAACGATGTGACCGATCCTATCTTAATTTGTCAGGATGTCACCATCGAACTAGATGAAAACGGAATGGCCGATATAGATCCAGCCGCCTTATTGGCGAACATGCCTGGTACTTTTGAGGTGGTAACTATCTCCAGTGATAATGGATCTGGAGCGGAAGGTTTCACCGACTTTACCGTTAGTGTCACCGATGCCGCGACCGTATCCTTCGATTGGGATTACTCCACTATGGACGGACCGGCATTTGATAGCTTCGGATATTTGCTCAATGGAGCCTATACCGAGCTTACCGATCCTGCAGGTGCCAATAACCAATCAGGAAACTCAGGAGCTATTAATGTAGTTCCCGGGGATGTGTTCGGATTCCGTTCACAATCCCTCGACGGTGTCTTTGGACCAGCCACCACAGTGGTGTCTAACTTCATGCCTGGATTTACAGGACAGTTCGATCCTGCTAACTGGACTCTTACTCTAGACAACTCCGATGGAGATGCCTTCTTTGTAGAGATTCCGGGTGGACCACTATCCTTTGATGCTTGTGGTATCACTGTCTTGGCAGTAGATGTAACCGAGGTATCGTGTGCCGATATTGGTACTCCTATCACGGCTACTGTATTTGCTTCCGATGCCAGTGGAAACCTGGCCAGCTGTACCTCTGAAATTACTGTGGTTGATGCCATGGGACCAGAGATTACTTGTCCGGCAGATCAAACACAGGATCCAGGAGTTGGAAACCTCTTCTATGAAGTGCCAGATTATTGGGCACTAGGTGAGGCAACAGCTACCGATAACTGTACCGATCCGGTAACCATTACCTCTCAAGACCCTGCAGCAGGAGAATTACTTCCTGACGGAGTCTATACCGTGACCATCACGGCAGAAGATGAGTATGGAAACGTATCGACTTGTACCTTCGAATTGACTGTAGAAAGCGTGCTTGGAATCGAAGACAATGCACTGGATAGTGCCATTGCCTTGTATCCAAACCCAGCTCAGAACATAGTGAATCTGGTTAACAGCTCTAACATTGCGCTAGAGGCAGCCAATCTCTATGATATCAACGGAAAACTCATCAAGAGTGTAGATCTTAGCGATATGCTACAAGAGAAGACAATTGATGTGGCAAACCTTGCCTCGGGTGTGTATGTAGTACACATCGTGGGTGAACAAGCCAGTACCGTAAAGAGACTCATCAAAGAGTAGCTTTAAACTCTTTTGAAAAATTGACCCCCCGAAGCTTCATGCGAAGGGGGGTTTTTTTATGATATTTCAGAAAAAACTATCTGGCTAGAACTCCTTCGGCTTGCATTACCGGTAAATCGACGGCATTATCTTCGATCACAGAAAAAGCGGGAAATTCGAATTGCTTGTCGTAAAGAATGTCATCAATAAAATATGTGACATTGAAATAGTTGTTGAGTTTGAGAACACCTTCCTCCATAAATTCAATCTTCGCATAACTCTTTACGGGTAATAGTTTTAGAGAATGACGCATTTTCGCAGTAACATCTTTGTCATCTCTTCCTTCTGAAACTATAAGAACCGTTTCCAAGGGCTCAACTCCTTCATTAATGAGGTAGACATTCCAATCGTAAGTTCTGAAATCCTTATTATACTCCCTTACAGCGGCAACGAATACATTCTTCACCTCAGGGATTTTTATATCTTTTCTCATGCTAGAATGTACCCTTGAACTGTTCTAAGAAACGAATGTCATTTTCACTAAACATTCGGATATCGGGAATTTGATGAAGAAGTAAAGCAATTCTATCGATTCCCATGCCAAAGGCAAATCCGGAATATTCGCTGGAATCAATTCCGCAGTTATCCAACACATTAGGATCTACCATACCACAACCCATAATTTCAAGCCAACCGGTTCCCTTGGTCATTTTGTAATCGGTTTCGGTTTCTAATCCCCAATAAACATCCACCTCTGCGCTTGGCTCGGTGAAAGGGAAATAAGAAGGTCGAAGTCGAATCTTTGACTTTCCGAACATTTCAGTAGTGAAATATTGAAGCGTTTGTTTTAAATCGGCGAAACTCACACTCTTGTCTACGTACAAACCTTCTACCTGATGGAAAAAACAATGAGACCTTGCAGAGATGGCTTCGTTACGATATACTCGTCCCGGAGAGATGGTTCGTATGGGAGGAGGATTGTTTTCCATATACCTCACCTGTACCGAAGACGTATGCGTACGAAGTAGTATATCAGGATTGGTTTGAATGAAGAAAGTATCCTGCATATCACGGGCAGGATGATATTCGGGTAAGTTTAATGCGGTAAAGTTATGCCAATCATCTTCGATTTCGGGACCTTCAGAAACATTAAATCCAATGCGAGAGAAAATCTCAATAATTTTGTTCTTTACAATTGAAATGGGATGTCTTGAGCCAATTTCTATGGGCTCGCCAGGGCGTGTAAGATCGCCATATTTTCCTTCAGATTCGGCTTGACCTTCTAAAGAATTCTTAAGAAAATTAACCTTTTCTTCGGCGGCTTTTTTAAGGGCATTCACTGTTTGTCCGAATTCCTTCTTTTCTTCCTTCGCCACATTTTTAAATTCGGCGAAAAAATCATTCAACAGACCTTTCTTTCCTAAATATTTAATTCTGAAAGATTCAATCTCATCCTTGGTTTTCGCGCTAAATGCTTCTACTTCGGCAATATGCTCCTTAATCTTATCTATCATAATTGTGGTAGGTAATAGAGGGCAAAACTACGACATTTCTTAGTATTTAAACAATCACTTTCTTCTCTAAAAAATAATGCACAATAGCTTCTTTCATAAGAATACTTTGTTCTCCGGCTTTCAGTGGAGGTAGTTGTTCCAATATCTTATAATGCGGCCAACCGTCGTCATCAAAATAGTCGAATTCGTAATAACCGAAGGGTTCTAACAGTCTACAAATAGCAATATGCATGAGGTTGACTTTTTCGTCTTTTTTGAACTTCCGGTGAATTTGACCCAATTCCTGCAATCCCACTAAATAAATAATGGCATCTAATTCCAAGGGGTCACCATCTGCAAATTGCCGACTTAAATGAGCTACTACAGACTCCCATCTTTCCTTTAATATCTCGTCTCTCGCCATACTATATGCCTGCAAAGATACGTTTCTTAGAGAAAGGTTTTAGTATATTTACGCCAAATACACCCTTATGAATTTAGTCGATATTGTGCTGGGAATTATTTTGCTGCTAGCTTTTTATTCCGGATTTAAAAAAGGATTATTTGTTGCCCTTGCATCGTTAATAGGGCTCATCGCGGGAGTATTTGGCGCGATTTATTTTTCCGATTTTGCCGGCGCCTACATTTCAAAATGGTTTGATTTGGGTGATGAGGCAACCAAATGGATTTCCTTTGCCGTAACTTTTATGGGCATCATTTTTATCATTGGATACCTGGGGCGATTTCTAACGAAGATCGCAGATTTTGCGGCTCTCGGCTTATTAAACAAACTTTTAGGAGGTGTTTTCTCAACACTTCAGTATGCGTTCATTATTAGTGTCGTATTTATGTTTTTTGACACTTCCAATATTACAGGATTTGTAATTTCCGAAGAAAAGAAAAGTGAATCTAAATTGTATGGTCCAGTCGCATCACTAGCCCCCATGGTTATCCCAAAGGTGGTTAAAATATTCAAAAAAGAAACCGGTGATTCTGAAGAACCTTCCGAAGAAACCACTTAATGATTATTTGTCGATAGTTACATGCTCCCTTATATAAATTATCGCGTCTTTAAAGTCCTCAAAAATACATTCTTTGGGCACCAAATCTGGAATGATATCAATACTTGACATCATAGCATTTGGTTGTTCTTGGAGTCCGTCGAACATCGGATGAATATCCTTCTGGTTCATATTCAAGAGAATTTCTTCCATCGCATACAAGCCCGATTGATCCATATATGGCACCTCTCCCATCCTGATAATTACATGAGATGCCGAGGGCGGAACGTCGTTTGCCAATTGTTGAATTTCTGAAGTCGATCCAAAAAATAGGGGTCCTTTCAATCGCTTTATAAACACTTTCTTTCGCAGATCTTGTGGTATTTCTATCTCATCCTTCCATGGAAGTTCCAACTCGTCTGCATCCTCTAGGATGACTACCTTAGATTTCCGCGCGGTGAGATCTCCAATCTTCTTCATAAATACCAAGGAGGCCAATACTAATCCAATTCCTACGGCATATATTAAATCCCAGAATACAGAAAGTAATAGTACCACCAACATTACGATGATTTCTGTTCTTGGCATTTTTGGAATGGCTCTTAGTCCTTTATAATCCATTACACCAATACCCACAGTAATAAGAATCCCTGCCAATACAGCAGCTGGAATTTGAGATGCAACGGGTCCTGCTGCCAATAGAATTACAAGTAATAAAATTGCTGCGATCATACCAGAGAGCTTCGTAGTTCCACCCGAATTAATATTCACCACGGTTCTGATGGTAGCCCCGGCACCCGGAATTCCACCAAAAATAGCAGCAACTCCATTACCAATACCCTGTCCAATTAGTTCCTGATTCGGTTTGTGTTTGGTCTTGGTCATATTATCTGCCACTACCGAAGTAAGAAGGGAATCGATGGCACCTAAAAAAGATAAGGTTAATGCTGTAAATACATAAGGTGTTATTTGAGCTACGTTGAAATTGGAGAAAATTTCTAAATTGGGCATAGGGAATCCACTTGGGATTTGCTTAATGGGCATATAATCCAATTTCAGAAATACAGCTGCGCCCGAAACCACAAATAATGCGACCAAAGTACTGGGTACTTTCTTCGTAATGTATTTAAATCCGAAGATTATTATTATGGTTGCCAAAGCCAGCACCAATTCCAACCATTTAAAGTTCTGAAGTGCTCTTGGAAGCACTTTTAACGTTCCAATAACTCCCGAACTATCGTTTTTGGCCAGAGTTAATGCCTCCATTTGAATCTCTTCTTCGGTTATTTTCTCGGCACGACGTATGGTTTCTCTAAAGTCTTCTAAGACTAAAATGTCTTCTTCGGCTTCTTCTTTGAGAATTTTATCCAGCAAAACCTCTTCAGCCTGAGGTACATATTCTCTGACAAATTCTTTATCCTCCTCAACATTATAACCTAACAACGGACTTAATTGTGTAATCAAAATAATCACCCCAATGGCCGTCATGAATCCAGAAACCACCGGATATGGTATGTATTTTATATATTTTCCTATTCCCGCTAAACCTAATACTATTTGGAATAGACCGGCTAGTAAGAAAACGAGTAGAATATAAGGTAAGGCCTTTTCCACATTTCCTTCGTTGGCGGCAATAATCCCAGCAATAACAACCATGGAAACCGCTGTCATTGGAGCGGTTGGCCCAGAAATTTGAGTGTTGGTCCCACCGAAAAGAGAGGCGAAAAATCCGATAAATATGGCTCCGTAAAGACCGGCACTTGGGCCCAGTCCAGATTGAACCCCAAAGGCCAGAGCCAGAGGTAATGCTACAATACCGGCGGTAATTCCACCTAAAAAGTTACCACGAAGATTAGTGAAGATTCCTTTGAACATAGTTGGTTGGTTATTCGTTAAAGAAAAAATTTAAGCCCTAAAAATAAAAAAATATCGGTAGGTAGCTGTTAATGAAACACTAAATCTACAGTGCTTTTAAATCGGTGGAGGGAATCCAACCCTCTTTACCATCCAAAATTAGGATGCGCATCCAGTTATCTTCTTCGTCTAAAATCTGAACCTTAGTGCCTTCATGAAGTGTAAATGCAGTTTCACTTCCCATGTTGGGTTCGTTCTTTACTTCTGTACTTTCTGAAAAAATAATTGCCGGTTGATCGTTCATTTGTTGATCATAAGTTCGGAAACTCATGATTAATCCTGTTAATAAGACGAAGATTGATAATATAGCGCCTACGAACATCACACGCTTACGAGCGGAATACACAGAAAAATAATAAACCAAAAACAAAATAGTAAACAATACAGACGCAATTACTGTTACCCTTGCCCAACCATTATAGGTCAACAAAGACGCCAGTCTTTTGTCCCATTTTGCGAAGATGGTTTCCGGAAGTGGTTCGATAGAATCTACGGTCGCATTTTGAGCAAATGCCAAGTTGTTAAGCACCTCTTTATCGTTAGGAGAAAGCTGTAACGCCTTTTCATAATAATAAATACTAGGGCCAATGTTATTCAATTTATAATGGGCATTGGCTATATTGAAATAAACCGCCGTAGAATGTTCTCCGGCATCGATTATCTTCATCCAATTGTCGATGGCCGTCTGATAATTTTCAGCTTTATATTGTTCCTTGCCTTGATCAAAAAGTGCATTGGACTGCGCATTTCCGAAGAAGGAAGTCATAAGCAACAATAAAAAAAGTATCCTTTTCATTTCTTCTGAAATATTACTGAAATTGTTTATCAATATTAGAAATCGTTTTCACTGCCAAGTCATAATCCTTTTGAATGGTCACATTGGAAGCAGGTGTATATCTCGCAAACTCACAACTTTTTAAAAGGCTGTCAAATTCTGAAATCACCTCGGCATTTACCTTGTGTTCTTTTAATAAAGACGCAATGTGTTGTTTGGACATTTCCGAAGTCTCAATGTTCAATTTGGCTTTTAAGTAATTATGCAATGCACGTTCCAAGGCTTCATAAAAAGTAACCTTGTCGTTTATACTTTTCTTCGCACTGCCGAGGTACTTCTTGGCGAGCATATTCGCTCGTCTCAATTTATTCCCCTGAACATCGGCTAGGCGTTCCCTTCGCTTATTCCCAATTAGAATAAACAAAGGCACTATTAGTAATGGGCCCCCAAGCAACGACCAAAAAAGATTCGATTTAAAAAAATCGGATTGTAGCATAGGTCGTAAATTTGCCTTCAGCTTGATATATTTAAACTGATCTTGATTCAAAATAACGGGTTGCTTATTCCCGGTCGTGATTCCTTCCGAAGTATTCGAAGTGAGTGGTCCGTTTTCCACCTCAATCACAATTTCTTCTGAAGTTAAAGTTTTATAGCTTTCAGTCTCTAGGTCGAAATAAGAAAAAGAAATGGGCCGAATGGGATAATTACCTTTAAACTGCGGAATTACAGTATAATTTTCAACCATAGCACCGCTCATGCCATTCCGCTGTGTTCTAATATTGTCGTCTCTGGTTGGCTCGTAAACTTCTAATGAACTCGGTAATTTTACATTGGGTAAATCGAACAATTTTAAATTTCCATTTCCAGATACCCTAACCGACAATTCCAAAGATTCGTTGGCATCCAATTGCCGTTTATTGGTTGAAACATCCAGATCAAACCTACCCACGGCTCCGGTGAAGTTATTGGGGCGTCCTGCTTCGGGTAAAGGCTTTACATTTATGGTTCTATTTCCGGCTGAAATGGTCTTATTGACACGGGTCATTAGCGGACGGCCAAACAAGTCTCTCCGATTGCTTTTCACATCGATAGGAACATCAAGCGTAAGGGGTTCAATGTCGAGTTTACCAGTTTTTTGAGGATACAAAACAGTTGTTCGTAAAATCACGTAGCGATAGTCCTCTCCCCTAAATTTTCCTTCATAAATTTTATAATTACCTCTGCTGTCAATATTCTGACTCCAGAAATCAGCGTATTTCGGAGTATCCACTTCACGCCAATTATTGGTGATGCTTACCTCGTTTGAAACATAAAGTTTATAAACAACCGTAATCGACTCGTTCAAATAAGGATTGGTGTTGGATACTTCTGCCACCAAATGAACGTTTTCACTCGCTAGATAATCGGCATTATTTCCATCCTTGGGTTTGGCTACTGCCGCAGTCACCTCTATAGGAACTGGGGTTGTTTTATAAGTTTCACCATCGATTTCTATGGTGGCCTGGCCAATACTTAATTTTCCTTTGGATTGTGGCGCCAGGAAGTAGGAGTAAGTTTTAGAATAACTCCGCTTACCATTTATCCAGGAATTGCTAATCGCTTGATTGGGTCCGCCCACTACTCTAAATCCATTGAAAGCTGGAGGTTTGAAGTTATCACCATCCTGATTCATCTCAAAATCCACTCGAAGTCGTTCATTGATTCCCAGGCGCTTTTTACTCACCTTGGCTTCAAACTTCACTTGGGCATTCAAAAAGCCTCCACCCAATATGAAAATAAGAATGTATATGAAATACTTCACTTTCATAATTACCAATCTTTATTCGATTTTACTTTGGCTCCTTTTTGTTTCTGAGCATTGATTTTATCTTGAACTTTCTTCTCTTCATTATTCATGGCATCCAACAAATTCTTTATTTGTTGAGGCGACAACTGCCCGGGCACAGGTTTTGGTTGTTCTTTTTTATCATCCCCCTCCCCCTTTTTATCGTCTTTAGGTTCGCCCTCTTTTTCTTTGTCCTCTCCTTCTTTGTTCTGGTCTTTTTCGTCTCCTTTATCCTCATCTTCCTTCTCCTCGCCTTCGTCCCCTTCTTTTTCGTTTCCTTCGTCGTCTTTCTTGTCTTCGCTTTCGTTTTCGTCTTCTTTATCGTCCTTTTTATCCTCGTTCTTGTCATCCCCGTCGCCTCCTTGTGGCGGATTCTTCTCCAACAAATCCTTTGCCAATGCGAGATTGTAGCGGGTTTCATCATCGGTCGGATTATTGCGCAAAGCATCCTTATAAGCTTCCACAGCTTCGGCATATTTTTTAGCATTCATAAAGGTATTCCCTAAGTTGTGGAAAGCCCTGTGTTTTTCTTTTTTGGAGTTGGAAACCTCTGCCGCCTGAGCAAATCGCCTCATGGCTTCTTCATTCTTGGCTTTGTTGTAGTATGCGTTTCCAAGATTGTATTTTCCAATCTCTTCGGAAGGGCTCAAAGCGATGGCCTTTCGGTAGTTAACCTCGGCATCTTCAAACTTATCATTGGATATTTCAGAATTCGCTTCCGAAAGATAAGTCTGTGTCTCCTTTTCAATTTTAACTAACTCCTTATTCTTTTTCTGTGCACTCACATTTCCGAAGAAAAACAATGACAAAATTAAGGTCAAGCCAATGGTCGTTATGTTCGTTTTAATCAATTTCATTTTTCGCCTTCATTAAATAAATTCAACTTTTTTACCCATGCTGTTTTGCGTTCCAAAAGCAGCACATCTAACACCAACAATAATAATGCCCCTGCCAAAAACCACTGAAACTGGTCTTTGAAATCTGTGAATTGCTTTGCTTCAAATTCTTTTTTGTCCATCCCATTTAAGATGGCTGTTACCGTTTCCACAACCTCTTTTGTGTTGCTTCCATCAATAAATTGCCCGTTGGCATTGGATGCAATTTCTGTCAAGGTGCCGCGCTCTAACTTGGTAACCACCTGTTCATTATTGACGTCTCGCTTATAGTATTGAAGTATCCCATTTCTCTTGATAGGAATTGGAGCTCCTCTTTCGGTGCCCACGCCTATGGTAAAAATACGAATGCCCATTTTAGAGGCTTCTTCGACAATGGCACTAACGTTTCCTTCATGGTCTTCTCCATCGCTAATGATAAACAGCACCCGATTGGTTTGCTCTTCATCGTTGTAATAGGTTTGAGCCAATGAAATAGCTTCGGTAATGGCAGTCCCCTGGGAAGAAACCATATCGGTATTCATACTGCTTAAAAACAGTTTTGCCGATGAAAAATCGGTGGTGATGGGTACCTGCGGAAATGCGCTTCCCGCGTAACCGATAATTCCAATTCTATCTCCAGCCAGATTATTGATAATCTGTGTTACGAGTTGTTTTGATTTCTGAAGTCGGTTGGGAGCTATATCTTCGGCCAACATACTTTTGGAGACGTCTAAGGCAAAAACTACATCCACTCCTTCACGCTTCACGGTTTCCAACTTGGTCCCAATTTTCGGATTAACCAGACCGAAACTCAAACACACCAAGGCCAAGGCGAGGATGAAAAACTTTAGGCCTAACTTGAAGACGGATTTATTCGGACTTAACTTTTTCAGCAGATCACTGGAAGCAAATTTCGCCTGGGCTCGTTTACGCCAAATAAGTACCGAAATAAATAATACCAACAGCACGGGGATCCCGAACAGCAAATAAAAGTATATGGGTTCTTCCAGTTGATACATTACACAAAACTTCTAAAGATGGAATATCTAAGCAGTAATTCCAAGGTTAATAATCCTAGGGCCAATAATACTAATGGCCTATATTTCTCATCGTAATTTTTATACTTAAACTCTTCAATTTCTGTTTTTTCCAGTTTGTTGATCTCCTCATAAATCTCTCCCAACTTAGTGGTGCTGGTCGCGCGGAAATATTGCCCGCCGGTCGTTTGAGCAATTTCTTTTAGCAACTCCTCGTCAATTTCCACTTGGACGTTTCCATACTGAAATTTTCCACTCGGTAAAATTCCAATGGGTGAAAGTGCCATTCCGTTGGTTCCTAAACCGATGGTATATACCTTAATACCAAATTCGACGGCCAATTCACTGGCAATCTTCGGATCAATAAACCCGGAATTATTCACTCCATCGGTCAATAAAATGATCACCTTGCTTTTTGCTCGGCTTTCTTTTAGTCGGTTCACCGAAGTTGCTAATCCCATTCCAATAGCAGTTCCTCCTTCGATGATGGTATTGTATTTAATGCTTTTTAGAGAAGAAAGCACTATGTTTTTATCGGAAGTAAGCGGTGTTTTTGTAAAACTTTCTCCTGCATACTCTACCAAACCAATCCTATCGTTCGGTCTGGCATTTATAAATCTCGCGGCCACCGTTTTTAGAGCTTCCAGACGGCTGGGTTTTAAATCACGAGCCAACATACTGGCAGAAACATCGATGGCCATTACAATATCGATACCACTGGTGGTTTTTATTCGGGTGCTTTCATCTACATTTCGCGGACGCGCCATAGCGACAATGATGGCGGCTAACGCGATTAGTCGCATGGCATAGAGTAAGGGTCTTAATTTCGCCAACCAATTTTTGGAAGTTTTAAACCCTTTTAAACTGGAAATCTTTACGGCAGCATTCAATCGATTTCTTTGCCAAATAAACCAGAATAGCACAACAGGCAGCAATAATAGCAGCCAAAACATTTGCGGATGTACAAATTCAAAATTTTGCATTATTCCCCTCTGTTACTTTGTTGAACTTCCAATTCTATCGAATTCACGATTCTAGTCTTTATTTCATTTGCAAATACATCTTCCTGAAGATGAGCAACCAATAACAATTGTAAACTTTGTCCTTGATTGAACAAAAGCAATTCGTAATCCATTTTCAGGATTTTATTGCGAACCTTGGTGTCAAAATCAAACTGACCATGGTATTTCTTACCATCCACATTCTCTTCTATTTGAAACACCTCCTGTTTAACGATCATATTATTTGCGCCTCTTTCTTCCAGAGAAGACAAAAATATCTCGGCAGCTCGGTCCATATCAATTTCTAGGCCTTCTTTATAAATGGCTGTGTTAGCCAAAACATAAAACTTCTCCGTTAAGTTACCATAGGAAAAGGTGTCGTAAGCATCTACTACTTGTTGTGATTCTTGAGGTAATTCACTGTCTTTTCTTTTCAGGATTTCAGGCGTTTCTATAATTAAGGCCGGATTCCCGTATTCGCTTTTGTACCAACGCCCTTCCGCCATAGATTTTAATTCATTGCCGAAAATGGCATCTCTCATTGTATCAAATCCTTGTATGGCGCCATTCGCTAAAATGACCGTTAATGCTACTGATACGGCCAAGGCAATCCTTTTTTTCCTTTTCTGAACCCTTCGTTTTTTACGAATCTCTTCGGCAAACAATTCGTCTTGTAACAATTCTTCCTCTGTAGGTTCGGGAATGGCTTCCTTTGTTTCGTTTATAATTTCTTCAATGGATGATCTATCGGCACGGGCCTGTCCCATTTCTTGCTGAACTTTCGCAAATTTTACGAGGTCGGCTCTTTTTAGAATGGCATCTAATTTTTTTATGGTCAAGGTGTCGAATTCAAAATGCCCGGCATCTTTATGTAATTGAAGTCGTTCAATAAGCTCGTCACTTGTGCTTTCCAAAGCAGTGTCATCCACCTCCCTGTCGATATATCGCTTTACAATTTCGGTCAACGAAGAATAATAGGCCTTCGATTTGTTTTCTTTGAGCAATTCTAAGGAATCCAACTCCTGCAGTGCCTCCATGGCTTCTTCGTAAGGGGGTAATCGTTTTTCCTTTTCTTCCTTTTTCTTTTTTCTTCGGAAATAGAAAAATATCAAAGCGCCGATTAGTAAAATTGGCAACAGCCAATACAAAAGTTTTAGAAAATTGAAGGGCGGACTATCTACCTCAATCACAGGTTTGATATCAAACATTTTTTGTTTGAGCGTATCCACCGGAACATCGGCCACTTCAACCCGAACCGAATCGGTCATATAAGGTCGATCGTCAATGATAATTCTTTGAGCCGGTAAGGTGTATGCTCCCGAATCGAATTGTGTTAATCCGTATCTTTTAATAAGACGAAACTTGGAATTCGTATAACTGGTATCGGTTTTATAAGATTCAATTACTTCCAAAGGAAGGAAACTTTGACCTTCAGGAAATAAAACGAGAGCCGTGGTATCGGCTTCCACTTCGATCGAATATTGAATTTCTTCACCAATTCTAATCTGCGTCGTATCGATGGAAGTTTTTACCTGTGCATTTCCGAAGTAACCACAAAAAAATAGGACAAACAAAAGCCCATAACGAGTAAATCCTCGCCTCATGAATGGCTTCTTATTTTTTAATCCTAAATTCATTTATCCTCTGCGTTTAAAATAACCTAACAGCTTTTTTACATAGCTTTCATCCACGCGACAACTCAAAACTCCGGCTCCACTTTTTAAGAAACTATCGTTGAAGTCATCCACTCTTTCTCTATAATATTTGTTGTAATTTCTTCGAACTCGTTTGGAGGTGGTGTTCACTAACATCATTTCTCCGGTTTCCTCATCTTCCATTTGAACCATCCCTATATTCGGAATTTCCTCTTCTCGACGATCATACACCCGAATCCCCGTCACATCATGCTTCTTTGCAACGATTTTTAAGGTATCTCTGTACCCTTCAGTAATGAAATCGGATAGCACAAAAACAATGGCTTTCTTCTTCATAACATTCGTGAGGTATCGCAATGCTTGTGCGATATCGGTTTGCTTACTTCGTGGTTTAAACTCAATGAGTTCCCTGATAATGCGCAAGACATGAGATTTGCCTTTCTTTGGCGGAATAAAAAGTTCTATTTCATCTGAAAATAAAATAAGTCCAATCTTATCGTTATTCTGCATGGCCGAAAATGCCAAGGTTGCCGCGATTTCTGTAACAATTTCATTTTTAAATTGAGTCTGAGTACCAAACAATTCGGAACCACTAATATCCACCATGAGCATCATAGTAAGTTCGCGTTCTTCTTCGAATACTTTGATAAAGGGTTCATTATATCGAGCGGTCACGTTCCAATCGATATTCCGAACATCATCCCCATACTGGTATTGACGTACCTCGCTAAAGGTCATCCCTCTTCCCTTAAACGTACTGTGATACTCGCCACCAAACACATGGTCGCTTAACCGACGTGTTTTGATCTCGATTTTACGTACTTTTTTAAGAAGTTCTTTGGTATCCATTTCAGTAAACAGTTAACAATTGCGGTTAGCAGTTATGGGGTGCTTATTTTAGTTGAATGTTCAAAATAAACACTGCGTACTGATTAAGGTACTTCGATTACATTAACGATTTTGTTAATGATATCTTCGGAAGTAATATTCTCTGCCTCGGCTTCATAAGTCAAACCAATTCTATGGCGCAGCACATCGTGAACCACGGCACGAACATCTTCCGGAATTACATATCCGCGACGTTTGATGAAGGCGTAACATTTTGAAGCTAACGCCAAATTAATACTACCCCTTGGCGAGGCTCCGAAACCTATAAGTGGTTTTATATCGGATAAATTATAATTTTCCGGCTTTCGAGTAGCGAATATGATATCCAAGATATACTTTTCGATCTTTTCATCCATGTACACATCGCGAACCGCTTGTTGCGCCTTTAATATTTGGTCGATGGTCACCACCGGATTGATGGTCTCGAATGCTCCTTTCAAATTTTGGCGAATAATGAGTTGTTCTTCGGCCAATTCGGGATAATCGATTACGGTTTTTAGCATAAATCGGTCAACTTGAGCTTCCGGTAACGGATACGTCCCTTCTTGCTCAATCGGGTTTTGAGTTGCCATTACCAAAAAAGGCTTGTCCAAAATAAAAGTTTCTTCCCCAATGGTTACCTGCTTTTCCTGCATGGCTTCCAGCAAAGCCGATTGCACTTTCGCAGGGGCACGGTTGATCTCATCGGCCAAGACAAAATTGGCAAAAATAGGTCCCTTTTTAATGCTAAAATCGTTGGCTTTCATGTTGTAGATCAAGGTTCCTACCACATCGGCCGGCAAAAGATCCGGGGTAAACTGAATTCGGCTAAAACTACCGTGAACAGCTTTTGCCAAGGTATTTATGGCAAGCGTTTTTGCTAAACCAGGAACCCCTTCCAAAAGGATATGGCCCTGTCCCAGTAAACCAATAAGTAATCTTTCTACCATATGCCGTTGTCCTACAATGACCTTGTTCATTTCCAAGGTGAGGATTTCTACAAAAGCACTTTCTCTTTCAATTTTCTCGTTTAACGCCCCTATATCAAGGGCTGTTGTGGTTTCTTCCATAGGTGTTTAGATTCAAAATACGTAACACGTGATTTAATGCCCTGCAAATTGAATTAATTTGATGAAAATCGCTGTTAACAATTGGTTAAAAATTATTGTAAATAAAGGGGCTAAGCCCTATTTATCTAATTTCAAATTTTTAAATTTAAAAAGCGTAAAAATAAAATATGTCGAATAAATTTTCAAAGATAATTCAAGGTTGCATGACCTGGGGAAAATGGGGCAAGCAACTGTCTAAAAATGAAATGATTTCGCTCATGCATCACAGCATAGATCAAGGAATTACAACCTTCGACCATGCCGATATTTATGGCGATTACACTACAGAAACCGACTTCGGTGAGGCATTTTCTGAAAGTGGAGTGGAGCGAGAATCGGTTCAAATTATTTCAAAATGTGGAATCCAATATGTGGGAGAAACGCGAAAAAATGAAATAAAACATTATCAATACGACGCAGATTATATCGTTTGGAGTGCCGAAAAATCAATTTCCGATCTAAAAGCCGACTATCTCGATCTGTTATTATTGCACAGGCCGAGTCCTCTTATGCATCCGCATGAAATTGAAAGAGCATTGGATAAGCTCTATTCCACCGGAAAAATAAAAAGTTTTGGGGTTTCCAATTTTACTCCTTCTCAGATGGAATTAATTTCCAGCACTGCTGAAATAGCTGCCAACCAAATCGAGTTTTCTTTAACTCAGTTTAGTGCTATGCAGGACGGCACATTGGATTATATGAAACTGAAAGGAATCCTACCTATGTGCTGGAGTCCGTTGGGTGACGTATTTCGTGAAGAAACAGAGGCAACCCATAGAATTCACTTAGTGCTTGATGATTTAACAAAAAAATACAATGCTTCCAAAGATCAACTATTGTTGGCCTGGATTTTAAAACATCCCTCCGGCATTCATCCCGTGATTGGTACTACCAATCCCGATCGTATATCATTGGCATCAAAAGCCGAGGATGTAAATCTATCCGAAATCGATTGGTTCAAGCTTTTAGTGGCAAGTCAGGGTCATAAAGTTCCTTAGAATAACAAATAAAAAACAGAATTGATGAGAAGAAAGAAAATAGCCCTTATAACAGGATCGACATCGGGAATTGGAAGAGCAACCGCTCGTCTTATGGCGAGTCATGGCGTTCATGTTATCATTTGTGGAAGAAGACAATCTCGTTTGGATGAACTTTCCGAAGAATTAAGAACGATGACCCAAGTTCATGCTCTCAACTTCGATGTGCGTGAGAGAGAGGCCGTTTTTGAGGCAATTGAAAGTCTCCCTTCAGAATTTGCTGAAATTGATATTCTTATCAATAATGCAGGAAATGCACATGGATTGGATCCCATTCAAAGCGGGAACATGGATGATTGGGACGCCATGATGGATATTAATGTGAAGGGCTTATTGTATGTTTCGCGTGCAATCATTCCGAAAATGACCGCGCGCAGATCGGGCCATATCATCAATATTGGCTCAACAGCCGGCAAGGAAGTATATCCGAAAGGAAATGTGTATTGCGCCAGTAAACATGCCGTGGATGCTATCAATCAAGGAATGCGTTTAGATTTAAACGGGCTTGGAATTAAAGTAGGAGCTATTAATCCCGGTTTGGTTGAAACCGAGTTTAGCGAGGTTCGGTTTAAGGGGGATTCCAATCGGGCCGAAAAAGTATATCAGAATTATACACCCCTATATCCGGGAGACATCGCAGATATTATTTGGTTCGCGGTTACTCGTCCGCCACATGTGAATATTGCGGATCTCACCGTTATGTGTTTAGATCAGGCATCGAGTACGATTGTAAATAAAACCCAATGATTAACAAACGCCTTTTGGTTAAAAATCTGCTGGCTCACAACGATGAGAGTAGCTTTTATGATAAAAAGCGACAGATCGATTTGGGTTCCAAAGAAGGTAAAGCTAAGTTTTTAAAGCACATCTGTGCATTGAGTAATAGCAATCCGAAAAACAATAGTTATATCGTGATTGGTGTGGAAGATGAAGCCAACGAAATAAGAGGTGTTGACTTTTTTGACGACAGTAAGATCCAAAACCTGGTGAATGCATATTTATCGAATCCACCTCTAATTTCCTATGAAAATATCATGTTCCCTCACTTACCAGCTGATAAAGTAGTTGGATTGGTCACCATTCGCCCAACCGGCGAAATTACTTCCCTTCGGAAAAATATCTGGAAATATTGGGGAGGGTCAATTTTCCTGAGAGATGGCAGTATTTCTATGCCTAAAGACTTCGATATCGAAATAAAAGATGTGAATTCTGAAATCGTTCAGGCGATAGAAAATATGGCTAAAAACAATATTGAGCTGACCCTTGATGGTGTCATCGATTTTATCAACCATCGCCACAGTGATTTGGAATCTCATTATAAAGTTTTTAAGGAGCTGTTTGTGCTTTGTTGGGCGGGTAATTCTAAGCAAGTGAATGGAGACACCTATTACTCACGAGTCGATATTGAGTTGATCAATGAACAAGTTCGCTTGTTTTATTCGGCTCTAGATGAAGTTAGTATTTCTTTTTCCGAAGATGAATTCAAAATTGTTGAATATGTGCATTTGGGATTGAATAACGACTATCACTACTACCCATTGGAAGAACGTAAACTCACTTTTAACGACAACGGATTTTACAGTGAAGAAACCGAGCTAATATTTAAACCTCCAAAATTCAACAAGCGAACGCTACATCACATTTACAATTCGAATAATGCATTGATAGAAAAGTTAAAAAAAAGAATCCCGTTGGCTCCCAGAGAAGAAAAAGATTTACTGCTTTTACCGGCTACATATCTCATTTGTTTCCTCAATGATTTCGAGGATGCCAAAGAAAAATTGTTGGCTTCTAAACCTTTTTTGAAACAAATTGGAGGAAAAGTGTACCAATCGTATAAAGAATCGCAACGAATTCTTCGGAAAGTAAAGTACAGTTAACCTTGCATTACCCTTTAATTATTATCTTTAAAAATCAATTTCAAACACTAGCTTTATGGGACTATTTGATAAAATCAAAGAGAAATTAACTAACGAATTTATAGACATAATCGAGTGGCTCGATTATACCGATGACACTATCTGTCATCGTTTTGAACGTTACCAAAATGAAATAAAAAATGGGGCGAAACTCATTGTCCGAGAAGGGCAAACCGCTGTTTTTGTCAACGAAGGACAACTGGCCGATGTTTTCGAACCGGGAACTTATACTCTCAACACTCAAAACCTTCCCATTCTGGCGACACTCAAAGGATGGAAGTACGGATTTAATAGTCCGTTTAAAGCAGAAGTTTATTTCGTAAATACCCATCTTTTTACCGATGAAAAATGGGGCACTAAGAATCCCATTACATTAAACGACGAACGCTTCGGTCTTGTCGAAATTAGAGCTTTCGGAACCTATGCGTTCCGAATTAGCGATGCAGGGAAATTCATTGTCGATATTGTGGGAACCGACAACAACTTTACCAATTTCGAGATCAATGAACACCTAAAGAGTTTGATCGCGACCCGTTTTACCGATACTGTTGGAGAAGCCAATTTACCCATCGAATTGTATGCCGCAAATACTACCGAATTAAGCGAAACTTGTAAAGAAGTGATGCAACCTGAATTCGAAAGTGTAGGTATTTCATTGGAAAAATTCTTTATTGAAAATGTTTCCATGCCCGAAGACCTTAAGAAAGAAATATTCGAGTATAGCCGTATTGATAAATTGGATCTGGACAAATTGACCAAATTCAAAACTGCGAAAGCTATCGAAGCGGCAGCGGCCAACGAAGGTGGTACTGCAGGAGCAGGAATGGGAATGGGAATGGGCTTCGTGCTCGCACAACAAATGGGCGGATTGATGTCTCCACAGATGGGCGGACAACAAGCTGCAACCGCTCCGCAGGCTGTCCCGCCGCCAATGCCTGTAGCTGTGCAATATTACTATGCTGCAAAAGGACAACAGGCAGGGCCGGTAACATTCGAACAACTTAGTGCCTTATTTGCCAACCGAACCGTAAACCGTGACACATTGGTGTGGAAGCAAGGAATGGCCAATTGGACCGCCTTAAAAGATGTGGAGGAATTAAAAGCCTTTTTGGGCAGCAATACTCCTCCTCCATTACCCGGAGCCTAATTTTTATCGCAGAGTTTGATTTTATTTGAACTCAGAATTGTTCATGGAAACCGCACCTCAGAAAAAATCTGAACTGAAGAAGTCCTGCATTAATTGCGGGGCCGAACTTCTGTATGCTCCCGGCACTACCGAATTAAAATGTCATTACTGCGGACATACAGAGGAAATTACTCCTTCGGAAAATGGCTTTGAGGAATTGGAATTGAAGCCCTATTTAGAAACTCTCGGGTCACAATCTCACAGTGAAGCTATCACTATGCTTCAGTGTAAAAACTGTGGTGCCAATCAACATATTGAAGAAAACTATAAATCACTTCATTGTGTGTATTGTAGTTCTCCGTTGATCATTGAGGATATGCACACTGAAGAATGGATTCTACCCGGTGCGGTTTTGCCCTTTCAAATCGATCAACAAAAAGCACATCAAATATTCAAGAAATGGGTTGAGGGGCTTTGGTTTGCACCCAATAAATTGAAGAGGGCAACCCTGGACCCAAAAAAGACAAAAGGTCTTTATGTTCCTTATTGGACTTTCGATGCTCAACTTTTTGCCACCTATACCGGGCAGCGAGGGGAATATTATTATGTGACACGTACCGTGGGAAGTGGTAAAAACCGCCGAACTGTTACCGAAAGAAGAACGCGTTGGTATCCTGCCAGCGGAACTATTTCCGGCTTTGTGGATGATACATTGATCAAGGCTTCCAAGCAAAGAGCCGGTATCATTCCGAAGAAAGTAGCTCGTTGGAACTTAAGTGCCTTGGAATCGTTCGACAGTGGTTTTCTTGCCGGGTTTGTCACCGAAAAGTATACCATCCCATTGAAAGAAGGTCATTTGGAATCGAATAAGGAAGCTAAACGCATTGCCAATCGGTGGGCCAGACGAGATATTGGTGGAGACACTCAAAGAGTTCATAGTTTAAACATGACTCTTTCCGAAGAAACTTTTAAGCATATTCTACTTCCGGTTTTTGTGAGTGCTTATACTTTTAAAGGAAAACGCTACAATTTCTATGTAAACGGTCAAACGGGTGTGCTTTCCGGGAAACGACCTTATTCCTTTTGGAAAATATTTTTCCTTGTCATGGGAATTATTGCAGTTATCTCGATTATCATATTTATCATTGGAAATACAGAATGAGAACGATAGTAATAGGAGATATTCATGCCGGTTTTAGGGCAATTCAACAATTAATTAATAAAATAAATCCCGTATATACCGATCGGTATATTTTTCTTGGTGATTACGTTGATGGTTGGAGTGAGGCAGTAGAAACGGTTGATTATTTAATCGAATTTGCAACTAAATACAGTTGTATTTTCATACGAGGGAATCACGATTATCTCGCTTTTCGGTATTTAACTAAAAAGGAGGAGAATCCGCAGTGGTTGGCGAGTGGTGGATTAGAGACAAAACAGAGTTATGCTAAAATTTCAGCAGAAAAAAAGAAAGAACACATTAGTTTTTATAAGGGATTAAAGAATTATCATATTGACGAAGAAAATCGGCTTTTCGTGCATGCCGGTTTCACCAATGATAAAGGTCCGCGTTATGAATATTTTGAGCATCAGGTGTTTTGGGATCGTACGCTCTGGGAAGTTGCGAAATCTATGAATCCCCAACTAACCGTAGATGATCCTAAATATCCCAAACGACTCACTTTATTTAAAGAAATCTATATTGGTCATACGCCAGTAACCCGAATTGGAAAAACAGTTCCTTTGAATTTTGCCAACCTATGGAATATAGACACAGGCGCTGCATTCAAAGGGCCGCTATCGGCTATTGACATTCAAACAAAAGAAGTTTGGCAAACCGATCCGGTTTGGACCCTCTATCCGGAGGAACAAGGAAGAAACTAATCGACAACCGCCTTACTTCCAACCATACCAAATTTTATAATTCAAGATATTGATTCTTATTTGCTCATATCACCTTCTGTGATTCTATCCTAGAATGAATTAACTTACTCGTTCGGTATGAGTAAAATGAGTTATATATTATTAATGGTATGTGCTTTTTCTTTTAGTAAAAATGACGCACAATCATTTCATGGGTATGGATCTAGCAAATACGCCGGTCTTCAAAACGTCATTTTTAATCCCGCTCTCATCTCGGCTGTACCTAATGATATGGACATACATATTCTATCCTTCCACTCTGCCTTGGGAACAGATTATACCCAATTTACATTTGAGGATGGTTTAGCCTTTCGAGAAGGTTTGAATTTCAGAAATTTCAAAAAATATCCCAAAAATGACAATCAATTTTATCGCATCGTGGATGTATTGGGCCCTTCCTTTCTTTATCGATTAGACAATCAGCAATCTTTCAGTATTACCTCAAGAATAAGGGGATTGTACAATGTAAATAACATAAATGGTCAAATACTGGAAGGAATTAATGAAGAGTTTCCACAAGAGGAGGAGTTTGAAGCCGAAATAAAGGATCTTTCCATCGCCGTTCACGTTTGGGGCGAAATTGGAATAACCTACGGTTTTAGTTTTGATGAGGTTAACTACACCTTAACAGCAGGTACAACTATTAAACGACTTGAAGGAGTTGGTGGTTTATTTGCAAATGCAGAAATGATTTCGGGCAGCTACAATCCTCGGGGACGAAGGATTACTTCTGAAGGAACTCTTACCTTATCGAATACCGAAAACTTCGACAATAATGACATTAAGCTAAAACCAGCGGCTAGCGGATTTGGTGTCGATTTTGGATTCGTTCTTGAAACAGAATACTTGGAATTTCTTTACGGCAAAAAATTTAAGCTTGGTGTTTCCGTACACGATATAGGAAGCATAAAGTATCCTAATACTACCAGTACGACCTATGACCTAGATAAAAGGGTGCCAGTCTCTATATTCGAAGATCAAAGCATTACAGCAGCATTGAACAGGAATTACAACAAATCGAAGGAATTTAATTCTCTAAAAATTACACTTCCCACCAGCCTCCGAATTTTTATGGACCTAGAATATACCGATCAGTTTTTTATTGGGCTTGAGACTTCGACATCGCTCGTAAGCAAGAATTCTCCTTTTGTAAATCGCATGTTTAATTATTATACTTTGAATCCGCGTTTTGAAATAAAGTGGGTTAGTGTTTACAGCCCCTTAACATTGCAACAACATAGCGGGCTTACTTGGGGATTTGGACTGCGATTGGGTATTATTGTATTAGGTTCAGAGTCTTTAATGAGTAATATTCTGGCATCCTCAAAAGTAACCGATGTATACGCCGGTATAAGGATTCCTGTTTATAGAGAATAACTTATGAAAAGGCTCGTAAATATTCAATTCACACATAAAAAAAACCGACTCTTTCGAACCGGTTTTTGATTAAAGTAAGATCTAATTTACAGATCAAATTTTATCCCCTGAGCCAGAGGCAATTCGGTTGTATAATTAATCGTATTCGTTTGACGGCGCATGTATATTTTCCAGGCATCACTTCCGCTTTCGCGTCCGCCACCAGTTTCTTTCTCACCACCAAATGCACCTCCAATTTCAGCACCACTTGTACCTATATTTACATTGGCTATTCCACAATCACTTCCGGCATGCGATAAGAATCTTTCGGCCTCTCTTAAGTTATTGGTCATAATCGCTGACGATAATCCTTGAGCCACACCGTTTTGAATTTCAATAGCATTTTCAACATCTCCAGAATATTTCAGAAGATATAAAACAGGAGCAAATGTTTCGTGCTGAACAATTTGGAAACTATTATCTGCTTCTGCGATTGCAGGTTTCACATAACATCCACTCTCATACCCTTCTCCTACTAAAACGCCTCCTTCAACGACTAAATTTCCACCTTCATCAACGACTCTATCCAAAGCTTCTTGATACATTCGAACAGCATCTTTGTCGATTAAAGGCCCAACGTGGTTATTTTCATCCAACGGATTGCCAATTCTCAATTGACCATAGGCAGCCACAACAGCATCCTTCACTTTATCGTAAATGCTTTCATGAATAATCAATCGTCGAGTAGACGTGCAGCGCTGTCCCGCAGTTCCTACCGCTCCAAATACTGCTCCGATAACCGTCATTTTAATGTCGGCATCTGGCGTAACGATGATGGCGTTATTTCCACCTAACTCTAACAAACTCTTCCCTAAACGTTCACCCACAGTTTTGGCAACGATTTTACCCATCCTAGTAGAACCTGTAGCCGAAATAAGTGGAATTCTTTTGTCGGTGGTCATGTATTCTCCAACACGATAATCACCGTTGATTAAACAAGAAATTCCTTCGGGCAGGTTGTTGTCGGCAAAGACTTTGGCAGCGATTTTCTGGCAAGCCACTCCGCAAAGCGGTGCTTTTTCTGAAGGTTTCCAAACACAAACATCGCCACAGATCCAAGCTAGTGCTGTATTCCAGCTCCAAACGGCAACCGGAAAATTAAAGGCCGAAATAATTCCAACCACGCCTAACGGGTGATACTGTTCGTACATTCTATGTCCTGGACGTTCACTGTGCATGGTTAAACCGTGCAATTGTCTTGATAAACCTACAGCAAAATCGCAGATATCGATCATTTCCTGAACTTCTCCTAGACCTTCCTGGTAACTTTTCCCCATTTCATAAGAAACCAATTTTCCTAATGGTTCTTTCAATCGGCGTAATTCCTCTCCAAATTGTCTTACTACTTCTCCTCGTTGAGGAGCGGGCATAACTCTCCAAGACTTAAATGCCTCTGTGGCCGATTCCATAACTTTTTCGTAGTCCTCCTTTGAAGTGGTGGTTACTTTTCCAATTAATCGACCGTCTACTGGCGAATAGGAAGCTATTTCGTCTCCTTCGGAGAACCAATTTGAACCCGTTGAGGTTCCTTTATTTACATCTTTAAGTTGTAATTGTTCCAGCGCTTCTTCAATACCGAAGCTGGTTGCTACTACTGACATATATTAATAAGTTTTGTTATTCAGATTGTTGGCTGCGAAGGTACGCATTAGCGAGAAGAAATTGAAACGAATAACCTTCTGTTTCAAGTCATTTATTCATCACTTGTAAATCGAGGATCTGCCTGCATAATATGTCCGCAATTATCACAGGTTCTCAATGCTTCAGAATTGTAAAAGTCTTTGAAGTGCTGAAGGAAATCTTTTTCGATATCGTGTAATGGAAAGTAAACTTCGTGTAATTTATTGTTACAGTTATCACAGAACCATAGCAATCCGTCTTCACCTTCTAAATCTTCCCGTTTTCTCTCGATCACTAATCCTATGGAACCCTCACTTCTAACGGGAGAATGAGGGACTTTCGCAGGATGCAAATACATATCTCCGGGCCCTAGTTCCATCTCTCGACGTTCTCCTTCATCCTGGATTACCACCTTGATGTTACCCTCCAACTGATAAAAAAGTTCTTCTGTTTCATTGTAATGATAATCTTTACGAGCGTTCGGCCCTGCTACGATCATAACAATGTAATCATCTGCATCTACGTATAAATTTTTATTCCCTACCGGAGGTTTTAGTAGTTCGCGATTTTCCTCCACCCATTGAGTTAGATTGAAAGGTTTAGCAATAGCCATAGCCGTATTTTTAGTGGTTTACGTAAAAATACGGCAAATGCCTGAATTCTAAAAGTAGGTTAAGTAATATTAGTTTCTATAGAACAATTGAGTAAAGTAGTATTGTCCTTGGGAATTCTTCATGATACCAAATCCGCTATGAGTATACTGTCCTTCGAGAACTCTTTTGTGAGAAGGGCTATTCAACCAAGCGGTCACCAAAGATTGGGCTTCGGTGTAGCCGTATCCAACATTTTCTCCAACAGAGGCAGCGCCTCTATCTTTTAATGCACGAACACGTTCGCTAAAATTATCATGGCTTATTTTTCGGTTTTCGATCATGTATTGAGTATGATCTACTGCATAGGCAGATGCATATTGCTGATCTTTTTGTAGCATATTAAGTCCGACAGAAACTCTATGTTCATTAACCAATCTCAAAATTTCATTGGCCATATCCCAATCGGTTTCATTGGCAAGATTTAAATCGATACTGTAGTTTAATTCTTCAACTACTGGATCTTCGTCTTTGGTGCAAGATGCTGCGGTCGTTAGTAGGACCAATGCAAGTAGGCTAGTCTTAAGTAGATTCATAATACGGGGGACATCAAATTTGGGGCATGATGTTGAGTCAAATATATAACTTTTCCTACAAATATTTACACTTTATCTTATTATTAGTGCATTTCATCGATGTTTTATAGTTTTATTGACGTCATTTTCCTACATAATAATCCGTCTAAAGTAGGATAAACAGTACATTTATCGTATATTTCGATCTCAATAAGAAAAAAATGAAAAATTTTCAAATTTTAACACTTTTTATCGGATTTTTCGTGCTTTACAGCTGCAAAAATGATCCAAATTCCACACTTGAAACGCAGAAAGTGTTAAATGAAGTGTCTCAAATTGATGCAAATTTTGGAATTGTCATTCATGGTGGAGCAGGTACCATTCTGAAAAAAAACATGACAGATTCCCTGGAACTTGCTTATAGAAATAAATTAGAAGAAGCCATTCGCATAGGTCATGATATATTGAATAATGGAGGTGATGCGATAGAAGCGGTCACAAAAACCATCAATATCTTAGAGGATTCTCCACTTTTCAACGCCGGAAAAGGATCGGTATTTACCCATGAAGAAACCAACGAACTTGATGCCTCTGTAATGGATGGGAGTAATTTAAATGCCGGCGCAGTAGCAGGTGTCACCCATATTAAAAATCCGATCGATTTGGCAGTTGAAGTCATGAATAATAGCGATCACGTTATGCTTGCTGGAAAAGGCGCCGAAATTTTCGCCCAGTCTCGAGGAATTGAATTGGTGGACCCCTCTTATTTTTATACTGAAAAGAGATATCAATCCTTACAACGAATCAAAGACAAAGAAAAAACCGAACTGGACCACGATACTAAAGTTTCGTTTTCCGATGCTTTTATAAAAGACTCCAAATTTGGAACTGTGGGTTGCGCTGCCCTCGATAAAAACGGAAACCTGGCTGCAGGAACTTCCACAGGCGGAATGACCAATAAACGCTGGAACAGAATAGGTGACGCTCCTATTATTGGTGCTGGAACCTATGCAAACAATAAAACCTGTGCGGTTTCATCCACCGGTTGGGGTGAGTTTTTTATCAGAGCAATGGTGGCCCACGACATTTCAGCTTTAATGGAGTATAAAGGATGGTCATTACAAGAAGCCGCCAAAGAAGTAATTCAAAATAAAGTGCCTGCTTTGGGAGGTGATGGAGGCATCGTGGCCATCGATAAGGACGGTAACGTAGCCATGGAATTCAATACGGCAGGAATGTATCGCGCTCACATGAATGCAGAAGGTGAATTAATCATTGGAATTTATAAAGAAGAATAAATTGAAGACTCCCTATTACGCGGTAATTTTTTCGAATACACAAACTACAGAACTTAAGGGTTATGCTGAAATAGCTAAGCGCATGGAAGAACTCGCCTCTCAACAACCCGGGTTTTTGGGAATGGAACACGCCCGCAGTGAAATAGGAATTACTATAAGTTATTGGGAAACTTTAGAGGCCATTAGCAAATGGAAATCAAACTTGGAACATCAAGAAGCACAAATGCTGGGCAAAGAGAAATTCTACAGCTGGTATAAAACTCGAATTTGTAAAGTAGAAAGAGAATACGAGTTCAAAAAAGAGTAATCATTGTTAAATTACTGCCAAATGTTAAATTCTGAATACCAAGACTCTTCAACTCTACGTTAGCCTAACAATTCCCTCCTATTAATTTATTGCAAAGAGCTCATTTTCATAAGATGAGGTTTGATTTTTGACTGCTTTTAGCCTTTCGGCTACCACCTTTTTATTGTACTTTTAATAACGTCTAAACCATCAATTATGAAGCAGTTCCTTCGACTAATTACACTGGCCGCAATTCTAATTCTGTCCAGCTGCAGCGACAAAGCTGAAACCTCTGAAACCGACAATCTATTTAAGTTTAAAGACCATATTAGCTATAATACCTTCGGAATTAAAAGTATAGCAACTCATATCGAAGTAGGCCTAGTACATCCGGCTGAAAATTTTGAAATTAATCAGGAGATTCCTTCAGAATACTTTAAAATAAGTCCGAAGACCCAAGGTTCCCTCACCCTCTCAAACGGAAGAAACCTCATCTTCCAACCTTCAGAATACCTCAAGCCCGACACCGAATACACTGTTACTGTCTTGCTTCACAAATTATTTGAAGACATAGACAAGGAATTTAAAACCTATACTTTTCGGTTCAAAACCATCACACCCAATTTTAAAATTGACTTGGGCAATCTTCAATCCTATTCCAAAGAATGGCAGTACCTAACCGGCAGCCTTTCAAGTTCAGATATATTGGACGTTGGCAAGGCGAAGGAGATTCTGGAAGTGACCCAAAATAAAAACGACATATCTCTGGTTTGGGACGTGGAAGAAGGGGAAGGCAAGTTTTTTAACTTCAGAATTGATAGCATTCGAAGAGAGGTGGACGACTCCAAAATTGAAATCGCATGGAACGGAGATCCTATAGGATCCGACTTTAAAGGAAGCAATACCTTCGCTATTCCCGGACAAAATAACTTTAAGGTGGTGGATCTAAAAAGCAACTTCGCACCTCAATCGGCACTCACCATCAACTTTTCAGACCCTATTCGCGAAAATCAAAATTTTAGTGGATTGGTAACCGTAGAAAAGGCAGAAGACCTAAGATTCGAGGTAGATGGCAATGTGCTTTATGTATATCCTACGAACAGAATCATTGGAAATGTGAGAGTTACTTTATTCAACGGACTTAAAAACAGCTCCGGATTCAACCTAAAAAAGGAATTTTCAGAATTAGTCTCTTTCGAACAACTTAAACCGGAGCTTCAGCTTATAAGTAAAGGAGTTATTCTGCCTAATTCGAATTCAACCCCACTATACTTCAAAGCAGTTAATATTTCCGCAGTAGATGTTCGAATCATTCAAGTCTATGAAGACAATATGCTACAATACCTGCAAGAGTCGAATTTGAACGATAACGGTACTTACAATCTTCGCAGAGTAGGGCGAAGAATTGCGAAAAAAACGATCGATTTGAAAGACAAAAGTATTGACGAAGATGGTCTTTGGAAGGCCTACGGTCTTAATTTATCTGAATATTTTGACACACAGCCCGGCGCCTTATATCGCGTGGAGCTTAGTTTTAAACAAGAATACACTACGTACGATTGTGACGTAAACACTTCGGAAGAAACGGAAGAGGACTATTATGAGGAGGACTACTATTACGAGGAAAGCACCAACGATTTAACTTCCAACGAAGACGAATTGGAAGAGCGATATTGGGACAATGAAATTTATAATTACCGCAATTACAACTATAATTGGCGCGAGAGAGACAATCCATGTCATAAGGCTTATTATAACGAAAACAGGGTGGTTAGCACCAACATTTTAGGTAGTGACCTCGGGTTTATCGTGAAAAAAGGAAATAATCGAAGTTATCATTTTGCTACTACGAATTTGCTCACCACACAGCCTCAACCGGGCGTAAAAATTAACCTCTATAATTTTCAGCAGCAGCTCATCGGATCTACTATGACCGATGCCGAAGGATTGTCGATTTTCGATTCTGAAAAAAGCGTTGCATTTGCCGTGGCCCAAAAAGGAAGTAATTACGCTTACGCGAAGTTGGAAGACGGTAATGCACTTTCTCTAAGTAAGTTTGACGTTTCCGGGAAGTCACTTCAAAAAGGTCTTAAAGGATTTATTTATACTGAAAGAGGCGTGTATCGTCCGGGTGATAGCATTCACCTCACTTTTGCTTTTAACGATAATGCGAATCCGTTGCCGAAAAATCACCCTGTAAAACTAGAAGTTGCCGACGCACGTGGTAAACTGGTTCAAAGAACCGTTTTGAACAATAGTATTAATGGATTCTATTATTTTCCTATTGCTACAAACAGAGAAGCCCCTACAGGAAATTGGAGCGCCAATATCAGCGTTGGGGGAGCCTCCTTCAGCAAAGGATTGAAAGTCGCAACGATAAAACCGAATCGGTTAAAGTTAAAATTGAATTTTAAGGATGAAATTCTAGATGCCAGCAAACCCGTAGAAGGAAATGCCGAAGTTACCTGGCTTCATGGTGCACCTGCTCGGAACCTCAAAATCGAAATGGATGCAACGCTCAGGACTACTTCGACAGCATTTAAAGACTATATTGGTTACAAATTCACCGATCCTGTGAGGACGTTTAGCGAAGTCGAGATTCCAGTGTTGAATACCACACTTTCGTCGGAAGGAAGTACGAATTTCAGCAAGAATCTGGAAATAAGTGGCAAGGCTCCGGGAATGTTACGCGCCACTTTTCTCACCAAAGTCTTTGAAGGCGGGGGTGACTTTTCCATCGATGTTTTTTCTAAGAATTTGGCTCCTTTTTCACATTTTGTAGGCTTGAGGTCGCCAAAGCCGCACAGTTATGGGTCGTACTTCACCGATACCAACACAGAATTTGAGGTGGCCACCGTGGATGCACAAGGTAAAGCAGCCGCCAACAGAGATCTGGAAATTGAAGTTTTTCGAATCGAATGGCGTTGGTGGTGGAATCGCGGTTCCGATAATTTATCACGTTACGAAAATGCTACCGTACATAAGCCTTTTAAAACTTTTACGGTTAAATCTAATAGTAAAGGCCAAGGGAAATTCACTATAAATGTCCCGAAAAATGATGGCGGCCGATATCTAATAAGGGTAAAAGATAAATTATCGGGGCATGCTACTGGACGCATTACATATTTTTACCGGAATTGGTGGAACCGCCC
>JABDKT010000285.1 GCA_013002065.1 Flavobacteriaceae bacterium
GCTTTAATCCAACGGGTAAGTAGTGCGTCTGTGACGGTCGAATCTGATAAAGTGTCGAAAATAGGAAAGGGACTCCTAATTTTACTTGGGATCGAAAATGAAGATACTCAGGAAGACGTTGATTGGCTTGCAGCAAAGATTGCGAAACTGCGTATTTTTGGTGATGAAAACGATGCGATGAATCTTTCGCTTATCGATGTAGGTGGCGATGCCATTGTCGTAAGTCAGTTTACCTTGCACGCAAGTACAAAAAAAGGCAACCGACCCTCCTTTATTAAAGCCGCTAGACCTGAAACCGCCATACCTTTGTATGAAAAGTTCATCGCTATTTTGGAAAAGGAAATTGGTAAAAAAGTGGGAACCGGGATATTTGGTGCCATGATGGATGTGGAATTGGTGAATGATGGGCCGGTAACTATCTTTATAGACTCAAAAGACAAACAATAATTATATGAACCTTCAAAATGCCCAGGTAGAAGTTGACAAGTGGATTAAGGAACACGGTGTTCGTTATTTCAATGAATTGACCAATATGGCCCAACTCACCGAAGAAGTAGGCGAGGTAGCCCGTATTATCGCACGTCGTTATGGCGAACAGAGTGAAAAGGAAAGTGACAAGAGCAAAGATTTAGGAGAAGAACTGGCCGATGTCGTCTTTGTGGTATTGTGCCTGGCGAATCAAACAGGAGTGGATCTTCAGGAAGCCTTCGACAAGAAGATGGATAAAAAGGCGAAACGGGATCACGATCGTCATCATAATAACGAAAAACTGAAATAATGTTTAAAAGAATTATTAATCAGCCGGGATTTTGGAGATCGGTAATTGCATTGGGAGTAGCATTCGCGCTACTTTTTGTTATACTGAAATGGTTACTCGACGGATTTAAATTCACCTTCTTCACCGAAAATGATAATTTGCCGCTCATCGCCCTAGGATTAGCGGCTGCTGGCTTCTTTTATGGTTTTTTTGTAACCTATGGAAAATTCTGGAAACAACTAAAAGAGAAAGATTCTTAAGTTGAAGGTTCAATTATCACATAACAATTTTTTCGAGCATACTGTTGAAATCGAAATCACGGGATCCAAGAGTGAATCCAATCGTCTTTTAATTCTACAGGCATTGTATCCCAACTTAAAAATCAAAAATTTATCGGAGAGCGACGATACCAAAGTGCTTACAAGTGGCATCCAGTTGACGGAGGGTGAGGTTGATGTCCATCATGCAGGAACCGCCATGCGTTTTTTAACGGCTTATTTCGCAACTACTCCTGGAACACATATTACATTAACCGGAAGCGCTAGAATGCAAGAGCGTCCCGTTAAATTGTTGGTGGAATCCCTTCGGAAATTAGGCTGTGTCATAGAATATGAAAAGGAAGCCGGGTTCCCGCCTTTGCGAATAAAAGGAAGCATTCCCTCCATTTCTGAAGTCGATATTAGTGCCAATGTGAGTAGTCAATATATATCGGCCTTGATGCTCGTAGCGCCTCGATTGCCACATGGCTTGACGATACGATTAAAAGGAAAGGTTACGTCTATACCTTATATCGAAATGACGTTGTCGTTATTAAAACAAATTGGCATACTAGGCACATTTTCCGGACAGGAAATCAGTATACCTCCTGTTAGGAAGATTGACGATAGGACCGTTGTTGTTGAAAGTGATTGGAGTTCTGCGTCCTATTTTTATAGCCTGGTTGCACTGTCCTCTAATCTTTCAGTAAAAATAAAAAGTTATCGAAAGGATAGTTTACAAGGAGATTCGGCTTTGGTTTCAATTTACGAGCAATTGGGTGTACATTCCGAATTTATAGAAGCGGAACAGGCTTTACTTCTTACCAAAACCAATTCCGAATTGTCCGAAACTATAGTATTGGATCTTGCCAATACACCCGATATCGCCCAAACTATTGCTGTGACTTGCTTCGGAAATGGGATAAGCTGTAAACTCTCGGGACTTCATACCTTAAAAATCAAAGAAACCGATCGATTGGTGGCGCTTAAAAACGAACTATCCAAATTGGGCGCTGAGGTTGAGATTACTGAAAACAGTCTGTATTTAAAATCCGGAAACCATATCAATCCCAATGTTGAAATAGCTACCTATAACGACCATCGAATGGCGATGGCGTTTGCACCCTTGGCCTTGAAAGTACCCATTCGCATTTTAGATGCCGAAGTAGTTAGCAAATCCTATCCGCGTTATTGGGAAGACCTCAAAACTATTGGTCTCGTGGTGATTTCTGAATAATAAATGGGCATTTACTTGACAACCCCTAGTTTGAGATTGTATATTTGCCACCTTAAAGAAAAAATGTACCTCCTATGGGAATGAAATTATCCAATTTTAGCTTTGACCTTCCAGCCGACTTATTAGCCGAATATCCCGCTCCCAATCGTGATGAAGCAAGATTAATGGTACTTAATCGTGCCGAAAAGACCATCGAACATAAAATGTTTAAGGATTTGATCGATTATTTTGAGGAAGACGATGTTTTGGTTTTAAACAACACGAAGGTTTTTCCGGCTCGTTTGTTCGGAAATAAAGAAAAAACCGGTGCTCGTATCGAAGTGTTTCTTTTGCGAGAGTTAAACCCCGAAACCCGCCTATGGGATGTTTTGGTAGACCCTGCAAGAAAGATTAGAATTGGAAACAAGCTGTATTTTGGTGAGGATGAATCCTTAGTAGCTGAAGTTATTGATAATACTACATCTCGCGGACGTACTTTACGATTTTTATTCGATGGTTCTTACGAAGAATTCAGAAGTAAGTTGACAGAATTGGGTGAAACACCACTGCCAAAGTATATCAAAAGAGAAGTGGAGCCGGAAGACGCCGAGAGATACCAAACTATATTCGCCAAGACCGAAGGTGCAGTAGCTGCTCCAACAGCCGGTTTGCATTTCTCGAAGCACCTCTTAAAAAGATTGGAGATCAAAGGGGTTAATTTTGCCGAAGTAACCCTTCATGTTGGACTTGGAACTTTTAGTCCGGTAGAAGTGGAGGATTTGTCTAAGCACAAGATGGATTCTGAAGAAATAATTATCGCCCAAAATGCTGTAGATATTATTAATGAAGGAATTCAACGTAAAAAGCGAATTTGCGCTATTGGTACTACTGTGATGCGTTCTTTGGAAAGTTCAGTTTCTTCAAACAGCACACTAAATGCCTACACGGGATGGACGAATAAATTTATTTTCCCTCCTTACGAATTCAGTATTGCAAACAGTATGGTTACTAATTTTCATACGCCAAAATCAACATTGTTAATGATGGTGGCAGCCTTTGCAGGTCACGAATTTGTAAAAGAAGCGTATGCCGAGGCCATTAAAGAAAAATACAGGTTTTATACCTATGGTGATGCCATGCTAATTATTTAAGCAGCAAAAAAACATTAAAATGAGCCTCCGCCTTAGTTGCGGAGGTTTTTTTTGATCAAAATCCTAATTTTTATATCTAAAAATAAAGCGGTATCTTAGTCTGTTACAACCAACTAACAGTTAAATGAAGAAAGTTCTACTTTTGTGGATGTTGATCATTCCTTTAGGGATCCTTTTTGCACAGGATACTATGGATGATTCTCCTGTTAGTTGGGAACTCAATCTTGGTGAAATAGACCCCATATTACTTCCTCCTTTGGATCTTGAAGTCATCCGACAGGAAGACAGCATTAACGATCTTGACAAAAGTTTACCTTGGCGATATGGAATCGCCAGAACCGTGATTTTGGATCCTTCCGAGGCCGGAGAATGGTCGTTGCTGGAAAATGGAGACCGAATTTGGAGAGTCGCGATAAAATCTCCGCGAGCCATCAACATGAGCGTTAATTTCACCGAATTTTCACTTCCGGAAGGTACCGCCTTGCAACTTTTCAATGCAGAAAGAACCGATAAGTCCAAAAAATATACAAGCGCACATAACAGATCGAATAAAGAGCTAGGCTCTTGGTTTGTTCAAGGGGAAACTGTTTTTGTAGAGTATTACGAGCCTGCTTTAACTCAAGGGAGTTTTCAAATCGAAATAAACAGTATTATTCACGGTTATCGCTTAGGACGTTTGGATTCATGGTTAGAAGAAGGAAGAGGATTAAACGATTCAGGAGATTGTAATTACGACGTGAATTGCCCAGTAGGATCCGATTTCGACGATAAGAAGGATGTGGTGAAAAAAGCAGTTGCCTTATTGAACCTCGGAAACGGTTATTTATGTTCGGCATCTCTCATCAACAACACTTTTTTAGACAAAAAACCGTATTTACTCACCGCAAATCACTGCTTAGAAAATTCCGACCCTGCTTTATGGTCTGTCCGGTTTAATTGGATGAGCCCAAGCCCAGTTTGTGGAACTGAAGCCGAAAGTACCGATATACAAAGTAATTTCACTATGAGTGGTGCCGAGTTGCGCGCGAATAATCCGGTAAGTGACTTTGCACTGGTTGAACTGTTCAATCCAATTCCATCTTCATGGGATGTGGCTTTTGCCGGTTGGGATCACAGTGGTGCTAATCCAGAGTTTCAAGTGGGTATCCATCATCCAAATGGGGATATAATGAAGATCTGTCGAGACGATAATCCTGCTGTAAAAGAAAATGCAAATGGTACCGATGTGTGGCTTATTAAAGGGGTGACAGCCGGAGAAGGAAACGGTTGGGAAATTGGAACTACCGAAAGCGGTTCTTCCGGATCTCCCTTATTTAATGAAAATGGACATATTATTGGCCAGTTATATGCCGGTCAGTCATTTTGCAATGGAATTGAAAATAACAATGAATATGACGTTTATGGTAGAATAGGCGTTTCATGGAACGCCGGTAGCACTCCCGAAAATAGACTTAGTGACTGGTTAGATCCCTTAGGATCTGGACAAATGACAATCGACGCATTGGAGAATGCGTTAAGTACGATAGATTTCGAGATATCAGGAACATTGGATGTGTATCCGAATCCTGCTTCAGAATATGTTATGATTATGAACACCCGTTATCCTAACTTAAGTTACCGACTATATAACTTATTGGGACAAGAGATTCAATCGGGAAATGTTTCGGCATCGGAAAACCGAATCGCTGTTCAAAATATTCAGGAAGGCATTTATTTCCTTATGCTGGTGGACGAAGAAACACAAAATGATATCACGAAGAAGATAATTGTTGATAGATAATAGATAATTAACCATTCAATGATTGAGAAACCTCTTCCTTAATTGGCGGAGGTTTTTTTATGCTTCCGCTTTATTATGCGTAATTTTGCACCCAATGAACACAAAGAAGAAAGATATTAGGGCTTTGTCCAAGGAGGAATTGAGAGATTTCTTCGTGAATGTTGGCGATAAGGCCTTTCGCGGGAATCAAGTGTACGAATGGCTCTGGAATAAGGGCATCCATTCCTTTGAGGATATGACCAATATTTCCAAAGAAACAAGAACGAAGTTGGAGGAAAATTTTGTGATCAATCACATAGAGGTTGATAATTTTCAGAAGAGTGAAGACGGAACCATTAAAAATGCTGTAAAACTATTCGACGGACTAGTGGTGGAATCGGTTTTGATTCCTACGGCAACCAGAACTACAGCATGCGTTTCTTCTCAAGTGGGTTGTAGTTTAGATTGTAAATTTTGTGCTACAGCGCGTCTCAAGAGGATGCGAAACCTCAATCCGGATGAAATCTACGATCAGGTGGTAGCTATCCATAAGGAAAGCTTGTTATATCACGATCGTCCTCTTTCGAATATCGTTTTTATGGGAATGGGGGAACCCCTAATGAATTACAAGAATGTATTGTTGTCGATTGATAAGATTACTTCCGATGAAGGCCTGGGGATGTCACCCAAGCGCATCACAGTTTCTACTTCCGGAGTGCCAAAAATGATCAAGAAATTGGCAGATGATGAGGTGAGGTTTAATTTGGCAGTGTCTTTGCATTCGGCCATTCAGGAGAAACGAGAACAAATAATGCCCTTTGCCAAAAGTTTTAATTTGGTCGACTTGCGAGAGTCTTTGGAATATTGGTATGCTAAAACCAAAAAGATCATTACGTACGAATATGTGGTTTGGGATGGAATCAATGACACCGAGGACGATATAAAGGCTTTGGTGAAGTTCTGCAAGTTCGCGCCGAGCAAGGTGAATCTCATCGAATACAACCCCATAGACGATGGCGATTTCCGACAGGCAGATAATGCAGCCATCGATCTTTATATTGAATATTTGGAGAAAAACAGAATACCTGTGACCGTGCGTCGAAGCCGTGGAAAAGACATCGACGCAGCCTGCGGTCAATTGGCAAATAAGTCATAACTACTGTCTATTTGACTATCTTTGATTTCTGAATGAAGGTCGTTTCTCAAATAAAGATGCCCATTGAATCGGAAATGGAGCTTTTTGAAAAAAAGTTCTCGAATTCTATGTCTTCGCAGGTATCCCTTCTGAATAGAATTACCCACTATGTCGTAAACCGAAAAGGGAAGCAAATGCGCCCTATGTTTGTTTTTCTCATTGCCAAAATGTGCAATGACGGAGAAGTGAACGAACGAACTTACCGCGGGGCTTCTATTATCGAACTTATCCATACCGCAACCCTAGTTCATGACGATGTGGTGGACGACAGTAACCGTCGACGAGGATTCTTCTCTATCAATGCCTTGTGGAAGAATAAAATCGCAGTACTCGTAGGTGACTATTTACTTTCAAAGGGATTGATATTGTCCATTGACAATGACGATTTCGATTTGCTGAAAATTATCTCGGTGGCCGTTCGGGAGATGAGTGAAGGCGAATTACTCCAAATTGACAAGGCTAGAAGTCTCGATATTACAGAAGAAGTATATTTTGAAATTATTCGTCAGAAAACGGCAACTTTAATTGCCGCCTGTTGTGCCATGGGTGCACAATCGGTAAATGCCGAAGCCGAAGAGGTAGAAAACCTTCGGAAATTTGGGGAGCTCATCGGAATTGCTTTTCAAATAAAAGATGACCTTTTCGATTACGGAGAAGAGAAAATTGGAAAACCCACCGGAATCGACATCAAGGAAAAGAAAATGACCTTACCGCTAATATACGCCTTAAACAACAGTACTTCTAAGGAGAAAAATTGGTTGATTAATTCGGTTAAAAATCACAACAAAGACAAACAGAGAGTAAAAGAGGTGATCCAATTTGTAAAAGACAACGGTGGTCTCGATTATGCCATCAATAAAATGAAGCTTTATCAAGAAGAGGCATTAAAATTGCTGTCTAAATATCCAAGCTCGCCTTATAAAGAGTCGCTGGAACTGATGGTAAACTACGTGATCGAAAGAAAAAAATAATCTTCAGACAACCATTTTTTCAGATTGCACGTCTATGTACATAGAGGCGTTTATTCGCAGAATTTATGAAGATAGTTTCGCTACATAAGAATTATCAGAAATTAATCTCGAGAGCTCGAGAACAGGATCGTAAGGCTCAACGCGAACTATATGAAATGTTTTCACCTAAGATGCTCAGTGTTTGTAGACAATATCTTCGCAGTAGGGAGGAAGCAGAAGAAGTAATGCTCAATGGATTTCTAAAGGTCTTTACTCATTTAGGAAGTTTCAAATCGCAAGGAAGCTTTGAGGGTTGGATTAGAAGAATCATGGTAAATGAAGCAATTTCAAGATTGAGAAAAAAGAAGAAATTGGCTTTTCAGGATGATGCTGAAATAGAAAATTCCATGCAACATGTGGCATATATTGAAACTGAGTTGGAGGTAGAGGAAATCCAAAAGATGATCGATTCCCTGCCCGACGGCTACCGAACGGTCTTCATTTTATACGCCGTTGAAGGATATAAGCACAGTGAAATAGCAGAGTTGTTGCAAGTATCGGAAAACACCTCAAAAACACAGCTGTTCAAAGCAAGGAAAATGCTTCAGCAGAAAATTAACAAGGAAAATATTTTGAGTTATGGCACCCATTAAATTTGAAGAAAATATTAGAGAAAAGTTGCAGGAGAGGGAGCTCCAACCTAAAAAAGAAAGTTGGGAAAAGTTGTCGGCTACCCTGGAGAAGCAATCACCACAAAAACGAAATAAGTTTGCCTGGTTTGCTGTGGCAGCCAGTGTTGCCGGAATATTATTGGTACTAACCCTAATTTTCAATCAAGAAGGTGTTGAGGGAATCGATGAATTGGTTTTAGAGGATACTAACGAGATCATAGATGCGGTAAATGAGACGGAAGAGTTGCCTAACAATTTAGAAGTCCAATTAGATAAGGAGGTTCTTGCAGTAGATTCGGAGGCAAAGATTGAATCGAATGACGCTACGACCCTAGCCGAAACTACTTCAAATGAAACCCCTGAAGAGACTAATGTTTCCGAAGAGATTCAAAACAATTTCAATAATGAAGCCGTCGCGATAAATGAAGTGGAAGAATTTATCGAAGAGCAGATAGTTGAGGATAAGTTGAATCCGGAGGAATTATTTGTGGAAGACAAAGTAAAAGAAGTAGTTGCGTCTGTTCAGGAAATTCAAAATAGTAATAATACGGTTACAGCGGAAGAGATCGATGCGCTTTTGGCCAAAGCAAATCGCGAAATCGCAAATCATAAAATTCTTTCATCCAAAAATTATAAAGTGGATGCTGCAGCATTGCTTTTGGATGTCGAGACTGAACTCGAACGAAGCTTTAGAGATAGAGTTTTTGAAGCTCTTGGAGAAGGATTTAACAAGGTGAGAACCGCAGTGGCAGAACGTAATAATTAACATTCATCAATCCGGCTTTTCATCAAAGCCACTAAAAATTCGAACAATATGAAAACGATTACCTATTGCATCGCATTAGTGATGTGGATCTTAACTATGGTCTCATCTCACGCTCAGGAAAATAGTATAGAGGCCTTGGAATCGGCCAGAGAGCAAGTGATTAACGATGAGAAAGACGCTTTAAAAAGTGAGGTGGAAATGATTAATAAGCGATTCGACCGCAATGAAATAACCATAGTAGAAGCAGAGCGATTAAAGGAAGAAGCGGCAGAAAAGCGCGCGTTAAACATTGAAAACAAACTCGCAATCATAGATAATAAAATTGCGCTTCTAAAAAGAAATGGTGAGGAGGAAAGTAATGATGTTGATAAACTTGAGATTAAGTTTTTTAGCGATAAGGAGATAATCGGATTTGAATATACTCCTGAAAAACGAAAATACGATCGACGAACCACCAGCGATTTTGTCTTGGCGGTCGGACTTAACAATGTGATCACCGAAGGGGAGTCGTTGAGTGACTCCGATTTCAAAGTTGGCGGAAGTCGTTTTGCTGAAATTGGCTGGGCATGGAAAACACGTGTGTTTAAAGAGACCAATTGGCTTCGTGTAAAATATGGTTTTTCGTTTCAATTCAATGGATTAAAGCCCACGGACAATAGATACTTCGTAGATACGGGAACACAAACCGAATTACAAACTTTTGACCTTGATCTGGATAAATCAAAATTAAGGGTGGATAATTTGGTGTTCCCGGTGCATTTTGAAATGGGGCCGTCCAGAAAAATTGAAAAAGAGGATTATTTCAGATATTCTACTCATAATAAAATTAAGATTGGCCTAGGCGGGTATGCCGGATTTAGGCTGGCAACCCGTCAAAAACTGAAGTTCAATGAAAATGGTGAGGACGTAAAGCAAAAGTTTAAAGGGAATTATAATGTGAATAATTTCGTTTATGGTTTAAGCGCATATCTTGGTTGGCGCGATGCTGCCTTATATATAAAGTATGATTTGAATACTCTTTTTAAAGACAATCCTGTTGAGCAGCGTAATGTTTCGCTGGGTTTGCGATTCGACATGGATTAAACGTACACTTTGTTTCAATTTTTGGGCCTCCGTTTGGGGGCCTTTTCTTATCTTGAATACCATAATTAGTAGTATTTTTACCTTTCATAGATTTCTTCAGTTTTGATTTCAAAAAATACCATAGACCAAGTCTTTGAAACCGCCCGTGTAGAGGAGGTTATTGGCGATTTTGTAATGCTGAAAAAATCGGGAAGCAACTTTAAAGGACTCAGTCCTTTTTCCGATGAGCGAACTCCAAGTTTTATGGTTTCCCCCGTAAAACAAATTTGGAAGGACTTTTCCAGTGGTAAAGGAGGAAATGTAGTGGCCTTTTTAATGGAACATGAACACTTCACCTATCCTGAAGCCATCAAATATCTGGCGAAGAAATATGGGATTGAAGTCGAAGAAACACAGCGAACCGAAGAGGAAAAGCAGCAGGCCAATGAAAGAGAGAGCTTGTATCTGGTAAGTGAGTTTGCTAAAAAATACTTTCACGAAACCTTACTCAATACAGAAGCCGGAAAGGCCATTGGTCAAACTTATTTTAAAGAAAGAGGCTTTACCGAAGAAACCATCAAGAAATTCGGATTGGGATATTCGCCAGACGAGTGGGATGCATTTACTTCGGAAGCACTAAAAAGTGGATATCAATTAAGCTATCTCGAAAAGACCGGGTTAACCATTGTGAAAGGAGAGAAGCAATTCGACCGATTTAAAGGCCGAGTTATTTTTCCCATTCTCAGTTTGAGCGGACGTGTCTTGGGTTTTGGAGGTCGTATTCTTACGTCCGATAAAAAGGCAGCCAAGTATTTAAATTCTCCTGAAAGTGATATTTACTATAAGAGTAAGGTGCTCTATGGAATTTATCACGCAAAACAAACCATTGCCAAGGAAGATAACTGTTTCCTGGTGGAAGGATATACCGATGTGATTCAATTCCATCAAAGGGGAATTGAGAATGTGGTTTCTTCTTCGGGAACAGCGCTTACACCCGAGCAAATTCGACTTATAAATCGTTTAACAAAGAATATTACGGTATTGTTCGATGGTGATGCGGCGGGACTTCGAGCTTCTTTACGCGGTG
>JABDKT010000005.1 GCA_013002065.1 Flavobacteriaceae bacterium
GCCTTCTAACAGTACTAAATTATAACTGTTAGAAGGCTAAAAAAGTCCCCCTAAAAATCGGTGCAAATATAGTTTTTTATATCCAAATAAGACAATCCATTTTGCTAATTTTTTGTTGTGATTCCGGCGAACGTAGCCTGTCTTTTATTTGGCGTGCTTTTAGGTAACTTTCGCCTCGCTCAAGCTACCTAAAATCGGGCTTTACGCTGTATCTTTTTATGGTCATTCGAGTCAATCGTTTTACGATTGGGTATCGAGTACTTCTCGATACGATCATGCACGCATGATCACTCGAAGTGACATAAAAAGGATGCCGCTCCAATCCCTGCCCGAGCACGAATTGAGCGGGCCTGCCCGGACGGACAGCGGACGGGGTCGCTGTAAAAGTAACTCTCACAAAGTTTAAAATTTCAGAAAAACGAATGGATAGATTTATTCCACCGTTACAGACTTCGCCAAGTTACGAGGTTGGTCAACGTTTCTGTCTAACATTACTGCAATATGATAAGAAAGTAATTGCAATGGAATAGTCGTCACCAACGGACTCAAAGTCTCCGGGGTTTTTGGAACTTCCATGATATAATCGGCCAGTTCTTTTACGGTGGTATCGCCTTCGGTAACAACCGCAATAATTTTACCTTTCCTAGCTTTTATTTCTTCAATATTACTCACCACTTTTTCGTAATGGTTGCTATTTACCGCAATCACTACAACGGGCATATGTTCGTCGATCAATGCAATGGGTCCATGCTTCATTTCGGCAGCAGGATAGCCTTCGGCATGAATGTAGGAGATCTCCTTTAACTTTAGTGCTCCTTCCAAGGCCACAGGGAAATTATACCCTCTCCCCAAATACAAGAAATTTGCTGCATCTTTAAATTCATAGGCAATTTCACGAATCTTGTCGTCGCTTTTTAACGCTTCTTCTACTAAAGTTGGGATAGTGTCCAACTCTCGTAAATGCATCATATAATCACTGTGCGAAATAGTTCCCTTGACATCGGCCAATCGAAGTGCAATCATGGTAAGAACGGTAATCTGAGTAGTAAAAGCTTTGGTTGATGCCACTCCAATTTCCGGACCTGCATGAGTATAGGTACCACTATCGGTTTCACGAGAAATCGAAGATCCAACCACATTACAAACTCCATAAACAAAGGCTCCTCTTTCTTTCGCCAATTTAATTGCCGCTAAAGTATCTGCCGTTTCACCACTTTGAGAGATGGCAATGACCACATCTTTTTCGGTAATCACCGGATTTCTGTATCTAAATTCGGAAGCGTATTCCACCTCCACTGGTATTCTCGCCCAATCTTCAAAAATATACTCGGCTACCAACCCGGCATGCCATGAAGTTCCGCAGGCAACAATAATAATTCTATCGGCATTGGTGAATTTGTTGATATGATCTTCCAATCCACCTAATTTTATAATTCCTTTGTTGGCCAATAATCGACCCCGATAAGTATCCTTGATTACCTTCGGTTGTTCGTAGATCTCTTTCAGCATAAAATGATCGTAACCACCCTTTTCAATCTGCTCCAGGTTTAACTGCAACTCATGAATATATGGATCGACCAAACTATCGTCTTTTATCTTGCGGACTTTTACTCCTTTTTTAAGTCGGATAATTGCCATTTCCTCATCTTTCAAGTAAATCGCGTTGTTCGTAAACTCAATAAAAGGTGTAGCGTCACTGGCTACGAAAAATTCATTTTCTCCAATTCCAATGGCCAAAGGACTTCCTAGTCTAGCCACCACAATTTCATCTGGCTTTTTTCTATCAAACAAGGCAATCGCATAAGCTCCCACCACTTGGTTCAAAGCAATTTGCACAGCCTTCCCCAATTTTACATCTTCCTTTTTCTTGATTTCCTCAATGAGGTTAACGAGTACTTCGGTATCGGTGTCACTCTTAAAGGTATATCCCCTATTGATAAGCTCCTTCTTGATAGAAGCGTAATTTTCGATAATTCCGTTGTGGATGATAACCAAATCTCCGCTATTGGAGTAATGCGGATGTGAATTAATATCGTTAGGAACTCCGTGTGTCGCCCAGCGCGTGTGGCCTAGTCCCAGGCTACCTTTTTTGGAAATTTCGGCGTCGGCACGACTTTCAAGATCACTTACCTTTCCTTTGGTCTTCGCCATTTGAATCCCTGTACCATCGTAAAGTGCAATTCCGGCACTGTCATAGCCGCGATATTCCAGACGTTTTAATCCATTCAGAATAATAGGATAAGCTTCTCTATTCCCGATATAGCCAACTATTCCACACATTTGTTAAACGATTTAATTAGGTTCGGTATAATATATTTCCAGCCTTAACTTCTTGGCTGTATTAGAAGTGTTATTTCCGAAAAGTACGGTTCCTTCAGGAGAAATTATACTACTGGCAGGGACTTCTTCTATCATAATTCCGGGAGTAGGAATTATGGGATCTTTTAAATTCTGAAAATCTAATTGAGTAACATTGTTGGTCACCAACAAGCCCAACGGCGCATTAATTGAATCGTTGTTTATTAGATTACTTACGTGCTGTGTAATTTTAATTTTATAAAACTCACCATTGTCGTCGCTATCTCTTTCCAATCTTCCTAAATGTTCGGTAAGAGCGTTAACCGTAGTTTGTCCCGACGTAAAATCGATAAA
This sequence comes from Flavobacteriaceae bacterium, assembly GCA_013002065.1. Classification (GTDB taxonomy): domain Bacteria; phylum Bacteroidota; class Bacteroidia; order Flavobacteriales; family Flavobacteriaceae; genus Aureisphaera. The sequence continues at coordinate 2,653 of JABDKT010000005.1, forward strand.
GTAATCGGCTAAAACATCGTTGTTTTTAGTTTCATAAATAATGAGGCGTTCAGGTTCTACATCCCCTCCTGTCACCCTATCTTGATCCACATAAAAAATAAGATTGGCTTCGTTAATTAACCATTCCTCTTCTCGAAGATCTTCCAATTGATCTGCAATTCCGTTTTGATCGGTATCATCACCAAACAGTTCTATAAGCGAAATGATTCCTTCACCTCCACGAACATATAGCGTTTCTTCCCCGGCCTCTGTGTCGGCATTTGTCAAGTCTGAAATGATATCGGCGGGGACTTCATTTTCGAAGACGTTTACTGAAATCGCATTAAAGAAAAGACGAGTTTCTTCCTGAAGCACCTCGACATCTTCTGTTTCACAGGTTTCCCCTTCACCTTCATCCAAATCTTTATAACTCGTATATAATTTCACTCCTATATTTTCATCATCGGTATCTGCAAGGTCGAATATGAATAGGCTACCATTATCGGTATCCGACGTCACTTTAAAGTAAAGCCCTCTAAAAAATTCACGGAAATTACTATTGTTTAGTAGTTCAGGTTCGCCTTCATTGGCAATGATTTTATCCTCGAAAAATTCGATGGGTAAATTAACCCGTAATCCCGGCGCTAATGAAACTGTATCACTTAGAACGATCGCATCGTTACTTGGGGTAAAATCTTCAACCGTGGCTAATAATTCCCCTAAAAACCCTTCAAATTCTGAACCTTGGTTTGAATAATATTCCTGAGGATCTTCAAAGCCCGAATTCGGGTCGAACTCACGAAGGAAAAAATTTGATTCGTAAATACTAATGTCGATTGGGCTATTTCCGAAGATAGAATCGATCTCATAAGTGGTGATCGTATCCTCAACGGTTGCTGTATTAAAAAATGGCAAGTACAACACAACGCTATCTAGTACCACACAATCTCCAAATTCAGGATTTAGAGCTTCGGGGCCTAAAGTAAGTTGCGATAGCAGGTTGACTGTTGATTTACCATACACCGGATCATTGTAGATTCCCAATTGGTAAGAACTCAACCCATTGGTTTGAACTCCGTTAGTTCCGTCTTGATTAATTCCTTTACTGTAAGCAATCACGTCAAAAACGGTATCGGGAGTCGAGAAATTTTCGTTAATTATATTGGTATCAATAGTGCTGAAGTCCTCTTCACAGGAGGCAAATCCAATTATTATTCCAACAATCACCCCTAATTTGGGCAAAATATTCTTAATGTTCATAGTAGAGATTAGGTGTTAGTCTAATACTTTGGATTGGTAAAAGTCTAAATATGCCTCGGCAAACTCCTCCTTGTTATGAAATTTTAACACGGGCTTTTCGAGATTTTTAAGATATGTATCAAAATCGGCGCCAAGTTCATCCGATCCCACAATTATCGCATCGGAATTATCAATGGCCGTTTTCATTACATTGAAGTAGTTTGGGGTCTCTAGATGACTTACCTTGTCTTCTTCGATGCCATCGAATCTAATTTTATCCACTAGCTTCGTATTTAAAGTATCTTCGAAACCATGGTTGTAAACAGAAGTTACAATCTTACTATTCTCGAATAAGGGCTCGTTATTGTAATAAGTCTTTAGATATAATGGCAGAAATGATGCCAACCATCCATGAACATGAATGATATCTGGTGACCAATTTAATTTTTTTACGGTTTCAATAACTCCTTTAGCAAAGAAAATCGCTCGTTCATCATTGTCTTCAAAATAGTTTCCATCCTCATCGGCATAAGTTGCCTTGCGCTTAAAGTAGTCTTCATTATCAATAAAATAAACTTGCATTCTTTCCTTCGGAATGGAAGCCACCTTAATAATGAGCGGCATATCCAAATCGTTGATAACGAGATTCATACCCGATAAACGGATTACCTCATGCAGTTGATGTCTTCTTTCATTGATATTTCCGTAGCGAGGCATGAAGATTCTAATTTGGCCTCCGCTGCTATTCACCATTCTAGGTGCTTCAAACGACATTGAAGAAATCTCGGTCTCCGGGAGATAAGGAATAACTTCAGAAGACACATACAAGACTCTTTTATCTTTCATAAATTCTCTACTTTACTGGCTTGTTGTTAAAACACGCAAAATTACGAAATTTTATGCAGATTGAGCTTAATATCTTAATTTTGCTGCACTTTTATCCCATATGATATTTCACCATCAATCTTCATTACAATCGGAACTTCAAAAAAATAGAGTTCAGAACAGAACCGTTGGATTCGTTCCTACTATGGGAGCTTTGCACGAAGGACATCTCGCATTAGTTAAAAAAGCCTTGTCTGAAAATCAAATAACCGTTGTAAGCATTTTTGTAAATCCGACGCAATTCGACAATGCAGGAGATCTTGAAAAATACCCAAGAACCTTAAAAACAGATGCGCAACTTTTAAAAAAACTGGACGATAAGATTTTAGTTTATGCCCCCAACCCTGGAGACCTTTACGGTGATAATGTGGTGTCTAAAAAATATTCATTTGGCGGATTAGAACACCAAATGGAGGGGGAATTCCGAACCGGGCATTTTGACGGAGTAGGAACGGTCGTGAATCTGCTTTTTAGAGCAGTGCGCCCGGATAAGGCCTATTTTGGAGAAAAAGATTTTCAGCAATTACAAATTATTAAGAAGCTTGTAAGCATCGAAAAGCTTCCTATCGAAATAATTGGTTGTCCTATTTATCGAGAAAAACACGGACTAGCCATGAGTTCGCGAAATAAAAGGCTGAGTAAAGTTCAGTTTGAAGAAGCGAAAATAATCTGCGAAACCCTTAAATGGGCACAATCGAATTTTTCAGAAAAAAGTATAGGTGAGTTACAAAAACATGTCTCACAGACATTTCAGCAAAACCCACATCTCAAACTTGAATATTTCGAAATCGCCAATATAGATAACCTAAGACCGGCCCGAAGAAAAAGAAAAGGAAATACCTATCGAGCCTTTATTGCTGCTTACGCCGGCGAAGTGCGTTTAATCGACAATATGGCTTTAAATTAATATCTTTGTCCCATGCAAATACATGTAGTAAAATCTAAAATTCACAGAGTAAAAGTTACCGGTGCCGACCTAAATTATATAGGAAGTATCACCATCGATGAGGATTTGATGGATGCCGCGAATATTATGGAGGGTGAGAAGGTACAAATTGTGAATAATAATAATGGCGAACGCTTGGAAACTTATGCAATTCCGGGGCCTCGTAAAAGTGGAGAAATCACCCTAAACGGTGCTGCGGCGCGTAAAGTGGCTCCCGGAGATATTTTAATTCTTATCACCTACGCCATCATGAGTCAGGAGGAAGCAAAGAATTTTAAGCCCGCCTTAGTCTTCCCAAACGAAGAAAACAACTTACTTATATAGTTTGAATAAATCACTCTCTAAGTTTCTTCAGATAGTCATCCCACTAGGGCTCGGACTATTCTTGATGTGGTTTTTTTATTCCAAATATACCCCCGAACAAAAGGAGGAAGTATTTTCAAACTTAGAAAGTGCAAATTACTGGATTGTAGCCATAGCCGTACTGTTGAGTGTAATTAGTCATATGGTAAGGGCTTTCCGTTGGAGTTTGTTATTAGAACCTCTAGGATATCGACCTAAACTCCTAAACAATTTCATGGCGGTTTCCATTGCATATCTTATGAATATCTTTATTCCTAAAAGTGGAGAAGTCTCCCGGGCCTTGGTGCTTACCACCTACGAGAAAGTCCCATTCGATAAAGGCTTCGGTACGATTATTTCGGAAAGAGTGGTGGATGTCTTACTCCTTTTTATTTTCACCTTTATCGCCTTGGTGTTACAATTCGACCTGTTGTATGATTTTTTGCTTGAAAAAGTTCCGATTGCTGAAATTGGATTGGTTTTGGGAGCATTGCTTGTCTTGTTTGTTCTGTTTTTATTATTTCTGAAATATTCTAAGAGCAGACTAAGTCTAAAGATCAAGGGATTACTCTCCGGGCTTAGAGAAGGAATTTTCAGTATCATAAAGATGAAAAACAAATGGAACTTTATCTTTCAAAGCCTTCTTATCTGGTTATTATACCTCGCATCTTTTTACACTGCCACCCTTGCCCTTCCCGAAACTACAGGTCTTGGAATTGGCGTAATTATTATCACCTTTGTGGTAGGTAGTTTCACCTTCGCTTTTACCAATAGCGGATTCGGATATTACCCTCTCGCCATCGCAGGAATAATGCTGGTTTTTGGAATTGATGAAACCATTGGGACGGCATTCGGTTGGATTGTGTGGACCTCGAATATTCTCTATCTACTAATTTCGGGAGCGCTTTCCTTTATTTTTCTCCCTATTTATAATCGAAAAAGGCTCTTAACGTCAAATTCTGATTAATCCTCTTTTTTAAATTTTATTATCTTTCCAGCTGAAAATTTCATGCCATGAAGAATCTACTGCTGCTTACACTGTGCTTCTGTTGCACCCTATCTTCTATTTCTCAATCTAAAGTTATTTATGAAGAATTCACCTCATCAAAATTAGGTGAAACACGACGTCTTAAAATACAATTGCCGAGAGATTATGAGGCAAACGTGGAAAAGTCGTATCCCATCGTACTGGTTTTGGATGCCAATTATTTATTCGAACCCGTGGCGGGTAACGTAGACTACTACGGTTACTGGGAAGACATGCCCGAATCCATCGTAGTAGGAGTTATGCAAGGGGACAAAAGATATGACGACTGTAATTATGATGACACTAACTTCATGCCTGCTGACAGCGGCGCCGATTTCTTTGAATTTATTGGACTAGAGTTGTTACCATATATTGATAATAGTTATCGCACCGCCAAATTTACAATTGCAGTGGGTCATGATTTTACGGCCAATTACATTAACTACTATTTATTTAAGGATCCACCGTTGTTTAATGGGTACATAAGCCTTAGTCCAGACTTAGCACCTTTAATGGACGAACGACTTCCGCAACGTATTCCAAGTATACCATCAAAAGTATTTTATTATCTGGCCACAGGATCAGATGATATTAAGGACTTAATGGAAATATCCATCGATTTAGATAAGTCTTTAGCGCCTCTTAAAAATGACCAATTCTCTTATTATTTCGACAATTTTGAAGGAGCTACCCACTATTCTTTAGTGGCTCGTGCTATTCCTTCTGCCATGGAGAAAATATTTTCTGTTTATCGCCCTATTTCCAAACAAGAATTTAGCGACGTTTTAATGAAGACCGACACTCCGCTTAATGTTTACTTATTTGATAAATATAAGACCATTGAGGATCTCTTCGGACTCACCAACCCAATACGTGTGAATGATTTTATTGCTGTTTCAACCGCTTGTGAAAAACGAAAGCAATGGGACGCTTTAAGAGAAATCGCGACAGTAGCCAAGAAGCAATACCCGGACACTGTACTTGGAGACTATTATTTAGGCCGCTATTACGAGGAAGTAGGCGAGCCTAAGAAGGCTATGAGAACCTTTCAAGGCGCCTTCGATAAAGAGGAAGTTGATTTTATCACCGTTGATGTTATGTTGGACAAGGCAGATAAGATCAAAGAAGATTTTGGATATTAAAAAAACCCTCCTTCGCATAAAGCTCCAGAGGATTTATTGGTTAGTCAGTGGGAATTTTTAAGACTTCCCTTGTCCTCTTCTTTTCTGAAATACTGAATATAGGTGATGATCTCTCTGGCTCTTCGCAAGTATTCTTCAAACAAATCTGGCCTACATACTTCATGATATGCACGTTTCGATTGGGTTAGAAGCAGAGCAGCGAAGAAATAAAAAAGATGGGGATTATTTTTTTACTACGATAGTAAATATATCTATTTTAGCTGAAAGATCATGGCCAAAGTCAAAACCACTTTTTTTTGTCAGAACTGCGGTGCCCAATATGCTAAATGGCAAGGGCAATGTACGTCTTGTAAAGAATGGAA
>JABDKT010000013.1 GCA_013002065.1 Flavobacteriaceae bacterium
GCTTTAAGATGTTGTCTCTTCCCGTAATTCCTTCTTTCGCCATCAATGACGGATTGGTAGTAACTCCATCCAGAACACCTAAATCCTGTGCTTCCTTAATCTGATCTAGGTTGGCGGTATCTATAAAAAATTTCATAAGTATTTCCCTGTTATTTGTACGCCACAAAAATAAACATTCGGAAAGGTTTTTAATGCGGTTTTTAGAATAGTTTTTAAAAGAGCTTGTTGATAAAGTCTGAAGCCTGAAGCCCGAAGCATGAAGCTCGAAGTTTGAGGTTTGAGGTTTGAGGTTTGAAGTTTGAAGTCTGAAGTCCGAATTTGCAATAAACTGTCACTTCGAGTGATTTTATGAATGAAATTAATAAAATTGTCTCGAGAAGAGGGTGGGATTAGAGAGGCCCTTTTTAAAAAACACCAAGCTCCAGGCTTCCACCTTCAAGCTTCCCGCCTTTACTTACTTCAGTTTATAATGATTCATCAACATGCGCTCATATACCTTACTTGGTAAAATTCGCTTTAGGGTCACAGAGAATTTTTGAAGAAAGGCCCCTACCTTGTATTGAACGTTGGGGTGTTTTTTCTGAATGATTTTGTAAATCACCTTCGCCATCTCATCCGGGTTAGAACCAGCATCCACATGTTCATTCATCATTTTTAGGGTAGCACCATATTCATTTTTATACGGAGAATCTTCTAAAACGGGAGCGTGATAACGACCCGAAGCAATATTGGTGGCAAAATCTCCTGGAGCCACATTGGTCATTTCGATCCCGAATTGCTTCACCTCCATTCGATAAGCCTCTGTGGTGATTTCCAACGCCGATTTGGAAGCGGAGTAGATTCCGCGATAAGGCAAGCCCATGTATCCGGCGATGGATGTGATATTGATAATCTTGCCACCACCATTGTTCCGCATATGAGGCAGCACTTCTCTTATAACATTCAAAGGGCCATAAAAGTTCGTCTCGAAGGCATTTCGAATTTCATCGGTGGGAGTCTCCTCAATGGGTCCGGTAATACCGACGCCTGCATTATTTATGAGGACATCGATTTTTCCCTCCAAAGAAATTACTTCAGCCACCGTAGATTGAATGGTCGAAAGATTGGCCACGTCCAATTTCAAAAGTGAAAAATCCACCTCATCCTGATACTTTTCTGGACTTCGGCTAGTGCCGTAAACTTTAAAATCTTTTTGATGAAGGTAAGTTCCAATGGCTTTACCAATTCCGGAAGATCCTCCTGTAATTAAAACAACTTTCGACATATTAAATTCTGAAGGACAAATATGGTAAGATGAGAACTAGATTCCAAATAAGGGTTGGATAAACCTTGAATTTAGCGTATAAAAAATGGCAAGCTACCTACATCACACCGCTACGACCATCTACCCTTGCTGCGTTCCCGCCCTGGGGGATTAAACAGGAGCTGGTTGTGTAGGACTTGCCGGTGCAAATATACAGCCATTTTTAGGCTTCCGCAAGCATTTTTAACAACGATTTATAATGGCTATATTGCCAAAAAATTTGTTTTTATCATGTCGTTTTACAAACTGTTCATTTATACTCTATTAGTAGTAATGGTGGCTTCCTGCGGAAAAGATCCCAAAGATGCTGCCAGCTTATTTGACATCACCATAGAAAATAAAAAGAGTACTTACACCACTCAAGATGACCTCACCGTTTTAATTAATAATAAACAAGGCGATGCAGTGGATAAAGTGACCTACACATTAGATGGCACACAGTATCCTTCCGAATACAACCCGAAAGTAGCAATCGATCTAGAAGGTAATAAATTGGGGAAACGACAAATCAAAGCTACAGTGACCTCAGACGGTGTCGAATTTAATATAGCCAAGGAAATTGTCATTGTCGCTTCCGAAGCGCCGCAACTTTATACCTATACCATTCTAGAGACTTATCCGCACGATATGGAAGCCTATACCCAAGGTCTGGAATTTGAAAATGACACCCTTTATGAAAGTACAGGACAAAGAAAGCGTTCGAGCCTTCGGAAAACGAATTATAAAACGGGGGAGGTTTTAAAGAAGGTGTCTTTGGCCGATCAATACTTTGGCGAAGGACTTACCATTCTTAACGATAAAATTTATCAGTTGACCTGGCAAGAAAACACCGGGTTCATTTACGACCTAAACACCATGGAAAGCAAAGGGTCCTTTGTTTATGGAAAAAGTAAAGAAGGTTGGGGATTGTGTAATGACGGACAAACCATATATAAAAGTGATGGTACCGAGAAAATCTGGACTTTAAATGCAGGAACCTTGGCAGAAGAAGGCTTTATTCAAATTTATACACATACCAGCGTTATAGACAATGTAAACGAATTGGAATGGGTCGATGGGAAGATTTATGCGAATGTGTACCAAAAGGCCGCGGTTGCCATTGTGAACCCACAAAATGGAGCTGTTGAAGGTGTCATCGACTTAAAAGGATTAAAAGACGAAGTCACCCAACATGAGAAATTGGATGTCTTAAACGGTATTGCGTATAATGGAGAACCTAATATTTTATATGTAACCGGAAAAAATTGGGATAAACTCTTCAAAATTGAGATCGTAAAAAAGTAAACTTAACGAATCGAACGTTTTACTCACTGAAAATGGCCTTTTACTCAAGGGTCATTTTTTTTATGGGACAATTTTTGGTGATTTGGATCAATAATTACACTAATCATCAATTATGAAGAAGTCAATAAAAATACAAATCCCGGAGCCTTGTCATGAGGATTGGAACAAAATGACTCCTACGGAAAAAGGCAAATTCTGTGCTCAATGCTCCAAAGAAGTTGTCGATTTCACCAAATCCAGAGATGAAGAATTGTTTAAGAAGGTACAAAGTGGAGGAAATCTATGTGGCCGATTCACGACCGGGCAATTAAACCGAAACATTAAATTGGACCGCAAAAAAGGACACAGCTTGCTTCAATACGCTGCATCACTCCTTTTACC
>JABDKT010000027.1 GCA_013002065.1 Flavobacteriaceae bacterium
CTTACAACCTCTACTTTTTTCGAACGAATTTCCTGGAATAAGCAGGTACCATTTCTAGCGACAGAAGATCAACCTAAAGACTATTTAACGGTTTACCCGAATCCAAGTTCTGGGAAGATAACAATTGAGTCTATGTATCCAACAGAGACGATTCAGATATTTAACCAACTAGGGCAAGAAGTTCTTTGGTTTTCTTCGGAAGAAATTATTGATGTTACTGTTTTGGAAAATGGTCTATACTTCCTAAAAGTGATGGACTTGGAAGGAAATGTTCAAATGAAAAGAATAATTAAGAAATGAAGTGCAGTTTATTTATTTAAAATGCATAAACGCCTGTTTGGCAAGCAAAGTCTCTTCGCTTTCGACGTTATCCTCGTCGGGCACACAGCAGTCCACTGGACATACAGCAGCACATTGAGGTTCGTCGTGAAATCCTTTACACTCGGTACACTTGTCCGGGACGATATAGTAGATTTCGTCGCTCACCGGTTCTTGAGTTTCGTTGGCATCCACAGCTTTTCCATTGGGCAATACTAGAGAACCATCCAAATCGGTTCCATCGGCGTAACGCCAATCGTCTGCACCCTCGTAAATCGCGGTATTAGGGCATTCGGGCTCGCAAGCCCCGCAATTAATACATTCGTCTGTGATAATAATCGCCATCGGTTTTCTTTTTCTAACTTTGCGCAAATTTAACACCTAAAATAGCGAACTCCAAACGGCTCATGCAATTACAACAAAGAATTAACGCTTTTGATAAATTGGGTGATTACCTAAATCTCCTTGCCTCCTCTAATCAGCCGGACGAAACAGCCCTACTAGAAAATGCAAAGGCTCACAACGGTTGGTTCAATTTGGATAACCTACGCTTTGCCTTGAACACTTGGGGAACGGCGCTTACCAAAAGTAACTTGGACGCCTGGGTTTCGGGCTATAATATTTCCGAAGAGAACACAAAAACCATCGCTATAATCATGGCAGGTAACGTACCACTGGTAGGCTTTCATGATTTTCTTTCGGTATTGATAAGCGGTCATAAAGCTCTCGTAAAGTTATCTTCAAACGATAAGATTCTCCTGCCCTATTTAACGAAGAAATTAATTGAAATTGAGCCCGGTTTTGAAGATAGAATCCAGTTCACAGATGAAAAATTGGAGAATTTCGATGCCGTAATTGCCACGGGTAGTAATAATTCGGCGCGTTATTTCGAGTATTACTTCGGAAAATATCCTCACATTATTAGAAAGAACAGGAATTCGGTGGCGGTTTTGAGTGGAAATGAGTCGCCAGAAGACCTGGAATTGTTGGCCCATGATATATTTAGGTATTTCGGATTGGGCTGTCGAAATGTGTCGAAATTGTACCTTCCTAAAAATTACAATTTCGACCCATTTTTTAACGCGATGTTTTCATGGAAAAAGGTGATCAACGACAGCAAGTACATGAATAATTACGACTACAACAAGGCGGTGTATCTCATGAGTAATATCAATCTATTGGATAATGAATTTTTGTTGCTGAAAGAGGACAATGGATTTAGCTCTCCTATTTCCGTAGTTTTTTATGAGTACTATGATACTTTGGAATCGGTGGCAAAAGATTTAGAAACAAATGCAGAAAACATTCAATGTTTGGTATCAAATGTAGGCTTCGAGGATGAACTTTCTTTTGGTGAAACTCAGTCTCCAAGCCTAACCGATTATGCCGATGGTGTGGATACTTTAAAATTTTTAACCGAATTTTAAACATATCGCAGTTTTCAGTTTAAAATTTCCTTCATTATTGCCATTTCTTTAAAGCTCAAATAATGTTGAAACCCTCTTAATAAATTGTTGGTTTTTTAACCTTAAATGCCTCCTATTTTAAGATATTTGCAGGGAAATAAAACTGCACAATGAAAAAACACAATTTTAGCGCCGGACCATGTATCTTACCGCAATCTGTAATGCAAAAAGCATCTCAGGCGGTAGTCGACTTTAATGGCATGGGGCTTTCGTTAATCGAAATTTCTCATCGAAGCAAAGAGTTTGTCGAAGTTATGGAAACTGCCAGAGCTCTCGCTTTGGAGCATTTGGGGCTAAGCGATAAAGGTTACACTGCTCTGTATTTACAAGGTGGCGCTAGTTTGGAATTTTTGATGGTTGCTTACAATTTACTTGAAAACAAGGCGGCTTATCTCAATACCGGAACCTGGTCTTCAAAAGCGATAAAAGAGGCCAAACTTTTTGGGGAATTGGTGGAAGTAGCGTCTTCAAAAGATAAAAACTTCAACTACATACCAAAGCAATTTGAAATTCCTGGTGATGCCGATTATTTTCACTTTACTTCAAACAATACGATTTTCGGAACTCAGGTTAAGGATATCCCTGAAACAAAAGTTCCTGTGGTTTGCGATATGAGTAGCGATATTTTCTCGCGTCAACTCGACTTTTCAAAATTCGATCTTATTTATGCCGGAGCTCAAAAGAATATGGGGCCTGCCGGAACCACTCTGGTAGTTGTAAAAGAAGAAATTCTCGGTAAAGTAAGCCGGCAAATTCCATCTATGCTAGATTATAAAGTACACATTGGAAAGGACAGTATGTTTAACACTCCCTCTGTTTTTGCAGTCTATGTTTCCATGTTAACCCTTCAATGGTTGAAAGATTTAGGTGGCATTGCTGAAATAGAAAAAATCAACAATTCGAAAGCAAACCTATTGTATGGCGAGATTGACCGAAATCCGTTGTTCAATGGTTTTGTTGAGAATGCAGCAGACCGATCCAACATGAATGCAACCTTCAATTTGACAGAAAACGCGAATAAAGAAGTCTTCGATCAACTTTGGAAAGAAGCAGGAATTAATGGTCTAAACGGTCACCGTAGTGTAGGTGGATACCGTGCATCTATGTATAACGCCCTACCCTTGGAAAGTGTACAGGTGTTGGTTGATGTGATGCAGGAATTCGAAAGAAAATCATAAAAAATCCATTTAAAAATTCAATTAAAAATATAGAATGAAAGTATTAGCGAATGACGGAATCTCACAAACCGGAATCGATGCCCTCGAATCTGCCGGCTTTGAAGTAATTACCACCAAGGTTGCCCAAGAGCAACTAATCGATTATATCAATAAAAATGAAGTGGATGTTATTTTGGTGCGCTCTGCAACCAAAGTACGTAAAGATATTGTCGATGCTTGTCCAAGTTTAAAAATTATTGGTCGTGGCGGTGTAGGAATGGATAATATTGATGTTGAATACGCGAGAGAAAAAGGATTAAGTGTAATAAATACTCCTGCCGCTTCTTCTGCCTCTGTAGCCGAATTGGTTTTTGCTCACCTCTTTGGTGGTGTGCGTTTCCTTTTTGATGCCAATAGAAATATGCCACTTGATGGGGACACTAAATTTAAGGAGCTTAAGAAGAATTACGCCGCAGGAAGAGAATTAAGAGGAAAAACCATTGGTATTATTGGTTTCGGACGCATTGGTCGCGAAGTTGCCAAAATCGCTCTGGGTTGTGGGATGAAGGTCCTTACCAGCGATAGTTATGTGGATGAGGCCACTGTAAAATTGGACTTTTATGATGGTCAATCCCTAAGCTTTGATTTCAAAACTTTACCGGTAGATACACTTTTAAAAGAAAGTGACTTTATTACCGTGCACGTTCCGGCACAAAATGAATATGTGATTGGCAAGGCACAAATAGAGAGGATGAAAGAAGGTGCCGCTATTATCAATGCCGCCCGTGGAGGGGTTATTGATGAAGTTGCACTTATGGACGCATTGGAATCCAAGAAATTATCATTTGCAGCCTTGGATGTATTCGAAAATGAACCTACTCCGGCAATCAAAGTATTGATGTCTGGAAATGTTTCTTTGAGTCCGCATATCGGTGCTGCCACTTTGGAGGCACAAGACCGAATTGGAACCGAGCTGGCAGACCAAATTATTTCTATCTTGAAGTAGTTCATCAATTACTTTTTAGTATTTTGGGGCTTTAACCATAAACGTAAAATAATGGCAGGATTAGTAGATCTTTTAAATAGCGACATGGGCCGTCAAATAATTGGTGGAGTGAGTAAGGAAACCAATCAGCCCGCCGATAAAACCGCAGAAGTAGTTTCTATGGCTCTTCCACTTTTAATGGGCGCGATGAAGCGAAATGCAAGTTCTCCGCAGGGAGCTCAGGGATTAATGGGCGCCTTGGATAACAAACACGACGGAAGTATCTTAGATAACCTCGGAGGTTTCTTTGGTGGTGGTGTGGATGAATCGGCAAAGATCGACGGTTTGGGAATCTTAGGACATGTCTTAGGAGGATCTCAGGACAATGTGGTGGGCGCACTTTCTCAACGCTCGGGAATGGACTCTAATTCTGTAATGAAAATATTGCAAGTTATTGCGCCTATTGCCCTTGGTTATATAGGAAAGCAAAAAAGACAACAAAACGTTAGTTCCGAAGCCGGAATAGGAGATCTTCTTGGAGGCCTATTGGGTGGAGGAAGAAAGCAAAAAAAACAACAAAGCCTTATCGAATCTTTGCTAGATGGCGATAACGACGGAAGCATACTTGACGACGTAGCCGGAATGGTATTAAACAGCGGCGGACGTAAAAAAGGCGGATTGGGCGGATTGCTCGGCGGACTATTTGGAGGCCGATAATTACTGATTCCAAAATAATATACAAATGCCTTGTGTTACTACACAGGGCGTTTTCTGTTAAACCAAGTTAAAAACCAAAGGTCGCTCTTCGTTTTTTCGTATTTTTATGTGTTAATAAATGCCCTATGAAATACTTTATTCTCATATTTTGTGTCATTCTGGCTTTTGCCAGTTGTGACAGTTCCAAAGGTGTTATAAAAAAAGACACTCCAATCGCTGAAGGCGATACACTCCGTATTGCTAACGATAGTTTGGAATATGAAATCTTGATTATTGAACCGGGTTTTTATAGTTGGCTATCTACCCAAAGGCCTCGAGGTTATTATGGGCAGGATTTTCTCGAGAGAAAGAATCAGCAGTTTGTACTCGAATACAACCGCAGAGTAATGAATTGGCAGCAATACGATCCAAATATCTATCAGCAAGAGATTAATTACGAATACAATATCGATTACGGATACGAGGTAAATTACTTATTGTATAACTACTTCATATACTTTATTCAGGAGTATAATCAAAGATTTCCCGGCGCCAGGGGTTGATATGGAAAAACTCAAGAAACGTTGGAACATCGAGTCCAACTGGCAATTGACAGTCATTTTTATCGTTTTTGCAGTAACAGGAAGTACCTCGGCTAAATTTGCCGGACCACTTACCGATTTCATCGGACTTACTCCTGATAGTGTAGGATCGTGGATCTATTGGATTAGCAGAATTTTGTTAATCTTTCCTATTTATCAAGTTTTATTAGTTTTCTTTGGGTGGCTCTTTGGTGAGTTCGAATTTTTTTGGAACTTTGAAAAGAAAATGCTGAAAGCGATAGGGCTTGGATTTCTACTGAAATAGTACATGAACAAAATAAATAGCTTACGAATCACCTTTATTGCAATCATTTTTGGATTGATGATTGTATTTCCGTACGCGGTTCAATTTTCCCACTTATTTGAGGCTCACGAACATAAAGTTTGCACCGATAGTAAAGTTCATTTACACGAGGATAAGCTGGAATGCCAGATCCATGATTTTCAATTTTCAGAAATAACCTTTGAAATTGAAAGTTTATCAGTTCAGCCGAATATTCTTCATGTAACGCTCGAATCCGAATTAAGAACATCAAATTTATCTTCAAAAAATAATTCTACGGTTCAACTTCGCGGGCCACCCTCAAATTCTTGATTTAAGAATAATTGTAAAACATCAAATCAAGAAAACATGAAATATTTTATCAGTTTGTGCTTGGTGATATTTGGTATCACCTTCGCAAACGCTCAAAATGAATTATTGGGTACCGTTACCGATAATCAAAATCAAGCCATCCTGGCGACTATTTATATACCTCAATTAGAAAAAGGAACCTCCACTGATGAGGAAGGCGCCTTTTCTATTGTAAATATACCTAACGGAATATACACTGTCGTTTTTTCAGCATTAGGATATGCGACAGAGTCGGAGAAAATTACTTTCCCCAGAGAACAAGCTACTCCTTTTCAAAAAGTGTTGGAGACGAGCGCCATTGAAATGGAAGAAATAATTGTTTCCACTCCCTTTCATCAATTACAGAGTGACAATGTGATGAAAGTGGAAAGAATTACTACTGCTGCCCTAACAAGATCAGGCGCTGTAAATCTCTCACAGGGGATCGACAACATTACCGGAGTCACCTCTCTAAGTACCGGGATCGGTATAGGTAAACCGGTGATTCGCGGACTAAGCAGTAACCGTGTCCTTACCTATTCTCAAGGAGTAAGACTGGAGAATCAACAGTTTGGTGATGAACATGGATTGGGAATTAGTAGTTCTGGTATCGAAAGTATAGAAGTTATTAAAGGACCAGCTTCTTTGCTCTTTGGGTCCGATGCCTTGGGAGGCGTTTTATATTTAAATCCGGAGCGATTTGCAGCTTCTAATACAACCCATGCGGACGCCTCGGCTAATTATTTTTCGAATTCGGAAGGAATAAATACGACTGTTGGTGTAAAAACTTCTTCGGAAAATGTAAAATTTCTAGTTCGCGGAGGGTATGCATCTCATGTGGATTATAAAACAGGTTCCGATTATCGTGTGACTAATGCGAGATACAACGAGCAGGATCTGAAAACCGGAATTCAATTTCAGAATAAATCACTAAAATCAACTTTACGATATAATTATAACAGATCGAACATTGGTATTCCTGAAGAAATTGGAGTGAATTCGACCTCTCGTGAATTGTTGCTACCATTTCAGGAAATCGATAACCATATTATTTCCTTAAATAGTTCCTTCTTTTTTTCGAACTCTAGTTTAGATGTAAAAGCAGGATATTTGTATAATGATCGCAGGGAATTCGAAGACGAAGAGGGAGAAGAGGAAGGAGGATTGAGGCGTCAAGCAGCTGGTGATGAAGCGGCTTTACGTTTAAAACTTACGACGTATAATTACGACGTGAAATATAACCTTCCCGATCTTGGTAAGATTGAGTCCATCGTTGGATTACAAGGAATGTTTCAGCAAAACGAAAATGTTGGTGAGGAAATTTTAATTCCCGATGCGAACAAAACCGATTTTGGAATTTTTGGAACTACCCATATTCATCTCGATAAGTTCGACATTCAAACTGGCTTGCGCTACGATTTCCGTTCTATTGAAACTGAAGCAGCGAGAAACCCGGAAGACTTTAATTACATTCCTAGTTTAGACCGTGATTTCAATAGTTTTAATGCGGCTTTGGGTGCCAAGTATGATGTGAACGCGCGTTTTTTGGTACGAATTAATCTGGCGAGCGGATTTAGAGCCCCTAATCTTGCCGAATTAGCCTCCAACGGTGTGCATGAAGGAACAAACCGTTATGAGATAGGTAACCCAAACCTTGATAATGAACAGAATTTTCAGTCGGATGTGTCCTTTGAATTCAGAAATGAACATATCGAAGTTTACCTAAATGGCTTTTATAATTCTATTTCCGATTTCATCTTTATAAGCCCGACAGGGGACGTAATCGAAGACAATACCGTTTTCGATTATATCCAGACCGACGCCAACTTATACGGTGGTGAGATGAACCTTCATTTGCACCCACATCCTCTGGATTGGCTGCATTTTGAAAGTAGTTTTGAATTAGTGCGCGGTGTAATTGAAGACGGAGGTAATTTGCCCCTCATTCCAGCACCAACATTAAAAAATACAGTAAGAATTGAACTTGAGAACAAAGGAAAATTTAAGAGTCCATTCGGATTCGTGACCCTAATAAATGCTTTGGATCAAGATAGCATCTCAGAATTTGAAACACGAACCGGAGGTTATTCCTTGCTCAATCTTGGCGCCGGTTTTTCATTGAATTTTGATAAGGTCGAAATGGATATGGGTATTAATGCTACCAATCTCACTAATAAATCTTACACAGCACATTTGTCCCGTTTAAAAATAGATGGTATTGAGAATGCGGGTAGGAGCATAAATGCTTCCGTAGGAATTCGATTTTAAAAAAAAGCCCCGGATAATCCGGGGCTTTTTTTATTCGTTTATTTCAACTTCAATGGTTTGAACTTCCTTGGTCGGTTCGGGTGAGAACACGAAGGTGTATAACCACATCAATGTGAATGTTGGGATAAAATCGGAAAACGGTAAAATCTCTTCAATAAACACAATCCAGGAAGCAATCTTTCCGGTGTTGCCTTCATACATCTCTCCCATTTTCTTGGCCGCATAAGGTGCCCATAATATATCTAAAAAAGGTCCCACTACAGGAATAAAGGTCGTCGCCATACCCACTGCGTCGTAGATAATTCCCTTTCTTAATAATTTAAATTTGTTGCGTTTCATAGCCAATTAGGTGTTAAAGATTACTCTATTCATAACGCAAGAAGTGTACCAAAATTATGACAACTTGCTGCTTATCAATTTCATGAATTCATTACGAGTCTCACTTTCTTTAAACTGACCTCTAAATCCGGAAGTGGTAGTCACACTATTCTGCTTTTGTACCCCTCTCATCATCATACACATATG
>JABDKT010000143.1 GCA_013002065.1 Flavobacteriaceae bacterium
GGATAAAACGAACGATTCACGATTAAAAGGGCGTGGGGTAGGAACTTTACTACTTGAAATAAATACATTGGGGAAATTTAAAATGTGGGGTGACTTCTTAGTCATTGAGGGTAAATATGATTTCCGCTACGGTGGTCTCGTAGATAAAACCATTGATGTGTTGGGTGGAGGAAGTATTACTTGGGACGGAAACCCAACACGGGCCATACTCGACCTTACCGCTAAATATGAAACTACAGCCAATCCAGCTGTATTATTGGACAATCCAACATTTAACCGAGCGATTCCTGTGGAAGTGTTGGTTGACTTATCGGGGGAAATACTGCAACCTGCATTGGATTTTCGAATTCAATTCCCAAATACCAGTTCTACGGTACGAAGCGAATTAGAATACAAGCTTCAGGATAAGGAACAACGACAAACACAGGCCTTATTTTTAGTTTCTACGGGAGCATTCCAAAGCGATACTGCAGCGGGTCAAAATGCTATCGCCAGTACATTGGCAGAACGTGTGAACAAATTGGTGGCCGATATATTTTCGGATAGCGATTCGAAGTTTAATGTGCTGCCGTATTTTAAACCGGGTTCTCGTTCGTTGGATCAACAAACTGAAGATCAATTTGGTGTGCAACTTTCCACTAAAATTTCAGAAAGAATATTAATAAATGGTAAAGTTGGTGTGCCGGTAGGAGGAGCAAACGAGTCAACCGTGGCAGGGGATATCGAGGTGCAATGGTTGGTGAACGAGGATGGAAGTTTGCGAATCAATTTCTTTAACCGTCAGGCCGATTTACAGTTTATAGGAGAGGATCAAATATTTGAACAAGGAGCAGGAGTTTCCTATTCTGTAGATTTTGATACTTTCAACGAACTCATGCAAAAGTTGTTCAACAAAAAGCTCACTTTAGAGTCGGAATTTGAGAGATCCATTGTGCCAGACGACAGCAGTTTCCCGGTAAACTTTAAAGCTCCAGATTCAGAAAATAAAAAGGAGTAATTACTTAGAGGCGATCATAGATATTTCCACATTCACATACTTTGGTAAATTAGCCACTTCGACTGTTTCTCTGGCCGGTGCTGTGGCCTCATCGAAATAAGTAGCATATACTTCATTGATTTGTGAAAAGTTTTCCATGTCACTAATAAAGATAGATGTTTTCAAAACATGGGTAAAATCCATTCCCGCTTCTTCCAAGACAGCTTTCATATTCTCCATTACCTGTTTGGTTTCGGTTTTAATGTCGTCCAAGATCAATTGTCCGGTCTCCGGATGAAGAGCGATTTGTCCAGAAGTATAGAGCATATCGCCTTTCAAAACTGCTTGATTATAAGGCCCAATAGGAGCTGGGGCTTTGGAAGTATTGATTATTTTTTTCATTGGGTTGATTTTTAGAGTCGCCTGTCTGCCTCACGACGTTTGTCATATTTAATATCACTTAGAATATTACCTCTTATTCCGATAAAGAAGTTCCAACTGGTATTTCTGGCTCCAATGGGTGTCCAACTAAACCAAGTATACCAGCTTTCTAAATCTCTTTCAAATCGCAGTTGTGTGAGTGTCACACCTTTGTTTTTGAAATCATAACCTGAAGAAATGCTCATACTCCATCTGGGAGAAAGTTCAATCCCAGAACTAAACATCAAAGAATGCGAAGAAATCTCGCTTTGACGTTGGGCATTATTATAGGTAATGGTATAAGCCAGTCGCACATTCCATGGAACGTCATAGTTGTACCAAGACCTCTCGCGATCATCGGTATTGTCGCGTTTAACCTCCAATTGTTCGCCAATTGGGGTGGTGTCACCAAATAAATCGTCCGGCCTTCCTCCATTTCGGAAGGTATCGCTATCGAATTCATCATCCTCTTCATCGGTACCTTCAAAATCTTTACTACTGAAAGAATAGTTGAAACTAATATTCGCACGTGTTAATCGAAATAAGCTACCTCCGTTGTCAATATTAAATTGATCGATGCGATTGTTGTTATTATCCAGTGCATACGGATCTAATGCTCCATTAAAGTTTAAATCCAGTTTTTTGACAATTGGAATCCCTCCAGTGAAATTGATAGGGTCCAAGTTTAGTGAATCTCGAGAGAAACTATAGCCACTACTGAAATTCAAATTATTTAACAGGATAACTTTTTTAGGCTCCAGCGCCGTAGTGTCTTTATCTCTTACCTTGGCTTCCAAACTATTACTCAAACTGAAAGACATTCCGCTTGAGTAAGCATTGCTCGGCGCTCCGTAGAGTGTATTTTCAAATCGGGAGTAGGAGACTACTTCATCATTGATTTGAGGATCTGCCGAAGGGATTATGTAATCGTCATAGAATTGATCGAAGCCGGGGCTAATCGAATAACTAATCGTGGGGCGCATAACATGACGAATCGCTTGAATTTTCTTTTCATTTCCGAAGGTAAACATCCCATAAACTGTTGTACCCACTCCGGAAGAAAATCCGTAGGTTCTATAAGCATCAAATCCGGAAATAGTATCCTGAACCACTCCGCCATTGCCGTTGTTCAACATTTGATCGTATGACCTACTAATGGTTTTCCCCACCCATACTTCTTCGTAATTGGCACCAGCACTCACACTCAAATAATTAAGAACTTTAAAATTGGTGCCAATGGGAATGCTATGTCTAGCCCCCATCTGAGCATCGTCGAACATTTCACTTTTAAAGAATAATGAATCGGTTGTCTGAATTCTATTCTCACCCACTACGTTGTACTGTAAATTGATATTCTCGATGATTCCTTTTTTACTACCCGTTTTGGGTGCGAAAGGGAAAATACGCGAGACACTCGCATTAAAGTTTGGTAAAGACATGGTAACGGCCTCCGTATTCGTGTTCTGAGAATGCGTAGCCGCTAGTGTAAAATCTACTTGTGGTTCGGTTTCGAAAGTTTTAGAATAAGAAACGGAGGAACTTAAAGTGTTTACCAACTGACTCGCATTATTGGTTTGATTGATAGACTGTTGTAAGTATCGGCTACTCCCCAAGTTTACCGATGCACTAAACCTCGAACTGGGATTTGCTTTTTGGTCTTGGCTGTGACTCCAACGTATATTGTAAAGTGAACTCTGGCTAAAGTCCGGGAAGCCTCGCTCACTGTTGATTAGGTTTTCATATCGTACACTCACATTTCCTCTAAATTTATACCGAAGGGAATAATCGGAATCACCACGAATACCATAACTGCCGTTCGTATAATAATCACCCACTAAGGTTAGATCCACATAGTCGTTAATGGCAAAGTAATATCCGCCATTTTGAAAAAAGAATCCACGATTGTTGTTTTCTCCTATGGTTGGAAGTAAAAACCCTGAAGTGCGATCTTCGGTGAGAGGGAAAAATGCAAATGGGAGTCCGATAGGTGTCGGAACATCGGCTATATACATATTTGTTAGTCCGGTAACCACTTTCTTTCCGGGAACAAATTTTGCCTTACGGGTATAGAAATAATATTCAGGATCGTCGATATTTTCTGAAGTGGTAAATTTTACATTTTTCAAGTAATAAACTGAATCGTTTTCTTTTTTGGTCACTTCGGCTATGGTCCATATATCCTGGTCCCTTGTCTTGGAGTTATAAACGATGGCTTTTTCGGTATCAAAATTGAATCGAAGGGAGTCCGGTTCTACTTTATTGGGTCCCTGCACAAAGATGGGAGCTTGCGAATAAACACCTCCTGTACTGTCAATTCCGCGTGCATAGACTTCATTCTTATTGTAGTCAAGTATAATTAGTCCGGCATCAATGCGTAAGTCTTCATAGATCACAAAGGCCTCGTTGTACATATATACCTTGCCATTCTTCCGATCGATATACACATAATCTTCACCGTAATATTCTACCACATCGGTCAAGAGTGGTGCTTTTTCAGGTTTTACTGTATCTGTTCTTACCGTGTCCACCACAGAAGTAATGCTAATTTCTTTAGTAGTTAAGGTGTCTGTTCGCGAGAGGGTAGTTGTGTCAATTTTAGCTGGAAGGGTTACGGTGCCCTTTGCAGGTGGATCTTGAGCATAGATGTTACTACTGCCAACGAAGAGAAGGAGAAGCAAGAGAATAGATAAATGCTTAGGTTTTTGCAATGCTATGATCCTATAAATTGTAAATATCTTTTGTGATAAATTATTTTTCCACTTTCGAAACCTACAACGGCAATGTATATATTGGCTTAGTTTTTGAATGCTCAAAATTAAACATATTTTTTGGCCTGCAATTTCAGATAACAAAATTTTAAAATATCAACATTCATGTTGCGTTACATCTTTATGAGAACGAAACAAATACAGCTTTTTATACTGGCAATTTTAGTGTCATTGAGCTTTGCTTTCAATTCCCACAACAATGATACCGAGAAACCTTTCGTGGTTGTGCTTGATGCCGGGCACGGAGGTCATGACGGCGGTAAACATTACAATGGCTATAAAGAGAGCGATATTGCACTAAAAATTACTTTGAAAGTAGGGGCCGAATTGGAAAAAGATCCCAATTTCAAAGTGATTTATACGCGTAAGAAGGATGTTTTTGTAAAACTAAAAGAACGTGGGGCAATCGCTAATAGGGCAGATGCCGACTTATTTGTCTCTATTCATTGCAACGCTCACAATTCGCAAGCTTATGGTGCCGAAACCTTTGTTCTTGGACTTCACGCAAACGAAAGAAACTTGGAGGTGGCAAAGAAAGAAAATGAAGTGATTTTTCTGGAGGAAAATTTCGAAGAGAATTACGCCGGATACGACCCCAATTCCCCGGAGTCGTTTATTGGGCTTACCTTAATGCAGGAGGAGTATTTAGATCAGAGTATTATGTTGGCGAGCCTTGTTCAGAATAATTTTGTGAACAGACTAAAAAGAAAAGATAGAAGTGTGAAACAGGCCGGTTTTATAGTACTTCATCAAAGTTATATGCCTAGCGTTTTGATTGAAACCGGGTTTTTGACGAACCGGAAGGAGGGAGCTTATCTCAATTCAAAAAAAGGGCAAAACGAAATGGCTAAGTCCATCGCCGATGCCATTAAATCCTATAAAAAGAACATTTCGTTGGCTACCAGTGACAGTCAGAATCCAATCATTACTCAAGAGGAAATCGATGAAGCGATTGCCGCAACGGAAGAAAGAATTTACGAGGGGATCACTTTCAAAGTACAATTGGCAGCTAGTAGCAAGAAACTTGATACAAAACCATACAATTTTAAAGGCCTTGATGAAATAACGAGAAATAAAGAAGACGGTTTGTTTAAGTACTACTATGGCGAAACTTCCGATTACAATAAAATTCAACTTATGAAGAAGTTTGCGAGGGAGAAAGGTTACCCGAGTAGCTATGTTGTGGCATTTAGGGAAGGTAACAAAGTAAGGCTTTCAGAAATCCTCAAGCAAGAAGATCGTTAACAATTTTCTTAGCACTCCTTATTATTGCAGTGTTTATATTGTTGAATAAATTCTTCATAATCTTTTCAATTCATTCAGTTCTGTCCATAATTATTTCTAAATTTGCTTGGTAGTTAAAGCCATGCCCTTGAAACTTTCCAGACAAGTAAAAACAGGTATATTAGTGATAGCAGGAATTCTGCTATTTATTTTTGGCTATAATTTTCTAAAAAATTCAAGTTTCTTTCAGGAAGGTCGAGTATTTTATGTGAAATACAACAACGTAGCGGGACTTGGTATTTCCGCTCCTGTCACTATCAATGGTTTTCAGGTAGGGAAGGTCGAAAGCATTGATTTTATTGATAATAATGGAGGCTTGTTGGTTAAATTTTCAGTAGAAAAAGATTTCGAATTCTCAAAGAATAGCATCGTTCAAATTTATAGCAGTGGTTTTATTGGAGGAAATAATCTAGGAATCATTCCCAAATACGACCCTAATAATATCGCCGTTTCAAAAGATACTCTTAAAGGAGAAATCCAAAGGGGTATGATCGATGGCATTTTGGATAAATTCGGCCCATTGGAAAGTGGTTTGAAATCAACCATCGCCCGCTTAGATACAGTTTTAGGGAATGTAAATGAGGTTATGGACGAGGAAACAAAGCAGAACCTAAAGTCAAGTATTGCAAATTTTAATGCCACCATGAGCTCGTTCAATAGGGCCTCTCGGGATATGAGTTCATTACTCAATAACAATAAAGAAAAACTTAACAACACATTTGACAATCTAGATACCACTGCAGAGAACTTCGCTCGTCTGTCCGATTCATTGGCGGAAATTGAACTAGGTCAAATGACAAAAGACCTGCAAAGCGTATTGACCAAATTTGACGCAATTGTTTCTTCCCTAGAAAATGGCGATGGCAGTGTTGGGAAATTATTAAAAGACGAAAAATTATACGACAATTTAGCAGGCGCTTCCAAACAGCTAGAGCAACTGTTAGAAGACATGAAATTGAATCCGAAGCGATATGTGCACTTCTCTCTCTTCGGAAAACGTCCCAAACCTTACGAAGCCGAAAAAGAAACCCAAGATTAAATGCAGTACCTTCCTAATATACTCTTTCTATTGATCCTGATAGCCGGAATTGGATATTTCACCCGAAATATCAAAAAGGTCGTTCGCAATATAAAACTGGGTCGGGAGCTGGGAGAAATAGATCATAAAGGTGAAAGATGGGTTAATGTCTTTAAAATCGCTCTAGGACAATCTAAAATGGTGGTGCGGCCGCTTTCCGGTCTCATGCACATTATAGTTTATATAGGATTCGTCATTATCAATATCGAGGTATTGGAAATTATTATCGACGGACTCTTCGGCACACACAGAATATTTTCGGCCATAGGTCCGGTCTATGATTATTTGATAGCTTCTTTCGAGATATTGGCATTGTTGGTTCTAGTTGCGGTATTCGTTTTTTGGATACGCAGAAATTTCCAACGCGTAAAGCGATTTATGAGTCCGGAGATGAAAGGCTGGCCTAAAAATGACGGTAATATCATTCTCTACTTTGAAGTGGTTTTAATGTTGCTGTTCTTGACCATGAACGCAGCCGATCATCAATTACAAATAATTGGAGCTGCTCATTATAGCGAAGCCGGGATGTTTCCGGTGAGTAATTATTTACTTCCGTTATTCGAAGGTGTGTCAGAAAGTACTCTTATCCTTATAGAGCGTACCGCTTGGTGGTTACATATTATTGGAATTTTAATTTTCCTTAATTATCTCTATTTCAGTAAACACCTTCATATTATTTTAGCGTTTCCTAATGTTTTCTTCGGAAAAATTGCGCCAAAAGGACAAATGAAAAACCTGGAATCGGTGACGAACGAGGTGAAATTAATGATGGACCCTTCTGCCGATCCTTACGCAGCACCGCCCGAAGGAGCCGAAACACCTGCTAAGTTTGGAGCAAGTGATGTGATGGATTTGGATAGAGTACAATTGCTCAATGCTTACACCTGTACCGAATGTGGACGTTGCACCAGTGAATGTCCCGCCAATCAGACCGGAAAAAAACTTTCTCCCAGAAAAATAATGATGGACACCCGCGACCGCTTGCAAGAGGTGGCTAAAAATCTGGATGCTAATAAGGGCGAATTTAAGCCCGATGGAAAACAGTTGCTAGACGATTATATAACTCGAGAAGAACTTTGGGCCTGTACTACTTGTAATGCCTGTGTAGAGGCTTGCCCGGTAAGCATTGATCCGCTGTCGATCATTATGGATATGAGACAGTATTTGGTGATGGAGCAGTCTGCAGCACCAAACGAGTTGAACGTCACTATGACAAATATTGAAAATAATGCAGCGCCTTGGCCATTTAATCAGATGGACAGAGCCAATTGGATAAACGAAAATTAAACAATCAACTAAAATTGAAATGGATAAAGAAGAAGTAGAAAAACTATTGCATGATAAGGTAGAGCAAGGTGAAACGG
Source organism: Flavobacteriaceae bacterium (assembly GCA_013002065.1). Taxonomy (GTDB): domain Bacteria; phylum Bacteroidota; class Bacteroidia; order Flavobacteriales; family Flavobacteriaceae; genus Aureisphaera. The sequence goes on from JABDKT010000143.1 coordinate 7,891, forward strand.
TGAGTCCGGTCTTGCCGAAAGGGATAAAAAACTACTTAATAGATATAGACGGAACAATTTGCGACGATATTCCTAATGAGGAGCCGGAACGCATGGCGACAGCCGCTTTGTACCCGGATGCCTTGTCCACTTTAAACAAGTGGTACGACGAAGGACATATTATTTGCTTCTTCACTTCTAGAACGGAAGATCATCGTGAGGTAACCGAATTTTGGTTAAATAAGCACGGTTT
>JABDKT010000041.1 GCA_013002065.1 Flavobacteriaceae bacterium
TTTTCGGAAGCCGATATGTGCGTTTTTAAAATGAACTTTTTTAAGGAGCGTCCCGGTGATACAGATTTGTTGGTGAACAAGACCGAATTGAGAGAGGTTGAAACGTATTTAAAAAAGTACTTGAAATATGATATTCCTTGGCCCATAACTGCCATGTTCATCAAGAGGGCGAGCTTAAAAATCGAATTCGATGAGGAATTAACACGCTTTCAGGATGTCGATTTTGGAATCAGGTATTTGTTAGATTCTACCAGAAAAGTCAAGATTTCAGATAATAATAAAGCCGATTGTTTTTACCGCATGCCAGTTCCTTCGGAAAAGAGGCATTTGGATTATAATTTTATCAATAATATAAACTCCTCTCAACTTCGTTTAATGAAAACGATCATTTCCGAAGTGGAAGAGAAAATCTCCGACCGAAAGAGCCAGAAAGAACACCTCAAACTGCTTGATTATTTCTTCCGAAGAAATTTCAGAATATATATTTTACCCTATATTGATCATATCGATACAAGCTATCGTAAATTAAGAAAGCTACTTTGGAAAAAAGGAATTATATCTTTTAAAACTTTTATAACCTACGGAATCATCGAAAGAATGCATCTTTGGAAATGGCACGAAAAAAAAGGAACAGGGGCGTACACGCTTACCAAAAAATGGATTAAATAATGATGGACGATCAACCAACATTGCAAATTTCCATTGCTATCTGTACCTATAACCGATCTAAATACCTCAAGCCGTGCTTAGAGAGCATCAAATCGCAAGTGCAAAAATATAAAGATGTTGAAGTGTTGGTGATCGACAATAATTCCGATGATAACACCAAAGAGGTCTGTGAATCCATGATGGACGACAGCTGGACGTTGCGCTACGAATTTGAAAAGGAGCAAGGGCTTTCTTATGCAAGAAATAAGGCTATTGAAGTTTCGAAGGCAGAATGGATCGCCTACTTAGATGATGATGCTACGGCTTATCCGGATTACCTAGACCGAATGAAGTACATCATCGATAATTATGATTTTGATTGTTTCGGAGGTATGTATTATGCCTTTTATGAAACCGAAAAACCAAAATGGCTTAGCGATTCCTTCGGAACAAAACGAAAACTCACCGATGAGGTGGCTGAAATTAAAGTGGACTATTTATCGGGAGGAAATTTAGTATGTAAGCGGTTGGCATTGATTGATATCAAAGGATTTCCGGTGGATTTAGGAATGAAAGGCAACAAAATTGGCTATGGTGAAGAAGATAAAATGCAAAGTGATTTAAGGTCGAAAAACTATAAAATTGGTTTCGACCCCGAATTGAAGATCGACCATTTAGTGGCATCCTATAAACTGAAACCTCATTGGCATGTAAAACGGATGTACCAGATGCACAAGAACACCCAGAATGAAAAGAGCAAACAGTATAATATGTGGTTCACTTTAAAAAGAATTTTGCTTATCACCTTAACCGATGTGCCTAGATTTTTAAAACTATTTTTCACGAGGAAAGACTTTTATCGGCAGAATTTATACATCAATGTGATGTCCAAATATGCTGTGACTTGGGGTTATTTCAGGAATGTAAATAAAAATAGATGAGTTTAGTCTCCATCATAATACCCACTTTTAACAGGGCGCATTTGCTCCCAAAAACATTACAATCCATTATAGGGCAAACTTATGCCGAATGGGAGTGTTTGGTCGTGGATGATGGTTCCAACGATTCTTCAAAGGAGTTAATCCGAAGGATGAGTATTGAGGATTCCAGAATTTCATGGTTGGAAAGACCAATAGATCGATATAAAGGAGCAAATGCTTGTCGAAATTTCGGATTAGATAACGCCAAAGGAGAATTGGTGATTTTCTTTGACTCGGATGATATCATGATGCCCACGCTGCTGGAGGAACAGGTTAAATCGATGAACGTTTCTAAGTCCAATTTTAGCATATGTCAATGTAACTGGGTGGCAAAAAATGGAAAGTTGATCGAAGGATTTCACGGCGGAAAACTACATTCCAATGATCCGATCAATGATTATATCCGCTTCCGAATTTTTTGGCCCATCAATGGAGTATGCTACCTTCGAGGCTTTTTGACTCAAAATAATCTTCAGTTCGACGAGGGGCTGCAACAGTCACAGGAATACGATTTCCACGTTCGAGTTTTAAAAGTAGATACCAATTTTGCGATTATTGAAAAAAAGCTTTTGCAAATAGTCACTACCGAAGACAGCATTTCCCATGCACCGTCCAATACTTATGCGAAAGCCAAATCGAGTTTAAAGGTGCGCCACCGATTTTTATCCGATAAAAGTCTTCATTTAGAATTGATTACCAAAATCTTCTTGTTACACGATATGCATCGCATTTTCAAACAGCAAACTTTGGATAGAAATGTCAAAGCTTCATTTCTTGCCGGTTTTTACTATTTGCGGGGTCATTTCTATAGCGGGAAGCTTTTTTGGAACTATTTTTTTAGACATTGGGTGTTCGTAACCTTGGTTTTTATTGGGTATAACTTCTTTTCTAAAGGATATTCACTTCTCAAAAAAAGTAATACTTTTGGTTATACCCGAAACTCTTAACAACCATGAGTAAAATATGTTTTGTGTGTCCCGATCTCAATACTCCGGCCGGGGGAATCAAACAAATTTTTAGGCAGGTGCATGCTCTCAATGCTCATGGAAAAGAGGCCTATATTGTGCACGGTGATAAAAATTTTAATATCACATGGTTTGAACACCAAACACCCACTCTCTACGATCCACAATTAAAAGCCTTAAAACCACAACAAAAGGGATTAAAAAACAAAATTAAAAAGCAATTAGGTAAGTTCGAGAAATCCGGCAAGCGAGCTCACCAAAAGTTGGTATTGGAGAAGGATGATGTGGTGGTATTACCCGAGTTCTATGGAAGTCGATTGGATAATCTTTATCCCAAAGTGAGAACCGTGATCTACAATCAGAATTGCTATTATACATTTCGCGGATACGGATTGCCTCGCAAAGGGAAATCCAGCAACTCAATTTATACGCAGGATCGCTTGGAGGCGGTTATAGTCGCTTCGGAAGATGCTGTCAACTATATGACGCCCATCATCGGTGACAAACCTATTTATAGGGTTTTCTACGGAATGGACCATCGAGTGTTTTCTTATCAGGCTGAAAAGCAAAAAAAGATTGCTTTTATGCCCAGAAAACTGAATATTGATGCCGTTCAAGTATTGAATATTCTTCATT
>JABDKT010000055.1 GCA_013002065.1 Flavobacteriaceae bacterium
CTGGAACCGATACCGATGCATTCGCGTATAGTGGTATGGGAGTAGCAAGCGCTCTTATTTCTCTTCCACTTCGATATATGCATACCACCGTCGAAATGGTTCATAAAAGTGACGTAGAAAATGTAATCAAACTTATATATGAAAGTTTGTTAAAAATTGAATCGGGAGAGACATTTAGCTATTTCGATTAAAACATCAAAAGTTGAATTAAAGGTTGCTATTGGCAGCCTTTTTTTATCTTTAAGCACAAAACTCAGCCAACTAAGTGCTATTCAATTCTTTCGACTTCGGTTTCTTTCTCGTTATTGTCTATCTGGCGTATTGGGCCATTGGAAGTAAGCGAAGAACATCACAAAATATACTTTTACTTCTGGCGAGTTATACTTTCTACGGCCTTTGGGACTGGCGCTTTTTAGGATTATTGATAGCCAGTTCATTGGTTGATTTCATTGCAGCTCGGACCATTGAAAATTCTAATAAAAATACTCTAAGGAAAATTTATTTGTGGTTGAGCATAACATGGAATTTAGGAGTGCTATTTACGTTTAAATACTTCAATTTTTTCCTGGAAAATTTCAATGAATTATTCGGTATTGCTGAAACTCAAGGTTATAATTTTTGGAATGTCGTTATTCCTGTCGGATTAAGCTTCTACACTTTTCAAACCATGAGTTACACCATAGACGTATATCGGAAAAAACAATCCCCAACTACAAACTTATTAGAATTTCTCTGCTTTGTTTCCTTCTTTCCACAACTGGTCGCAGGACCTATCGAAAAGGCGAGACACTTGCTACCTCAGTTTGAGAAGAAGAGAATATTCAAATTGGATGAAACAATTATTGGTCTGCGGCAGATCTTATGGGGATTGTTCAAGAAAATTATTGTGGCCGAAAAGTTAGGAATCGCTGTGACCATGGCATTTTCTGCACCCGAATCCTATCACGGACTTACACTTTTATTTGCCTGTGTGCTTTTCTGCTTTCAAGTGTATTGTGACTTTTCCGGATATACAGATATTGCGATTGGAACGGCAAGGCTCTTCGGATTTAAACTTAGCATCAATTTCAACCTTCCCTATTTATCGCGCAGTCTTTCCGAATTTTGGCAACGCTGGCATATTACACTCACTCGTTGGTTTACCGATTACGTCTATATTCCTATCGTTAAATCGGCAAGAAAGATAACAGATGCACTTCGAGCTTTTGGTTTGCTCATCACTATGACTTTAGTGGGACTATGGCATGGTGCCAATTGGACCTTTATTTGCTTCGGAATATTTAATGGGATTGTACTCGTTTTGGAACGCATTCCTATTTTCAGAAATAAAAAAAATCTACAAAACAAATTACAAGGAATTCCACGAATCATGTCGCTCGTGTATCTTTTTATGATCTCAAGTTTGTCCGCCTTATTATTTCGCGCCATAGATATTGAACAAGCAGGTTTTATTCTAAAAAAAATAGTGACATTTACCTCAAACGGAGCAATAACAACCCTGATTGGTTATAAACTTTTGTATTTGGTTTTTCTATTGGCTGCCGAAGTGTACACCCGTAAATGGGAATTTCCGCTGGAAAAGTTAGAAAGCAAGATTTCCAGGCCGGCTCGCTGGGTTATCTATTATGCGCTCATTATAATCATTATTCGATACGCCGAACCCAAAGAAGCCTTTATTTATTTTCAATTCTAATGCAAAAAAAGTTTCTCACATATTGCCTTTTATTCTTTATCCCTGTAGTCGTAGGATACCTAATCATGGAGAAACTTACTTTGGATTTACCCTCTAGTTATGCGGCCAACAAAGCTTATTTGGAATCCAATTCCAATGAGTTCGAAACTTTGGTTTTAGGTTCTTCACAAATCAAAGATGCCGTGAATCCTGAATGGCTGGACTCCCCAACTCTTAACCTAGCCTCCGGAAACCAGCACCACGACACGGATTTTAAGATTCTTATGTCGATGATCGAACGACTACCAAAATTAAATAATGTGGTATTAGAAGTTTCGTATAGTCATTTTGAATTACCTCATAATGGTAAAGATTTTTGGAAGAATTCTTTATTTCTGAAATATTATAATATCAATTGCTTTGAGCGAAATACTTACTTTAAAGACCGTCTCATTTACTTGTCCAGACCTCCGTTATTTTCCGAAAAGATCTATCAGCATTATATTCTGAAAGAGCGCAAAACGGGATTTAATTCCTTCGGATTTGACACTGCGAATTATCATGGCAGATTCAAAAACTTGAATTATGATGAAAAAAAGATCGCAAGCGCCAAGCGATTTAAAATTAACCAAGCCCCAAACAAAGTTCTATTTCAGCATAACGTAAAACTATTTTATGAAATGCTCGATTATCTAGAAGCTAAAGGGCATAATGTTATTATTTGTACTGTCCCTATGTACACAACTTATCATGAGCGG
>JABDKT010000092.1 GCA_013002065.1 Flavobacteriaceae bacterium
CTTAATGTCTTTGGATGTTTCGGAATTAGAATCGGCGGTATATTTTGTGACGATCTATACACAAAATGGCAGCATCACTAAACGTTTGATCAAGAAGTAAAAATTCCGAAGAATAATATAACATCGAAAACCCAAGTTTAAAGCTTGGGTTTTTTCTTACACTTTATCGAAAACACTTGAAAAAACATCGATAAAAAGTTGTCAAATATCGATAAAATGCTATATTTGAGTAATAATTGATGATTTATTTCATTAAAGCCCCTATTAATTATGAAAAATTTATTCTTTAGTGTCCTTTGTTTGTTGCTTACATCAGCCGCATTCGCCCAAGGATATCAGTCTGTAAACAACTTCGAGGAAATAGTATTAGAAACTGAAAAAGTTTCTGAAGCCAATGTCGAATTAAATAAGGTGAAAGCAATTTATAAAATTGTGGCCTTCGACAGTTGGATCGATAATGTGACCGTAAAAAATCAGCAAGGCAAAATCGTAAGTAATGTAGATTACACCGAAACAAAAGGTGTTTTCTTAAACTTGAGATATATTCAATCTTCAAATTATAATATTACGGTTACCACTGCCGACGGAAAAACTAAGAGTTATAGTGTAAGAAATTAGAATGTGATATGGTTTAAAGTGTTTGCGCCCGTTTGTCGGGCGTTTTTTTATGCTTAATTTTGTAGTCGAAAAAGAACCTATGGCACTACCTCTTACGGAACAAGAATTACACAATCTGGCAATGAATATTGTTGGCAAGGATTTGGAAGAAAAAGGTTTTGAGTTCCTTGGAGTAAACTCTAAACTGAAAAAAGATCCACAATTTGTCGCCCTCAAAGATAAAAATCTTCACTTCGTTGTAGTGCGTGCGATTGCGTATCCAAAAGATGCAAATAGTTATGATCCAGTGTTTATGCGAAGCATTAAAAGTCATGCCGATAAGTTCGAGGCGAGAACTTTCTATGCCGGTGTGGGTCTAGGACATGGAACCGACTATGCCAAACCCGTGATTAAGGACGAGGATTATACCATGGTTTATAACGGACTACAAGAGATCGTATGAGGTTTATCTACGCTTTAATCGTTATTGTTTTTATCTCCTGCGGAAAAGATACCTCCAATCCAAATTATGTAAGTGGTAATGCATTTGGGACTACTTATAATATTCAATATTATTCCAGTTCAGATTTTGATGTGGAAGAAGGATTGGATTCTGTGTTTTACGCCGTGAATAAATCGGTGAGTACCTATATGCCGTCCAGTGATATTTCAAAAATCAATCATGGGGATAGCACGATAATTGTCGATGCAATTTTTAAAGAAGTATATAATATTTCTGAAATGGTTTACACTAACTCCAAAGGTTATTTTGACCCTACCATTGGGGTTTTGAGAAACGCCTACGGATTTGGAGATTCAAAGCCACTCGCCCAAATTGATAGTCTAACGCTAGATTCTCTAATGCAATACGTGGGTTTCCAAAAAGTAGAATTATTAAGCAATGGTTCAATCACTAAAGAACATCCTGAAATCTATTTCGATTTTAACGCCGTTGCCAAGGGATATGGAATTGATCAAATTGGAAAGTATCTGGAAGGGCAGGGTGTTGAGCATTACCTAATCGAGTTAGGAGGTGAACTACTTACTAAGGGAGAGAATCTCGCCAAGAATCAGAATTGGATAGCCGGAATCGAATCGGTAGATTCCAGTTTGGAAGATCGTTCAATTTCAGCAAAAGTAAGTTTGACCAATGTAGGGATGGCTTCTTCCGGGAATTATAGGAAATTTAGAATTGATTCTATTACTGGTAAAAAGTATGTACACACTATCAATCCATTAACTGGAAAAGCAGAACAAAGCGATGTTACCAGTGCTACCGTAATTGCACCCACTTGCGCACTTGCCGATGCTTATGCCACAGCTTTCATGGCTATGGGCTTGGAAAGGTCGGTAACACTAATTAAAGAATTGGATGATATACATGCATATCTCACTTATTCCAATTCAAGTAAGCTGACTGAGACTTTTATATCAGAAGGTTTTAAAAAGTATTTAGTCGATTAGTTTCTTACAAACGGGAAGTAGCTCTCCTTTGGGCAAACGATATTTTTCTATTTCTTCTTCGGAAAGTTCTTGCGTATAATCCACCGCTTGAACATGAAATCCGGCCCTTTTCAGCTTTTCAAAATAATCCATACCATACACACGAACATGGTCGTACTGACCGAAGATTTTAGCTCTTTCGGCTTTGTCGGTAATCGAATCATCCTCGAAGGTTACCTCTCTGTTTCTATCATAAGGAACTTGAAGAATAGCCATTCCCTTTGGTGCTAAAACTCTGTATAGTTCGGAAAGTGCCTTTTTATCATCCGGGATATGTTCCAAAACATGATTACAAATAATGAAGTCGAAAGCATTGTCCTCAAAAGGCAGGTTGCAGATATCGGCCTTTACATCGGCGATAGGAGAAAGTAAATCGGTAGTTGTATAATCAATATTCTTCAGCTTTTTAAACCTTTTCAAAAAAGCTTGTTCGGGAGCAAAGTGTAAAACCTTTAAATTTTCAGTAAAAAAAGTAGTTTCATTTTTAAGATACATCCAAAACAATCGGTGCCGTTCCAGAGATAAAGTTCCCGGTGCGAGCACGTTCTCTCTTACGTTTTCATAACCATAGGGTAGAAACTTTCGGTAAGACTTTCCATCTATGGGATCGGTGTATTTTCCACCACGAAGAAACAAGGCAAATATGGGTCTTACGAGATAGCTAATTCGAATTAAAAACGGACGCGGAAAAAGATTGAGAAAAAATTTGAAAAACTTTTGCATACGCTAAAAGTTAAAGCACTAGTTCGTGTTGACGGAACTCCTTTTCTTCATCACTTTCAATCCCTAATGCGTCATAAACATAACCAAAGGTGGAAAGAAGTTCGGGTTTGCCATTAACAATGGCAATGTTGTGTTCAAAATGTGCACTTGGCTTTCCATCTCGGGTTACTATCGTCCAGCCGTCCTTTAACTGACTCACATGGTGTGTTCCCATATTAATCATGGGTTCGATGGCAACCGTCATGCCTTCGATTAGCTTTTTACCCCGGCCTCGGCGACCGTAGTTTGGCATTTCCGGATCTTCATGTAATTTTTTTCCCAAGCCATGACCCACCAATTCTCGGACTACGCCATAGCCATGAGATTCGCAGTGGCGTTGTATGGCATAACCCACATCGCCCACTCTTTTTCCTACTCGTAATTCACGAATTCCGACATACAAAGACTCTTTGGTAACCTCCAACAACTTCTTCACTTCTGGATCCACTTCACCCACCTCGAAAGTATAGGCATGATCCCCGTAAAATTCATTTTTAACGGCACCACAATCGATAGCCACTATATCCCCTTCCTTCAAGGGCACGTCGGTTGGTAATCCGTGAACTACAGCTTCATTTACACTAGTTAATAGGGTGGAGGGGCAGCCGTAAAGACCAAGAAATCCCGGAACAGCATCCTGATCTCGAATGAATTCCTCGGCAATTTTATCTAAATGGTTGGTAGTAACTCCCGGTTTTACTTCTTTGGCGAGCATACCCAACGTTCGAGATACGACCAAAGCGCTTTCACGCATCAATTCAATTTCCTCTAATGTCTTAGGTATAATCATAATTTAAAAACCAAACCAGTTCTTTTTTCTTTTCGTTGGAGTATTTGGTGTTTCTTCGCCAATGAGTTTCTGGTAAATCTCTCCCCAGCCAACAAGTCCGCCAATATTTCTATCATCAATAAAGATATCGGCGTTTATTTTTCTACTGTATTTACTATCGTATTGTTCTTCCGGAAAACTTTTATTAACGGCATAAAAGTGAATTCCGTTCTCTTTACAAAACTCTACTGCCTCTTTAAGCTCATTACCATTTCGATAGGTCCAAAGTATTAGCCTATGGCCCTTTTCCTGAAGTTTTTTCATGGTTTCGAATGCAAAAAGTTGGGGCTTTCCTATTCGAGGGTATTCATCTTCAACTATAGTGCCGTCAAAATCTACCGCAATGGTTATAGTTTCATTAATCATGCGTCAATATAAACAGCAAAATTACGAAGAAATATTGCGTTAATAAAGTTTATTCGGAATAAGCGTGTGTGTAATTCTCACCTTTGAGAATCATTAAAATGTCCTGTTCTAACATCCCAATGGGATATTCGACGATGCGATTCATTTCACCATCGTCATTCATAATAATAATCGTTGGCACGTACTCAATGTTGAGACCTTCCTCAAAACCAAAAGGAGTTTTCTTGTCATGATCCATGGCAATCAATTCGACATTCCCTTCCGCATAACCAATTTCATCCAAAATTTTGAATAGGGCGGGAACTTCTCTCTGGCTGTCCTCGCACCAACTTCCCATAAACACTTTTACGTTCCAATTGCGCGGTTGTGCTTTTATAGAATCGATCAAAGTTGTGTCCAAATTATGTCCCGCATAATTTTCGTTAAACCAATCACTGTAGGGTTCTTGATTTAAGCCTTCGCGTGTAATTTTTCCTAGATACATTTCTCCTCCGTCCTCTTCATCGGGTACGAGTTGATTAAATTCTTCGGCCGAGATCTCTTCCGAAATCTCTGTATCTGTGGATTGTTCTTTTGTGTTCGACTTACAAGAAACGACAAGTATGAGAACGGAAAGCAAAAATAATTTTTTCATGAGGTAGTTTTAAATCAAAGATTCTTGGGTCATCGCAGCCGGTTTTTCAATATTTAAGATCTTTAAAATGGTAGGTGCGATGTCTCCTAAAACTCCATTTTTGATAAACTTAATATCCTTATCCACTAAAATTAGAGGTACCGGATTCGTGGTATGAGCCGTATTCGGACTCCCATCCGGGTTGATCATAGTTTCACTATTCCCGTGATCGGCGATGATAATGGTTGAATAATTATGAGCGAGCGCCACTTCAACGATGTCCTTTGTGCAAGTGTCCACCGTTTCACAAGCTTTCATAGCCGCCTCAATAACTCCAGTGTGGCCTACCATATCTGGATTCGCGAAGTTTAAACAAATGAAATCGGCTGTTTCATTTTCTATTTCAGGAATAATTTTATCCCGTATTTCGAAAGCGCTCATTTCGGGCTTAAGGTCGTAGGTAGCTACCTTTGGCGACGGACAAAGAATTCTCTTTTCACCTTCAAAGGGTTCTTCACGACCCCCATTAAAAAAGAAAGTAACGTGCGGGTACTTTTCAGTTTCGGCAATTCGAATCTGCTTTTTACCGTGATTTGCTAATATTTCGCCAAGGGTGTCTTTAATATTCTCTTTGTCATAAACCACATGAATATTTTCAAAAGTATCGTCGTAATTGGTTAGTGTAACATAATACAAAGAAAGTTTCTTCATATCGTATTCGTCAAAATCGCGTTCCGATAATGCTTGAGTTAGTTGTCTTCCTCTATCGGTTCTGAAATTAAAAAAGATGATCACATCTTCTTCGGAAATTTTAGCTACCGGAGCTCCGTTTTCTGTTATCACTATGGGCTCGATAAATTCATCTGTAATCCCCTTTTCATAGCTAATTCGCATAGTTTCTTGAGCATTTTCTGAAGCTTCACCTTTACCATTCACTAACAGATCATAGGCTTTCTTTACTCTTTCCCATCGTTTATCTCTATCCATGGCATTATAACGTCCAATGACAGAGGCTAATTTCCCCGACGAATTTTCCAAATGACTTTCTATTTCAGCAATAAAATCCACCCCAGATTTTGGATCAACGTCTCTACCGTCTGTGAAAGCATGCACATACATTTGTTG